>JAQTTZ010000023.1 GCA_028710485.1 Bacteriovorax sp. | reverse complement strand
GGGAAAAGGAAAATTTTTAAAGAATGGACAACTTAACCTTTTGGAAGATTTTTTAGAAGACGAAAAGTTTTTTGATTTCTGTGATTATTATTCAAAAGGTGAGTACGAAAGAGAAGAAGTTCATCTCGTGCTCAATGGCGATATTTTAAATCTTATTCAAATTGATGTGGATGGTGTCTACACCAATATTATTGATGATGAAGTTACTATAAAATCCATTGATTCTATTGTTAAAGGGCATCCGAAATTCTTTGAAGGTCTAAGAAAATTCATCAAAGCGCCCAATAAGTATATTACCTATATCATCGGCAACCACGATTCGGGCATGGCCTTCCTTGAGGCACAAGTCGCTTTGAAGCGTTATGTTGGTGATGATTTGCAGTTTTGTTTTGAAGTGAATTTGAATGGAGTTCACATCGAGCACGGTCATCGTTTTGAAGTCATCAATACCGTGCCCAGCGATAAATACTTTATGCAAGGACCAAATGGTAAGATGATTCTCAATCTTCCTTGGGGGTCTTTGTTCTGTATTAATTTATTGCCGGTGCTTAGGAAAGACCGCCCTAATATCGACAAAGTTAGACCTCTGTCTTCGTATGTAAAGTGGTGCTTGTTCTATGATTTTAATTTTTTTTGGAAAATGAGCTATCTTGTCACCTGGTACTTGGTTCAAAGTAATTTTGATGAATTTATCAAGCAAAACAGAAATTTTAAAACCACAATCAGCATTTTAAAACAGATCACTATTTATCCACTTTATGGAAAAAAGGCAAAAGCAATTCTTAGACGTCATCCTGAGATCCACACTGTCGTCATGGGGCATACACATGTTCAAGAGTGGTTGCGTTTTCCTGAGAACAAATACTATTTTAACACTGGAACATGGAACCATATCCCCCAGTTGGATGCCGGGCAGATCGAAGGTCATAATAAATTTACTTATGTTCAAATTAGAGTTGATAAAGAAAAGAGAATCTTACTCACTGGAACTATCAATTTATGGCAGGGGACTTGGAAGCCGTACAGAGAAGATGTTTCGGCGTCTTAACCTTGAGGGTATCAAGGGAATTACGCCGAAGACAAACTTATTTAGATGATGCTTTTTTCTTAGTCGTTTTTGCCGCTACTTTTTTTGTCGTTTTTGGAGCAACTTTTTTTGCCACTTTTTTCTTAGTAGTTGCTTTCTTTTTCTTCAACGCAACTTCAACTTTTTTCTGAATTATGTCCAATTCTTTTTTCTGCTCAGTCATGAATTTTTTAGCTTTTTTCATTTCGTCAGAAACCGTTTTTTCAATTCTCTTTTCGAGAGATTTTTTTTCAGAATAAAATTTCTCAACCAGGCCTTGAACCAGGTGTTTTTTTCTTAGCTTTTCAATTTCTTGCTTTAAGTCTTGAAAAGGTTTCAGTAACTGCTTCTTATTCATGTAGTACTCCTTGATGGTGACTAGAAAGTTTTTTTACTAATAGGTACTCGGTATCCAAAACCAAAACTCTTAGCTTTAATTTTAATTATAGGGCAAAACTGCTTTCGTTTATACTCCGATTTTACAAGAAGTTGAAAAACTTTGATAACTTCTTCTTTGTTATGACCTTTTTTGATTAAATCCTCCATGGAATAGCGTTGAGAAAGGAGTGCCTCAAGGATTGGATCGAGCCGGTCATAAGGAGGTAGTGACTGCGCATCTTCCTGATTTTCTCGAAGTTCGGCACTTGGTGGCCTCGATATAATCTCTTCTGGGATCATATTATCATATTGCTGGTTGATAAAACGGGCGAGTTCGAAAACTTCACTCTTATAAAGATCACCCAAAACTGACAAGGCCCCGACACTATCTCCATAAATGGTGGAGTAACCCACGGCCAGTTCCGATTTATTGGATGTGTTCAAAACCATCGAGCCCACTTCGTTTGAACGTGCATAAATTAAAGTTCCACGCAAACGGCTTTGAATGTTTTCATCCGAGAGGCCCACAAGTTCAGTTTTAAAGCTGTCGCGATAAACTGTTCTTATGGTTGAATGGATAAATTTAATCGGCATCGTTGTGAGTTTTACTCCGATATTGTGGCAAAGATCATAGGCCAGGTCATAACTCATGGAGCTTGAAAAAAATCCCGGCATAAAAACAGCTTCAATCGTCATGGGATAAATACTGCGGTCTTTCATAATCTTTAAGATGGCCAGGACTAATGATGAGTCCATTCCGCCGGAAAGAGCGATGGTGAATTTTTTGATATTGTTTTTCAAAGAGTAATCGCTGATGGCCAAAATCAGAGCGTCTAAAATTTCAGCACATTCGAAATCCTTAAGTGGCAAAAGTTTAGTGGTGTCAGTTGTAAGTCTGGTTGAAAAAATAACTCCCCAGCTATTAGTTGTTGTACTTAATTTGCGAATTAATTCTTTGACCGGAGGGTTAAAAGCGGGAAGGGCCAGAGTTAAAATATCACTTTTAAAACTTTCTGCCATGGAGACAAGGCCACTTCCATCAACGACGAAACTTCTGCCATCAAAAACAATTTCGTCTTCAGCGCTTACACGGTTAACGTAGGCAAAAGGAGCGTTCAAATACTGAGAAATTTCTAGAGATCGGTTTACTCGACTTTCTAATTTTCCCAAGTGATAAGGGCTTGCACTGAGATTGATCACTAAATCACATTTTAAATTGCTTCCATCCAAGTGATCTTTTAATTGCTCTACAGGATCAATTTCATGAAGATGCGAAAACCACATATCTTCACAGATAAGCAGGCCTATGATTTTGTCTTTAAATTTAAAAGTGGCAGGGACACTTCCGGCAGTAAAATATTTTTTTTCCTCATAAATATCATAATTGGGAAGAAGTTGTTTAGTATAGAGGTTCCGAATTTTTTTACCGGGTTCTAGTAAGTAAATGACATTTTCAATTTGAGAAGGAAGGCCAAAGGAATCAAATTGGTAAGACAGACCGCCAAGTAGTAGGGCGCAATTATCGCTGGCGTTCTTGAATTGTCGCTCAGACCATAAGGACAAATCTGCCAAAAAAGCCTGATAATCGTCAATAAAGCTTTTTTGTAGGACCAAGTCTTGGAGGGGGTAGCCTGTGAGAAAAAGCTCTGGAAATAGGTGTAATCCTTTAAGGTTTCCTCCCTGAAAAGTGGAAGTGAGATATTTAAAAATACCTTCAAAATCGCCGATTTCATGGTGAGTTTGGTGAAGATTTAATTGCATGAATGCTTCCATTGATCTAAATTTAAAAACAAGATTTTTTACCTCTAAAATTTACCAATTTTTAGCAACGAAGAAAACCACAATCAAGTGTCAAAATTAATGCAAAAAAAAGTATTAGCGCACAATGTCTTAAGTTTTCCTAAGGATCAATTATGTTAGGAGTATTTTTTGTCATTATCGCAGGGCTTTTATGGGCAGTAGATACTCTAATCCGCTATCCACTGCTTTTTAGTGGTATTTCAGCCGAGAGAATTGTTTTTACTGAACATCTATTTCTCGTTTTATTCTTTCTTCCACTCTTATTTAAAGACCGGCGGGTTATTTGGCAGACAAAAATCTCTTCCATTTTTTATTTTATCGTCATTGGAGTTTTTGGTTCGGCCATCGGAACACTTTGTTTCACCAAGGCCTTCACTATGATCAATCCTTCACTGGTTATTCTTCTTCAAAAACTTCAACCTATAATATCTTTTACCCTAGCTAGTCTTTTTCTAGGGGAAAAAATGAAAAAACCATTTTTGTGTTGGGCGGGAGTGGCCTTATTGGGAGGATTATTAATTTCTTCACCAGATATTCTTCCCGGTCTTTCTAATTTTGATTTCAAAATGGGATTTCTTTCTCAAACAGCGATGATGGGTTATTTGCTCACGATGGTGGCCGTGGTGAGTTGGGGAGCTTCAACTGTTTTTGGAAAAAAACTCACAGCACAAGGTCTCGACGGAAGTCATATTATGGCCGGGCGTTTTCTTTTTGGTTTCATTTTTATGGCCTTCTATGCTTACGCAAATAAAGGCCTTATGCATTTTGACTGGCAGGCAATAGTTTGGGGAAAGATTCTTTTAATGGTACTATTGTCTGGGCTTTTGGGGATGTATTTTTACTACAAGGGATTAAAGACAATCTCGGCCAGGGTTTGTGCCATTGCCGAAATGTTTTTTCCCTTAAGTGCCGTGACAATTAATTGGGTTTTCTTGGGCGCAAAACTGACTCCAGTGCAAATGATTGGGGCAGGATTATTAACTTTAGGATCAGCTGTAATACAGCTTAAGCATTATTAAATAAAAAAGTAGGGAGTAAGTATGAACAAAGTAGTTTTGCCCATATCGATGGAAGGAAAGACTGTACTAGTGGCAGGGGCTGCAGGATTTGTTCCCTCAACTCTATGTGAATTTTATTTAAACTTAGGTGCTCATGTTATTGGGATAGATAATTTTATCACGGGATCAAGATCGAATATCGATCTACTTTCAAGTTATAAAAATTTTGAATTTCACCAACATAATATTTACGAGCGACTTCCAAACTTTAAAGATCAGAAGATCGATTATATTTTATCAATGGCCAGTCCAGCTTCACCTATTGATTTCGCCATTATTCCAGTGGAAATCATGCGCGTGAATTCAGAAGGAACTCTAAAACTTCTCGAACTCGCAAAAGAAAAAAATGCTCGTTTTCTTGAAGCTTCAACTTCCGAAGTTTACGGTGACCCTGAAATTCATCCTCAAAAAGAAGATTACGTTGGTCACGTTAATTGTATCGGACCTCGTTCTTGTTATGATGAATCTAAACGTTTTGCTGAAGCTCTTACGATGAGCTTTCATCATAAATACAATGTTGATACTCGCATCGTTCGTATCTTTAATACGTACGGGCCTCGAATGCGGCCAAATGATGGAAGAGTTATTCCGAATTTCATTACTCAAGCGATGAAAGGCGAAGACTTAACAGTTTATGGCGACGGATCTCAGACGCGTTCATTTTGTTTTTCAACGGATTTAGTTCAGGCCATTCACACTGTATTGATGAGCAATGACCCGACACCTTTTAACTGCGGCAACCCTGATGAGTATACTGTTAAGCAAACAGCAGAGTTGATTATTAAAATTTTGGGAAGTACTTCTAAAATCGTTTATCTTCCACTTCCAAAAGATGATCCGAAAAGACGCCGTCCAGATCTTGGAAAACTTCAAAGAGTCTCTGACTACGCTCCACAGGTTGGCTTTGAGGAAGGAATAAGACAAACAGCTGAATACTTTAAAAGTTCTTTATAATTATGAAAATAGCTATCACTTGCGATTATTTGTTAGAGAGAAACCACTACACTGAAGTCATTGAGACTATTTGTGAAATTTTTCCAGAAGCTAGACTTTATTGTTTTGCACACAGGGAAGGAGCGATCTTAGGTCATATTGAACAGCGGATGATTAGTTCGACCTTTTTAAGTAAAAAAGTTAAAAACGATGAAGAGTTCTATGCTCACTCTTATCAAATTCCTTCTTTAGCAAAAAATCTTTTTGTCTCTTGTGAATACGACCTGATCATCAATATTTCAAAAGGATTTTCTCAAGGCATAAAAAGATGTGATAAATCTAAAATTATCACTTATCTTTATGATTTTGGTTTTGAGAATAAAATTCGAAAGACTTTTGTCCAAAAACTTTTTTATTCTTTTGTTATTTCGTGGGTCAAAAAGACCTTAAAAAAATCAGACATGGTTATGGTTTCAAGAGCAGATTTAAAAGAAGAGATTAAATCATTCATTCCAAACGCAGAAGTGGTGCCACCGCCATTTCGGGTTTCAGACTATTCTTTGTTTCCTAAGACCATGTTCAATCATCATTACTTCGCAGTTGAGGCCACTGGTCTATCGCTTGTTGAAGCGCGCGAGCTGGCCTCTTGGATGGCCGAATGGGAATTACAATTTAAGTTTATCGGTAATGACGAACATTTAAATTCAATGAAAGCTGACTTGGGAGCGAGTAAATTTTTCGGCAACCGTTGCAGTGGGGAACACGCACCAGTGCTTGCAGGTTCAAAGGCCCTTATCAGTTTCAACAGTCAGGAATTTCCTAACCTGGTACTTGCCACTATGGCCACGGGGCGCCCGGTGATTTTAGGAAATGAGTTAAAAAAATGGGTTCATGGTACTGGAACTTATTTTGCTAGTTTTCACAAAGGTTCCATTAGAGCGATGATCGATGAAGTTTTTGCTAATGAAGATCAGCTTGAAGGGCAAAAGATCAGAGCTCACGTCATGGAATATCACGATATAAAATTTAAAGCGCATATTAAACGTGTACTCGATACTTATATTGGGAATTAGCATTTATTCTGGAATTTTTTTGATTCTCATCATTTTTAGTCAATCTCCAGCTTTTTCCTTCTTATTGAATTTTCGATTCTTCATGAATACAGTAAGTGTATGAAAAAATTATTTCTATGCTTTTTTTTATCGGCTTGTTTTAATCCTCTTTTCTCAGCAGAGACTCATAAATCTCCAATGAAAAGTTCAATTCCCAAATTTAGAAATATAATTGTTATTGGATGGGATGGATCACTTCGCGAACGCGTAGAACTTCTTTTAAAACAAGGACAACTTCCCAATCTTAAATCTATTATTGATCATGGCTCATATGTTTCAACAACTATCACAAAAGATGCAACAGAAACAAAACCTGGATGGACTCAAATTCTTACAGGCTATAGCAGCAAGACAACTGGAGTGCTCAATAACAAGTTCTATGCTCCTATTCCTAAAGGCCTAACTGTCTTTGAAAGGCTTTCACAAAAATTTGGGAAAAAATTGAAGCTTATTTTTCTTACAGGAAAAGTTAATAATGTCGGCATTAGAGGTCCACATAATATTTGTATGAATTGTTTAAAGCGATCAACTATTAACTCAAAAAAAACGCGTTGGTGGGATGAATTTGCTGAGACTCCAGTTTTTGGCGGACATAAAAAAATCATGAACCATCGAGAAGGTGAGCCCTATTATTATCTCTATAATAGTAAAGTCGTTGATCATTTTCAAACGGCCTTGATTGAAGGGCCTAATGTCTTAAGAAAAGCATTCCTCGTTTTGGATAGGGTGAAAAATGATGCATTCTTTGCATTTATCCATTTTGAAGAGCCTGATGAACAAGGTCATGTCTTCGGTGAAAACTCAAAGGAATACTCTAAAGCCTTGATGGACAATGATATCAACCTCGGAAAAATGCTTAATAAATTAAAAGAACTGAACTTAGTAAATAATACTATTTTAATTGTTACGACTGATCATGGGTTTGATATTGGGAAACATTCCCACCATGATGCTCGCAATACTTTTTTAGTCTCGACTATTAAGAATCTCAGGCCAACAGGCGACAGGTTGGATATCACACCCACGATTTATGAGCTCTTTGATGTCGACACTCGTAACTTTACCCCGCCAATTGAAGGAAAATCGATTATTCCATAATTACGACTGTAAAATTTAGCACACTATTAATATTTGTATCTAGAGAGTACTACGTAGTGATAGATATGATTGATGATACAAACTAATTCGAATTTATTTAAATCGCTCTCACTCAGTCCCGAAATTCTTGATAATCTTGAGTCTTTGGGTTTTAGCTCAATGACACCTATTCAAGAGGAGGCACTCCCGCTGATTTTAGCAGGAAATGATTTGATCGCTCAGGCAAAAACTGGAAGTGGAAAAACAGCGGCCTTCGGCTTGGGCATTTTGCATAAACTCAATCTTGAAAATAAAAAATTGCAGTCACTCGTGCTTTGTCCGACTCGCGAACTCGCGGAGCAGGTGGCGGAGGAAATTCGTCGCCTTGCTCGTTTTACAAAAAATTGTAAAGTGCTGGTGATTTGTGGTGGAGCTTCTGAGTATCAACAAATAAATTCTCTAGAGCATGGTGTACATATTATTGTTGGAACTCCAGGACGAGTTTTAAAATTTTTAAAAAAAGGATCCATCAATCTTGAGGCCCTTGAAATTTTAGTTTTAGATGAAGCCGATCGCATGCTCGATATGGGCTTTCGGGACGAAATGGAAGCGGTAGCAGCTTTCATACCGAAAGCCGCGCAGGCACTGCTTTTTTCGGCAACATTCCCTGAAGAAATAGAAAGCTTGAGTGACGTTTTTCAAAAAAATCCCAAGCGAGTTGCAGTGGATTCAAAACATGAAAAAGATATTATTCGCCAAATTTTTATAGAAGTTGAAGATCATCGCCATAAATCAGAAGCGCTGGTTAGAGTGCTTGGGCATTATAAACCAGAATCGACAGTGATTTTTTGTAAGACCAAGCAAAATTGTGCAGAAGTTGCGGCCATGCTCGAACGCCTTGGAGTTTCTGCGCTCGCCATGCATGGTGACCTTGATCAAAATGAACGAACAGTAGTATTAACTAAATTTTCTCATCACAGTTGTTTGATTTTAGTGGCAACCGATGTCGCCGCTCGTGGATTAGATATTAAAGATCTTGAAGCCGTCATTAATTTCGATCTTCCTACGGATGCAGAAGTTTATACTCATCGTATCGGCCGAACTGCTAGGGCCGGTAAAGAGGGATTGGCCTTTTCATTTTTTGTGAAATCAGAAAAAGAAAAACTAGGTGAAATCGAAAATTATCAAAATACTCAAAATGAATACTTAAAATTAAGTGAACTTTCAAAGACTGCACGCTTTGATTTAATTGCACCGATGAAAACTATGTATATTAATGGTGGGAAAAAAGACAAAATCCGTCCAGGAGATATTCTTGGGGCCCTGGTTAATGAGGCAGGAATAGCTGCAACTTATATCGGTAATATCAATATTCTAAATAATCAAAGTTATGTGGCCATCGCTTCAGCACAGCTGGATCTGGCCATATCTAAACTCAATATCGGTAAAATAAAAGGACGCAAATTTCGCGTAGGGGAAGCATAAATGTTAAAAAATTCAGACCTCGGAAAACACTCTCATAATAACCGCGATAGCCGTGAAGGCCAAATTTTGCGTTATGTTCGCGAAGCTCGCAAGCTCTCTCTTAAAGACGTCGCTGCAAAGTTGAATTTAAAAAGTTTAGACATTGATCATTTTGAAAATGGACGTAAGTTTTATTCTAGCGAAGACCTTAATAAGTTTCTTGTTTGTTATAATTTTAGCCAAGAGAACTTTAAAGATATAATGGCCCTTAAAGTTTTAAATAAACTATTGGTAAATCATTTTCTGATGAAACCTTAGCTGCTGGTAAAATTCCGCCGTGAATAAGAAAAAATTTTAATGGATAAATGTCTCTGGTTTTCTAAAGAAGAATACTGGAACATCTACCCAAAAGCGATTTCCAAATTGGTCGATCATTTGGTATTTGCCGCGCATGTTTCCAGAAGGTGAGTGCAGTGGGCAGAAACTTTCATACTCGTAACTCTCACCTGGGGCAAGCATGGGTTGTTCACCGATAACCCCCGAGCCTTGAACTTCATAGATTTTTCCGTTACCATCTTTAATTTTCCAATGGCGATGGATTACTCTGCATGAGAAGTCTGCACGATTAGTGATACGAATTTTATATGAAAAAAAATATTGATTATGTTCTGGGTCTGATCTTTCAGGCACGTATGCAGGGGCGACTTCTACTTGAATATCTTGAGTGGTAGCAGTGTAATATTCTTTGCTATTGCCAAGGCTATTTTCTAGGGGCGCATTCTCGTTGGTTGGGTGCATATGTTCCTCATCAGTTTATTTAATTTATGTACCAAATAACTCGCGTTATTGAAAGAGTTAATGGTTCTACTTGTCAAACAGAAGTTTGAGCGTAACTAACTAATATAACTAAGATTTTCCTGCTTTCCAAGTGTACTCAATAAATCGAGCATGATAATATTTGGTCATTGATTATTTAACTAGTAGGAGAAAACCCTGTGGAAAAAACTAACTTATCACGCCGTTCATTTTTTAAATTTGCTGTTGCCGCAGCAGCAATAGTTCCATTCATCGCAAAAGCGACAAAATCTTTCGCAGCTGACGCATGTCCAGCAACAGCTCCAGCAGGAAAAGCAATTGCTAGTCCTACAGAAGGAATGGGGAAAACTCTTCAATACGTACTAGATGCAAAAACAACTAAAAGCCCAAAATTCAAAGCTGGTTCAAAATGTGGAACTTGTAAATTCTACAATGCTGCTAAAGCTGAAGGTGGATACGCTCCATGTACAATGATGGGTATGAAATATGTAACTAACTGTGGATGGTGTACATCTTTCGCAGCTAAAGTTTAATTTTAAATTTTATTTTTATCGAGTGATGATTTCTTAATCATCACTCGTCTTTCTTGTTCTCTTTCTTGTAATTTTTTCTAAACGTCTCTTCGCCCATCTTTTCAATTTGAAATTCAATCATTTTTGAAAATGTTTCTTCCAATGATTGTGTATCCAAATTTTTTTCAACACATCCCAGAGCGCAAACAGTTGCTTCAAGAGTAGAGAGGCCATCTTCGAATGTACTTGATCGGATTTTATACTGGCCAGGTTTGGTTGGCCCAAGAGAGTGAGTCTGGAGTTGGTGCAGATTTTTTGAGAGTAGATAAATTTTGCGGGCCTTCTTCCAAGTTCCATCTATGAGTATGAGGTGAGTAATTTTTTTTGATGATAATGAGTTTAAGACAGTGCTATTTCCACCTGGGAAAATCAAGCCGATGGTCTCTTTATGATCTCTGATAATGGAATTTAATTCAAGGTGATCGCTAAAATCTTCACCAATAAATAAATCCATTTTAAGAAAACTTTTTTTCATCAAGTGAACAGTATTTAGAGCATGCCCAGTTTCACTCGGATGCTGAAGAACGATGATTTGGGTTGTATTGTCGATTGGCTTAAGGGTGTGGCAGAGGCAACGAGCAAGAATGTATTCACAACGTGGACAGACTTCTCGCTTACTCATAGGCCATCATCTCACTTTCTTTTTTTGAGTTGATCTTTAATACAATTGACCATAACGGTATTGATTAATTTATGTTTTTTTTCACAGGCCGCTAATACTTTTTTTGTATAGGCCAGGCAATGCTCTTCATCTTGGAAGATTTTGTCTTTTCTATGCTTCATACAAAAAAAAGCGAGGTTTTGATTGATCTCTTGCAAGCGTTCTTGGTTTTTGGCACTCAATTTACTGACATCAGTTGCTTCACTAGGGATTGGAGTGATGGGGGTTTCCTTCACAACTTCCTTTTGTTTTTCGCGAGGTGTTTCCTTAATCACGACAGGTGGCCTTGGTGTTGGCTTAATAGTTGATCGATAAGGAGGATTGGTGCGCAGGTCATTTTTTTCAATAGCTTCAAATTCTTTCTGCGTATCAGATGAGTAAGTTTTCTGCACAGGTTGGGTTTTAGGTTCAGAAGAGCAGCTCATTGCTAAAAACGCGATCGTCATAAAAGAGAGAATTTGAGATGGTGTCAATTTTTTCATTGGCCACAATTATATACGATAATTCTCATCAAGTTAATCATTTTCACTCACAAAGATAGCGTATTTGAAGTCAGAAGTTTGAATTTTCGCTGGATTTGATTAGAATAGAGGAACAAAATTAATTCTTAAGCCAAAGGCCAAAAAGCTATGAAATACGGAAGTGAAATTATCGGGGTTGGTTCGTTTGTTCCACCTAAAGTGTTTACCAACTTTGATCTTGAAAAAATATTAGATACTACAGATGAGTGGATTCAGCAGCGAACGGGAATTGTAGAAAGGCATTGGGTAGATCCGGAAACATCGAACTCGGATCTTGGTCTTGAGGCATCACTTCGGGCCATCAGCAATGCAGGTATAGATAAAAAAGATATTGATATGATTATCTATGCCACCCTAACTCCTGATCATGAATTTCCAGGAACTGGATGTTTTTTGCAAGCAAAACTTGATGTGCCTGAAATTGCAGTTCTCGATATTCGCCAACAGTGCACAGGTTTTATTTATGCTCTTTCTATTGCCGATAAGTTTATTCTCTCTGGCTCTCATAAAAATATTTTGATCGTAGGTTCAGAAGTTCACTCTAAAGGACTCGATCTTACTCCCAATGGAAGAAATGTGTCCGTACTTTTTGGAGATGGAGCAGGAGCTGTTATTGTTTCTAGAAAAGAATTAGCTGATCCCAAAAAAGATTCGCATGTAATTGCCACTCAGCTTTTTGCTGATGGAGCATTTGCCAAAGAACTTTGGATTCCTGCTCCTGGTGCTGCTTGTGGAAAAGAGCAAATCAATCACCAGATGTTAGAGGAAGGTTTGCAGTATCCACATATGAATGGCAAAACAGTTTTCGTCCACGCCACAAAAAGAATGGCGGAGTGTTTAGTAAGTGTATGCAAGGAAGCTAATCTCAATCTCGCAGACATTGATCTTTTTCTTTTTCATCAAGCTAATCTTCGTATTAATTCAAAAGTTGCAGAGATGCTATCAATACCCGAGGGAAAAGTTTTTAATACAATTCAAAATTATGGAAATACCACAGCGGCCACTATTCCGTTGGGAATGGATGATGCCATTAAAGCAGGTGTTCTTAAAAAAGGAATGCTGGTGGCTTCAGCTGCATTTGGTTCAGGATTTACCTGGGGTTCTACAATTTTTCGCTATTAATAAGTCTTACAATTGCTTACAAAAATGCATTCGAGTTGCATAAGATGTTTCGTATCTGCCATCATGATTTATCAAACATAAATCAAGGATGATTCTATGAAATTAAAGCTACTATTCAGCTCGCTTTTTGTATCTTCAGCAATAATAACTACAGCACAGGCAACACCATTTAATGGTTATATTGTTAAAGTTAAACCAGGTTCAAATTTTTTAAATCAAAAATCACTTTCAAATTTTGGGAAGACTACAAAAGTGGCCAACACTAGTTTTGGAACATTTGCTCGTATTGAAACTAATAAAGGATTATCTGATCTTGCTTTTTCTGCTCTGGCCAGTGATCCAGGAATTGAATACATCGAACCAAACTACATCATCACTCTTAATAAAATTAAAGGTGGCGAAGAAGTACCTGTTCCTAAAGATACAAGCTTTAAGAAGCAATGGGGAATGAAGAACGATGGAAAAAATGGAAGCATTTTTTCTTCTGGAGTAGCTGGAGAAGATATTAATGTTCTACGTGCTTGGTCTATCACTCAAGGATCAAAAGACGTTAAGATCGCAGTTATTGATACAGGTGTTGATTACACTCACCCGGATTTAAAAGATCAAATTGATGTTAATCTTTCAGAGCTTAATGGAAAACCGGGTGTAGATGATGATAACAATGGATTCGTTGATGATATTTACGGATACGACTTCGCTAATAAAGATGGCGATCCTCAAGATGGACATGGACACGGAACTCACTGTGCTGGTGTCATTGGAGCGGCCCATAACGATATAGGTGTAGCTGGAATTATGGCCCACGTAAAAATCGTTCCCATTAAATTTTTATCTGATAAAGGATCTGGAGAGTCAATCGACGCTATCGCGGCCATTGATTACGGAATTAAAAGAGGCGTAAACATTATGTCGAATTCTTGGGGTGGCGGAGAAAAAGAACAATCTCTTGAAGACGCTATTAAGGCCGCTGAGTCGGCCGGAATTACTTTTGTTGCAGCAGCAGGAAATGAATCTGCCAATAACGATACAACTGCTTCATACCCAGCTAATTATGAAGTTGGAAACGTAATCTCAGTTGGATCTTATACTTCGACTGGAGCTAAATCTAGTTTCTCTAATTTCGGTGTAAAATCAGTTCACGTAACGGCACCTGGATCAAACATTCTTTCAACTTATAAAAATGGCGGATACACAACGATGTCTGGTACATCAATGGCAACTCCTCATATTGCAGGAATCGTAGGTCTGCTTCTTTCACAAGAACCAAATCTTACTCCAGCGCAAATCAGAGAAAGACTTGTAAATACTTCAGTTAAAACTTCTAAGCTCTCAACTGCTTCTTTATCAGGTGGAAGAGTTGATGCTTTCAAGGCCTTAACTAATAAATAGTTAATACAGAACTAGTCAATACTTCAAAAGAGTATTATAAAAGGCCCAAGGATTACTCCTTGGGCCTTTCTTTTTTATGGGCAATATAATGAGCGATAAACCAATCACATTCAAAAAAAATGTTCGCGAAGGCGATCCACTAGTCTTAATTGATTTTTTAGAAAAATATTCGCAATTATCAAAAAGTACTTTGAAAAAAGTTTTAAACAACGGCGGAGTTTGGCTTCGTCTATTTAATAAATCAAAATTAACCCGCAATAGAAGAGCGACTCACGAATTAAACTTAGAATCTCTAGTTGAATTTTATTACGATCCAAAATTAACCAATATGGAAATTCCCCTAGCTGTCGAACTTACCAGGTTTAAGGACTGGGGGCTTTGGTATAAGCCTACTGGGCTTCTTTCTCAGGGCACAGAATTTGGAGATCATTGTTCAATCTTGCGCCAAATAGAAAAAGTAAAAAACAAGGCCTGGATGGTTCACCGTCTCGATCGCGAGGCCAGTGGCCTTATGCTTTTTGCCTATAATAAAAATGCAGCAGCTCGTTTTTCTGAACTTTGGCAAAAACACGAAGTTCGGAAATTTTATAAAGTAGAAGTGGTGGGAGTTGTTAAGTCTGCTGGAGAGATTAATGAAAATCTCGATGGGAAATCTGCAAAGACAAGTTATACGGTACTTGAAACAAATGAGTACACTTCTAAATTATTAGTTGAAATTCACACCGGAAGACTTCATCAAATCCGTCGACATTTTGAGATGATTGGGCATCCTGTATTGGGAGATCCTAAATATGGAGTGGGAAATAAAAACAGCACTGGTCTGCGGCTGATGGCCTATCAGTTAATGTTTCGTGATCCGTTTACTCGGAAAGATATTAATTTTGAGTTGCCGGAGAAAGATCTAGGCATAGTCTTTTAATTTTATTTTTATACAAAATAAATAACAGAATACACATGCACAGAAGTCCGATGGCCAATCCCATCCAAAGCCCTCGGGCCTCCAGACCTCTTCGATAAGTAAAATAACATCCAATTGGAAGGCCTATGATCCAATAAGAAATAAATCCTAAGATCATTGGAATTTTTGTTTCATGCAATCCTCGCATGACTCCCGATAAAACCACTTGAAGACCATCTGGAATTTGGAAGAGACCTACCCAAAAAAGAAGGGCACTGGCATAAGCAATAATAACCGGATCTGAGCTTGCGACACCTAAAAGCTTTCCAGGAATTGTTAAGTAAAGTGTGGCGAAAAGAATTTGAATCATTAGTGCTAGAAATAATGAACCGAGAGAATAGCGCAAAATTCCTTCAATTGATTTTTTTCCCATCTGCTCACCAACTAAAACCGCTACTGCACTTCCGATAGCAAGTGGGACCATAAAAGTGAGTGAGGTTAAATTGATAACCAAACTTTGAGAGGCAGAGGCCACTAAACTCATCTTTCCAACTAAAACTGTGACGGTTGAGAACACCAGCACTTCACATAAAATCGTAAATGAAATGGGTAGACCAAGTTTGAAGATTTTTTTCAAGGTTTCGTTATTTTTTTTGGTTTCAAAAGCACAAACTTTTTTCATGTAAAAATATAAACTAACGGCCATCAAGATTCGGCAGATACTGGTTACGATGGCAGCACCCAAAACTCCAAACTCAGGAATTGGTCCCCATCCAAACATGAAAACTGCACAAAGAGCGACGTTAACTAAATTAAAAAATAATATAAGTCCATTTGACACATAAGTTTTTGATTCTGCCTGCAAAAACTCTTTGGTTGCTTGAAATATGAGTGCAGGCCAAATAGATCCGGCCGTCCATTTTAAATAAAGTGCAACGGTTGGTGCAATTTGAGGATTAAGTCCGAGCCATTGGATATTATAGGCCAAAACTAAAATGGCAATGATGATAACCAACGAACTCATTGTTGCGACAATAAAAGAATTAAAAAGCAGAGTGGGATCTGATTCTCCGCGGCCTTTTTTCTCTGAAGTAATGGGGCCTGTGCAAAGTAGAATACCAATACCTACCATTAAAAATGGCGCAAAGATCGCTGCAGCAACGCCAATGGCGGAGACGGCTAAAGCTGAATAGTGACCAGCAACAATAATATCTCCGACACCAAAAAGCATTTGGCCAATTTGACCAGTGATAATGGGAAGAGCGAAAAGAAAAATTTCTTTCAATAGTTTTAGATTTTTCATGAACCGCGAGTTTACAAACAAAGAGAAAACTTGGAAAATGAAATCATTCAAAATTCAAAGGAAATCTCTTGGAAAACACCAAAACTCCGGCCAAAGCGGACCAATCGACCGAATATGAGGATATCAACAAGCGCGTCTCTACTAAGACCGGGTTTGTGGCAATTTTCGAAAATGTTTTTCGAAAACTCGGTAATTTCGCTTTTTTTATATTTTTAATTCCAATCTTTATTATTTGCGTACTTTGCTTGGCAATCGCACTTACTCCAGGGGTATTTTTCATCCAATGGATTCAACCCCATATTGTTGATTACTCAATGCTCTTAAAATCTTTTTGTTACGCTTTTGCCATCGCCTCTGGGTTTTTAGCTTTTATTTTAACCCTCATCACCGTAGTGCCCATTTTTAATTATCCAATTATTCCTTTTGTGAAGCCTTATAGAGGTGCTTGGTTTTCGGTTGAATCAATTCCTTGGTATTATCACAACTGTCTTACCTATTTGGTTCGTTACACCATCCTGGATTTAATTACGCCTTCACCGCTTAATGTTTTCTTTTTTAAAATGATGGGAATGAAAGTAGGCAAGGGAGTCATGATCAATACTTCAAATGTCTCTGATCCATGCTTGATTATTCTTGAAGATTACGTAACGATTGGTGGATCGGTTTACATGATGGCCCATTATGGAATGAAAGGTTTTTTAATCATCGACAAACTTCATATCAAAAAAGGTGCAATGATAGGCCTTGCTGCCAAGCTTCTAGGCGGCGTAACGATTGGCGAGAAGGCAGTGGTTGGACCTAACGTTGTTGTTTATCCAAAGACTATTGTTAAGCCAGGTGAGAAGTATGGTGTGCCTGCTGCGACTGCTGTTCCAACTGCAACTTAAGAGGTAAGCTGTTTTCTAATGGGAATCGTAATGCAGGCCTCGTGTACTTTTTAGGGCACTGTCTAGATTATCTCTTTCAGTAAGCATATGTCCTTCAATAGAAAATTCAGGCTTCATTTTAGAAACCATATTTAAGTTTTCAGTTAATTCTGCTAGTTTTTTTGAATTATCTGCAGTGGCGCTAAGGGATTTTACTCTATTAATTTCTTCGGAAATATACTTCATCTGATCTGAATATATTTTTTTAATTTCCGGATTATTAATTAAAGAATTCCGAAACCTAGAGACAAGAGGCGCGATACTTTCAGGTGCCATGCCATCTTGAATGATTACAAATTCCGAACCTTGCATTTTAAATGGTATATCACCGGCCCGTAATTCTTTTTCAAGTGTCTTGGCAGTTGCCGCTAATAATTGATCTCCAGTTGCCGTGCCATTTTTAAAATAATTTATTTTTCCCAAGTTTTCAGTATTAATCCATATCAGGCCTCTTTTATTTTCTACTGCATTTTTACCATCAGTTAATATATTTAAAATATGTTTCCCACTTTCGTGGGAGCCATCAATTAATCCAACTTTAGTGTTAACGACTAATTCTCTCGTGATGTAGTGTCTATTTCCGTCGGCGGCACTAAAGTAGCGGTTATATTTTAATATGGGAGAGCCATCAGGCATAGTGTGTTCGTCCACTGAAACTTCTCCAAAGCGATATTTGTCTTTAACAATTCGATCTTCACCATAATTTGTAACTGAAGTTAGATTTGGTTGAGACTTCAATTCAGGCCGAGTCGCTAGAGGAGAGCTCTCTATAGATGTTGGTGTATCTGCCACTGGCCTATATTTTAAGTTTGGCATGGCCCCGTCAATCGCTTCTGGACCACCATATTTTTTAGCAGAGATATTAAGTTCTATTTTTGTTTCAATTTTTTGCTTCACTGCTTGAGCTTCAGCGGCGTGAAGTAAATTTTCGTAATTATCACCATTTTTAATTGTGACAGCACCGATTGATATTCCTTCGCTAGAGTAAGAGGCATAATCTTTTATGGATTTTTTTACTTCCGGGTCTAGGGGAGTAATCTTTCCATCTTTGCCTACAGTGCGACTGGCCCTGACCATTTCTGCTCGGGCGATGGTATTTTCTCTAAAGCCTAGATGCACCTCTTTTGAGTAACAAGAATCAATTATATTTTGTAAAATAGCTTGTGTTTTTTTTGGATCGGCCTCATGAATAATAACTCCAAACTCATCACCTCCGAGTTTAAATAATTGTGCCTTTCCTTTTGTGGCCTCATTGATGGCCTTTGCAATAGATGCTAAATAAGCATCTCCCGCATTTCGCCCTTTCACGAAATTATTATTCACATAACCTAAATTATTAACATCAATAAATGCAAATGTGGCCTTTCCTTGTTTTTCTTTAATTAGGTCTTCTAATAATAATTTGCCAGAGGGGTAGTTAGCATCAAAGGCACCTGTAAGTGGATCAATCGACATTTCTCTAGATTGAATAACGAGCTTTTTTTGGGCGTCATTCACTACTTTTTCATACATAAGAAACTCATCGCCGGCCTCATTTTTATATTTACGCAACCTCATCGTTTTTGGAAATTGGTAGGGAGTTAAGGTTTCAACGACCTCTCCCATTTTGGAAGGTGGGATGTCCTTTGATCTGCGTTCAAGTTCTACGGCGGCCTTAGAATTTAATGCGATCCTTGCTTCCTTATTTACCGGAGTTGCCTCAGAGGCACCTTTTTTTAAATTGGTTGCAAGACCTGTTAGTTTTTTACCAAGAGCTAATCCAGCAGGTACATCTAAGGGCGAAAACATTAAGGTCATTTTTAGATGTTCTCTTGCCGTTGTAATTTCTTCTGCAGAACGTATCTTGCTGCCTTCATTTTCTCTACCAACTCCACTGAACGTGGCAGCTTCAGTCGTTTTAGAATTAAGCTGCCGAAAGCTGTCTCCTAAATAAGCAGCTCCCATAGCTAAACCTGTGGTATTTGTAACTTCGGCACTACTTAGAGCGCGAAGGATACTAAAAGTACTCCCAGATAATTTACCAACGAATGCAGTACTTAAAGATGCCGCAAAAGTAATTCCTGAGTTTTGCATTCCCTTAGTTTTAAGACGAGCTTCCATGGCAGTTGCAATACCACATGATGCTGGATCATCTTTTAAAACTTCTTCCACTTGGTTTTTCATACCCATATAAAACAAAAGATCGTTTGTATCTTTTCTTCCGGCATTAAAAGAGCTCATCCATTTTTGTAAGGCCTCAGTATTTCCTCTGGAAAATTCAAGCTTTCCATTTTGTAGACTCCAGTCTATTTTTTCCTGGGTCAATTTTGCATTTTTTGAAAGTTTTAAGAATGCATCAGAAATTTTAGCATCACTCCAAACTGGATTATTTTTTTCATCAAATTTATCGGGATCATCAATGACTCCAAAAATAGGAGCATCTTCATAGATGAGTTGGCGATAGCGCTCTTTATGTTCATCAAATCGATCCATCAACTTGATTGACATCCATTCTGAGTAATTAGTGTGGCCTTTACTTTTGTATTCTTCCTCAAGGATTTTGACTTCCCTGTCTATTCTTCTATGGGCCTCACTAAGCTCATATCTTGTTAGATTATTTCTTCCTACTGGGTTTGGTGTTCCAATTTCAAAATCGCGAAGATTTGAATTTATAAATTTATTTTTATTAGCTTTTTCGTCTTTGCAAATTTCCAAAACATTACGAATATTGACGTTCAGTAAACCTGGAGCATCAGTGCTTAAAGCTAGCTCCATCCGGATTTTACGACTAAAAACCTTAAGGGCCGCTGAAATTTCATTTTTTCGCTCAACACAGTCTATCGTTTTTTTTTCATCATGCGATTTAGAAGAACATTTTATGGCACCTTTAAAACAACTAGCGGTGCATTCAGCATAGCCGCGGCTTTTTTCCAAATTATCTTTAACTTTTGTTGCCACTCTTTCGGAAAATTCCAAATACTTCACACCTTCCTGCAAAGGGTTTAATGAAGTTAATCCAATATCCGGGGCCACTATAAGAATAGATTTACATTTAGATTCTATCTCATCCCATTTAGTTGAATTTTTATGATAACCATCTTCCGAAACAAGGAAAACATTTTTACATGCTTCATAAGGGGATGCTATTTTTCCTTTGGGCAAAGACAATGTTTCCGCTAAAAGCAGATTGCTCAAATTGTTAACAAGGAAGAATAAAAAAATTAAAATAAAAC
Source organism: Bacteriovorax sp. (assembly GCA_028710485.1). GTDB lineage: Bacteria > Bdellovibrionota > Bacteriovoracia > Bacteriovoracales > Bacteriovoracaceae > Bacteriovorax. Next base: position 25,725 of record JAQTTZ010000023.1, on the reverse strand, counting down.
GTTTCATCACTAATTCGTATCGGATTTTGGCATCTTAACATGATATAAAAATGGTTTTATCAGGTATTTTTACAGAAATTGAAAATTCGAGATTGGATTTCCTGAGCGACATTGCTCACCGAAGGGACCATTAAGTGGTGAGGATCCCGAGCGTTAAACCAGATTAATTCGTAGTTTTCAATGTCCCGGGTAAGAACTTTTTTTGTAGCTTCGGTATCCACCGTCCAGTCGCCTTTTGTAAGAAAGAGTTGAGTTGGGAGCTGTATTTTAGCGCCCTTGTTTTTCTCTTATAAACTTCAAGCCCGAGTTTTTTGATTTTAATTGCGATCAATGGTCGTAACTTTTAAATCTGGAAAATGGGTTAGAGCATAAGCGGCATCCACCGAAATATTGTTGAAAATTTTTTCAATGGGCCAATCAATCGTGGGTAATTTTTGAATGAAATAAGGAGAAATCAAGTGAAGGCTTTTTAAACTTGGGGGAGTAGAATGATTAATTAAATAATCGTGGAGTAAAAGTCCACCGGTGGAAAATCCAATGGCCCGCACCTCACTAAAAGTAGAAGTGACCAGCGAGAGTTGTTCGGACATTTCACTTTGCCAGCGAGTGCGTTTAAAAGCGTTGGCGACTTTCGAACTTGACCCATGACCAGGAATGAGAAAACCAATAATACTCCAGCCTTCTTTGATAAAGGGTTGGGCCAAAAACATCATCTCACTTGGAGAACCCATATATCCGTGAGCTAAAAAAAGGGCCTTCGAAATTTTTGGATCACCTTCAATCCATATGGCCTGTTTTTCTTTTATTACCTCCTGACTTTTATCTATATTCTTATATTCTAGATAAAGGTCTTCATATATTTTTAAAAATATTGTGCGAGCTAAAGTGGTATTCATTTGTAAATCGCAGCTCCATTTTTATAAATCTACCAGCACTGCAAAAATTATTTGTGAAAAATAGCATTCAAAGCAGAATCCACTGTTTCATATTTAAAATGAAATCCAACTTCCTGTAACCGTTTTGAGACTATTGCCTGTGAATCCAAAATAAGCGATGCCATTTCTCCAAATGCAAGTTTTAAAGGAAGAGTTGGCACCGGAATGATGGTTGGCCGATGAAGAGCGTGTCCAAGTGCTTTGGTGAAATTAAAATTATTAACAGGAGTCGGAGCGACTCCGTTAAAGATACCAGAGTATTTGCTATCAGTGGCCGCGTTGACATAGAGGTCAACTAAATCATCGAGTTCTATCCAGCTCATCATTTGATTGCCCTTGCCAATAGGTCCACCTAAACCCATTTGAAATAGAGGAAGCATTTTTTTTAGGGCACCATCCGTTTTTTCTAAAACAACACCTGTGCGTATAATGACTTTGCGTTTTACTTTTGTCAGACCATTCGTTGCTTCTTCCCACATTTTGCAAAGTTCTGCGAGGTAGTTGTGTCCGAGATTAGATTCCTCTGTTAAAACTTTTGGAATGTTTACAGGATAAATAGCTATCGCAGAAGCTGAGATAAAAAAATCGAGAGTATTACTTAAGTTTTGTTCAAGGAGCTTTACTAGATTTTGAGTTGAATCCACACGAGACTCTTTTAGCCTTTTTTTTTGATCATCACTCCAGTGTTTAGCTGTAATGTTTTCACCCATTAGGTTGATGACTCCGTTGATACCAGAGATGGCATCCAGAGGAGGAATCTCACGATTATTTCGCCACTCGAATGCGCTGACCGCCGTTTGGGGAAATATCTTTTTTGCTTTTTGTTTATCTCTCGTCAATACATGAATCTCGTGTCCCATACCGAGAAGTTTAACAGTTAATTTTTTCCCGATAAATCCAGTGGCACCAGTGATTAAAATTTTTATGTGTATACTCCCGTCTAGATTTGCATTTGTACATAGAACTTATACCAAGACTGATTTTGAAAAACTAATGGCCATTAGTTATGATTTGCCCGCTAAAAAGATAACTGAATAATTTATTTTTACTAAACTTACAAGATTTCCTTTATATCTTTCAAAATATCTCTTGGTTTATCTGTAGGTGCGTAACGCGAATGGGGAACGCCATTTTTATCAACTAGAAATTTAGTAAAATTCCATTTGACGGCCTTAGATCCTAAAATTCCTGGTAATGATTCTTTTAAAAATTGATAAACAGGAGCAGCTTCGTCCCCATTCACATCTACTTTTGAAAAGAGGGGAAAGCTTACATCATAATTTAAGCTGCAAAAGTTTTTAATTTCTTCAGCATCCCCAGGTTCTTGGGCCCCGAATTGATTGCACGGAAATGCTAAAATCTCCAGACCCTGAGTTTTATATTCCCGATAAATTTCTTCTAATTCTTTATACTGAGAAGTGAATCCGCATTTTGAAGCGACATTTACGATGAGGAGAGTTTTTCCTTTAAAATGGGCCAATGAAACAGATTCTCCGTTGATATTTTTTACTTCAAAATCATAGATAGTTTGAGACATTTTATTTCTCCTGAATTCTTGGGTTTGACATTGAAAAATTGTAGGCCAAGAATATGATAGAGCATAGAAAAAATACAAAGATAAAAACGAAAGACATAAGCTTTACAAGGATAATCTAATGAATGCTATCGAAGTTCGTGGAGTTAAGAAATCATATGGCCATGATTTCGCCCTTCACGATGTAAATTTAGAAGTCAAAATGGGTAAAATCTTTGCCCTTCTTGGTCCTAATGGTGCTGGTAAAACGACTCTGGTTAAACTCATTTTGAATTTAATGCATGCCGATCATGGTGAGATTAAAATTAAAGGTATCCCTTCCTATTTGGCCAGCTCCAGAATTGGAGTAGGGTTCATACCTGAGAAATTTAGTTTTTTTCCTTATTATACAGTTCGAGGAGTTTTAGAATTCTTTGGAACAATGAAAGGATTATCAGGGCTTGACCTGAAATCTCAAATTGATAATGCGCTTAAAGACCTGGATATTGAGGTACTTCAAAACCGTAAACTTCAGTCTTTATCCAAAGGACAAGTGCAGAGAACTGGACTTGCAAGTCTTCTGGTTGGTGAGCACGACGTCCTGATTCTGGATGAACCTTTTTCAGGATTAGATCCAATCGGAATGAGGGACTTAAAGGACATTATTAGAAAGCAGCGAGCAGCAGGAAAAACAATTTTTTTAAATTCACATATTCTCTCTGAGATGGAGCAGATCTGTGACGATGCTGCGATCTTAAATAAAGGGGAAATTCTTTTTAGCGGAAGTATTCAAAGCATTTTGGATCAAGGACAAACGCTAGAAGATTTTTTCTATCAACTCGTAAGTAAAAGGGAATAGGATTATTATATGATGACAATGTATAAAGCTCAGTGGCGAGCGATGATTAAAGACACAGTTTTAAAAGAACTAAGAAGTAAAACACTTATTTTTATTTTCATTGCTACTACCTTGATGATTTTGTTTGCACACGCTCTTTTAAAAATGTTTATTAGTAGCAATGAAGGTAGCGCTATTATGATCAATGGGGCCAATAGTTTAAGCCTAATGTTCACCATGATTAATGCCTGGAGTGTGATCATCGCAGGTATTTTTGGAATCAGTTCAATCCGTTCAGACTTCAAAGATAATATCATCTATCAATACCTGGCCTTTCCTATTTCAAGAACTCAATACATGTTCAGCCGAATTTTTGGAACTTGGATCTTAGTTTTCGGCTACTATCTGTACTCTTATATTCTCTCGGCGATTCTTTTTTCTATTGCCACTCATTCGCAGGCCTTGCATTGGAGTCATTTGATAAGTGTGCTTTTGATGGGACTATATGTTTTTCTTGTTATTTTTATCTCATTTCTTTACTCGATGGTTGCCGGAAAAATCGGTGCATTTTTACTTTTGATCACAACGGTAGCCGCTATTTCATTTTCGACCAGTGCTATAAGAGTTCTAGAGTATGCGGATTACTTTAAAAACTTGAGTGTCTTTAAAGTCATAGGATTGATTATTTATTTTATTCTTCCAAGAGTTAATTATATTACTGAACTCGCCAGCAATGTACTGTCGAAGGAAGAAATTAAACTTAATCTTGGGTTAGAAAGTTTACATTTATTTGTTACATCTGCCGTTTTTATTTTTTTGGCAGATCGACTAGTGAAGAGAAAGAATTTTTAAGAGATTTTTATAAATGTATGTATTAGGCCTCTCATGCTTTTTCCACGATAGTTCTGCAGCTCTTTTGCGAGACGGAGTTATCGTGGCGGCATCCGAAGAAGAGCGTTTTTCCCGCAAAAAACATGATCAAGCTTTTCCCATGCAATCAATTGAGTTTTGTCTAAGTTTTGCCGGGATCACTCTTGATCAAGTCGATGCTGTTGTTTTTTACGATAAACCACTTCTCAAATTTGACCGTTTACTTGAAACGTATTTTTCCAGAGCACCTTTTGGACTCAAGTCTTTTTTAAAGGCCATGCCCATTTGGCTTAAAGAAAAAATATATTTTAAAAAGCTGATTCGCGATTCTCTCAAAAAAATTTCAAAAATTACACCATCACTTTATTTCAGCGAACATCATCTCTCGCATGCCGCTTCTGCCTTCTACGCTTCTCCCTATGATGAAGCCGCCGTGCTTTGTATTGACGGTGTTGGAGAGTGGGCAACGACTAGCGGTTGGATTGGAAAAGGATCAGATTTAAAACCACTTTTTGAAATTCATTTTCCTCATTCTCTCGGACTTTTTTATTCAGCTTTTACAGGCTACTTAGGTTTTCAAGTGAATTCCGGTGAATATAAAATGATGGGACTTGCTCCCTATGGAAAACCCATTTATATCGATTTAATAATAAATAACTTGATTCATTTTAATAACGATGGAAGTTTTCAATTAAACCTGGATTATTTCGATTTTACAAAAGATTCAGAAATGATCACTGACAAATTTATTGAGCTTTTTAAAAATCCCAGAAGAAGCAATGAAGATATTGCTGAATTCACTCAGTTTCATAAAGACTTAGCGGCCTCAGTTCAAGCAGTCACTGAAATAGCAGTGCTTAAGCTTGCTCGTCAAATTAAACTTTTAACAGGTTTAGACAATCTCACTATGGCCGGTGGAGTGGCACTTAATTGCGTGGCCAATGGAAAATTAAAAGAGAGCGGGATCTTTAAAAATATCTGGATACAACCGGCCTCGGGGGATTCCGGCGGAGCACTTGGAGCAGCATTAGCTTATTATTTCTTAGAAAAAAAATCTTCTAGAGTTATCGATCCCAACTTCCAACAAGGATCCCTTTTAGGGCCAAGCTTTAAAAGTGAACATATAAAATTGCTTCTAGATCATGCAGGTGTTGTCTATCACGAAACAATAAGTGAAGAAGTCTTAAACGAACTTATAAGCGAGGAAATTATCAAGGGGAGTGTGATTGGTCTCTTTCAAGGGCGTATGGAATTTGGTCCGCGTGCTCTCGGTTCTAGGTCAATTATTGGAGACCCTCGTTTCTCAAATATGCAATCAATCATGAATCTAAAAATTAAAAAACGTGAATCCTTTAGACCATTTGCACCTGCAATTTTAAAAGAATTTGTTTCAGATTATTTTTACTGGGAAAAATCGACTGCTTCGCCCTATATGCTATTTACCACTCAAGTAAAAAATACTTTGCCTCTACCTGCTATCACTCATGTCGATGGTTCCGCCAGACTGCAAGTGGTTGATGAAAATATTCATCCTCGCTTTCACCGGTTGATAAAAACTTTTTATAAAAAATCCGGATGCCCGGTAATAATTAACACATCATTTAATGTTAGAGGTGAGCCCATCGTCGCAAGACCTTTGGAGGCCATTAATTGTTTTATGACCACCGAGATGGATGTTTTAGTTTTGGAGAATTTTTTACTTAAAAAAACCGAGCAGAAATCTGAATTGTTTAATATTGACTGGGTGAGTGCCTATGCCAGAGATTAAAGAGAATAAATTAATCAAAACCAATCGCCATTTTGGTTTTATCGTGACAGGCGGTTTTTTAGTCATGGGCGCCTTGATTCCCTTTATAAAGCATAAACCGATTCATCTTCCTCAAGTTATTATTGCAGTTATCTTTTTACTGATAGCTTTAATTGCTCCTCATTTATTAGAAAGACCACGCCAGTATTGGCTCTGGCTCGGTGAGAAATTGGGTCTTATCAATACGAAAATTTTTTTTACTTTGATTTATTTGAGCTTATTTTCTATCGTTCATTTGGTTTTTATTATTATTAGAAGAGACCGGATGAAGCGATTATGGAAAAAGTATCCGAGTACTTATCAAGTTAAAACGGAAATCAGCTCTTTTGGCGATCCCTTTTAATTGTTGGGTCTATCGAAGACAAAAAATGTAAATATTGTTGTTTGTTTTTCAAATCCTAAAAGAACGTATAAACAAACGGCGCTACTGTCGAACCTTGAGCATAAATTACCAGCGCACCAAATAAAACTAAAAAGAGAAGTATAGGTATGAGCCACCATTTTTTATGGTGGCCCAGAAAGCGCAAAAGATCTTTCATGGTTTCAATCATACAATTAGTTTTGATGATTAAAATTTAATCGTCAATCCATCTTGAAGAGAATTCATATAAGCTTTAATCGCCGGGATGAGTCCGGCAAGAGTTCCGGCCACAAAAATTCCTGCCAGGTAGTACCATTCTGTAATTGATAATGGTTGAACTTCTAAATAAACTGAAAAATTAGATTCAAGCCATGGTCTGACAAAATAGAGTAGTCCATAGAGAGAAGCTACCCCCATAATACATCCCAATAGCACTAAAAAACTTGATTCATAAAGGAGAAGGGCAAACACGTGGCGCGAACTTGCTCCAAGGGATCTCAAAATTGCCATTTCACGACGGCGTTCATTGATAGAAGTATAAAGTGAAATAAGAATACTTAGCACTCCAACCAGCAGAACACAGAGACTTACTAAAAAAAGAATCTGCTCAACATAGCCGATCGTCTGCCACATTTCTTGTAGGGCAAGGCCTGGAATGATGGCCATAATAGGCTCTTTATCATACTGGTCAATTTCACGACGCATTTTTAAAACGGCAATTCTCGATTTTAACTTCACCATAAATGAGGTGAGTTGAGTGATTTTAATATTTTCTTTTTTAAAGCGATCAGGATTAATTTTATCCCCGCTTGGAACCCCGGTTTCCCATCCAAAATGCATGGCCTCCATACCGTATAGGTTAATAAAAACTCCAGTATCTATCGGGGTTTGAGTTGGGGCCATAATCCCAACAATATGAAAAGGAGTTGTATCATGCGAGAGAATTGCCTCAGATGAAATACCATGACTTAAAACAATCGGGTCTCCAACTTTTAGATGAAATTTTTTGGCGACCTCACTTCCAAGAACAACATCAAAAGTTTCAGTGGGAGCAACTCCTGAATTCAATACAACGTGTTTGTCCCCTCTAAATCTATAATGTAAAAAAAAATTTTCATCGGTTGCGACAACTCTATATCCTTTATAGGTGTCACCTAAAGAGATAGGAATACTCCATTCAACCAAACGGTTATTTTTTATGTCTTCATAAGTCGACATGCGAATATTATTAACAGCACCACCGATATGGAAGACAGTATAAAGAAGAAGTTGGAGAGGACCACCTTTAGCGCCAATAATTAAATCAGTTTTGCTGATGGTGTTGGTAAATCCTTCGCGTGCCCCATTTCTAATCCTCTCAATTCCCAAGAAGAGTGTAACTGATAAAGTTATCGAGAGCACGCAGAGCATAGAAGTGAATTTTCTATTTTTAATTGATTTGTAAGTTAAAAAATTAATCATATTTGGAACCTAGATTTTATTAATATCTGGAAGTGAAATAGTTCTTGGGAAGTATTTTTTTAAGCTGGTGTCGTGAGAAACAAACACCAAAGTGAATCTTCTCTTTTCCCATTCATTTAAAAGTAGAGTCATAAATTCAGTAGTATTTTGTTCATCTAAAGAGCTGGTGGGTTCATCGGCGATAATTAATTTAGGATTTCCAATTAAGGCCCTGGCAGCTGCCACTCGTTGCTGCTGGCCTATAGAGAGATCGGTGACCTTTTTTTCAGCGTGGTTTGTTAGGCCCAGTGTCTCAATCAGTTCGTCAGCCTGAGCGTAAAAATCTACACCAAAAGAGCGTTTTTTATTGATCAGGCAAGGAAGAACAATATTTTCTCTGATATTAAGATAGGGAATAAGATTAAAAATTTGAAAGATATACCCAACATTCTCTCCGCGAAGATGGTCTCGTGCGCCTTGAGAAATATCGTGAAGATTTGTTCCTAACACTTCCACATGCCCGCTTTTAACTTCCAGCACTCCGGCCAAAATATTAAGCAAGGTGCTTTTCCCATGGCCTGAAGGCCCATAGAGAAAAACTTTTTCACCGGATAAAATCTCCAGCTCGTCTATGTTAAGGACGAGTGGAGCTGGAATATTATGATGAGGTTTATAAGAGAATTTAAGATCTTTTAAAAGAATTGATGGTGTTGTCATAATTTTTAATACTATTGCTTAAGTTCTTTAATTTTTAGTCCATCCATTTTATAAGAAGACTCAAGATCTTTATTGGCCTCTACAGTTAATTTACCTGTTAGCTCTATCGGATAAAATGAAGGCTGAACTGTCGTTCCTTTTTTCATTTTAACTAGAACTAATTGATTTGGTGGTGGAGGTGGTACATGCATACAGGCCGGAACGTATGGCATGAATAAAAATTCAACCACTGTTTTGGCATCGTAATCAAGAGGCATCATAAAACCTTTTATGGTAATTTCTTTGCCTAGAATTTTTTTCAATTCGCCTTTGGCGACGACCGTTTTAGTTTTTGGATCGAGATCCAAAGTTTTTAGCGTTTCCCATGTCACTTCGGCCGAGAAGGCCCGGGCACTGAGAGTGAGCATCATAATAATAAGAAATTTTTTCATAATTATTTTTCCGTGTTACTTAAGTTTTTTGGCAAGATCCACAAACTCCAAAAAATTCTAATCGATGTTGAATATCTTTATAACCTTTCTTTCCGAGAGTCATTTCAATCTTATCCAGAATACAGTCGGGAAATGAATCTATTTTTTTACAAATTTTACAAATAATATGATGGTGGTGGTGCTGGGGATCATTGAATTCAAAATGGGCCATTTCTTTTTCAAGATACGCAGTGCTCACCAATTGAGTTTCTACAAATTGATTCAGGCATCGGTAAACAGTGGCCTGATCGCAAGATTTTTTTGGCAATTTATTGAAAATATCTTCTGCTGAAAAGGGGCCATGCTCTTTAAGGAGCAGAGTTAAAATCATTTTTCGAGGGCCAGTAATACTGAGACCTTTGTCTTTTAAAAGCTCGATGCTCCTAGCTTCTAAATTAACCTCTTTTTTCTGTGTATGACCGTGCAATGGCATCTGTTATTCCCATTTATCAACTATTCTCAGTGCTAATTTTAGAAGGTCGACTATTGCTTTGCAAGTAGTTTGCAAAAATATTTCTATATAAATCTCCATATCGTTTATGATCAATACTATGGAGAATATTAAAATCTTACTCGTCGAGCCTAGCGAGTCTATAGGGGAAGTCATTACAAAAAGCTTACAAAGAGCTTTTAATGCTAATGTCGTCTTTCATCGAACGGCGCTGGAGGGGGTTGAGCGGCTAAAAAAAGGCGAAGCTTTTTCTCTCATCTTAGTGCGAAATCAAAGTGATGAAGCTCCCAATACGGCCATAGACTATATTGCAGCACAATTCTTAAATATTATTTATGATCTTTCGCTAAAAACTCCCTTGATCGTGATAGGTGAATTTGAACATACTCTCAAAAAATATGCCTTGGTTTCAGAGCGACTCCGGATAGAAGAAATTAATCGTTTAGTACTCAAGGCGCTAGGATTAAAGAAAGAGGATTTTGAACATTTAAAACTTCCCGAATTTGTCGCTTTTCCTGTAAAGCATTTTTACTTAATGAGTAATTCTCCCTGTGATATTTATATTAAACTGGTTAAAAAAACTGGTGACGATTTTGTGAAGCGCCTAAACTTTGGAGAAAATTTTAATAAAACTGATTTAAAAACTTATGAAGAACTAGGCCTTTTAGATTTTTATATTTTAAGAGACGAATATGAAGATTTTATGAATGGGCTTTTTCTTCAAACCTTGAGTAATCTTAAAAAAACGAGAAATCTTGAAGAAAACATAGAGGTCGTCGGCGATTCTTTTGTTCTCGGCACTGATTTAATGCGAAATTTAGGTATCAATGCAAATTGTATCGCAATGGTTGATCAAACTATCTTTATGATGAAAAACCAAATCCAAAAGGCCGACAAGCTAGGCCCACTTCTTAGGAAGTTGCTCGATGATAAAATGAGTTATTCTTACCGCCATTCATATCTCATTGCAGCTCTTTCTTATACACTTTTGCCTAAAATGGAATGGGGAAGTGGCGATCAACAAAATATTCTTCTCGAAAAAATATGCATGGTTAGTTATTTTCACGATATCTACTTGGAAGACGAAAAATTAATCAAAATTTCAAGTTCCGAGGAAATGAAAGCAGCTGGTTTGAATCCAAAAGATTGGGATTTGCTAAATCATCACGCTAACCGCGCAGCAGTTTTAATTCAAGGTTACCCTCGTCTTCCGCAGGGACTCGACTTGATTATTAAGCAGCATCATGGCGTTTCTAATGGGGTTGGTTTTCCTGTCGTTTTAACCGCAGGGATTTCTCCCATGGCCATTTTTTTCATGGTGGTAGAGGATTTTGCCAATAGTATTTTGTCGATTGCAGGGCCTCCTGAAAATTTGGCAAACTCCATGAAAGAGGCACTCAAACCTCTTAAAGAAAAATATCAATTACCGAGCTATAGAAAAATAGTAACCGAAATTGAAAACATGATTAATCCTAAAAAGTAATTCTTATCATACTAAAATTTCCAAGTCGCTCCTAATATTAAAGCTTCCTCTAGCCAAGTTCCATTAGTCGTTGGAGATTTGCGAACAGCCTGAGTTAATCCTTTTAGCGAAACGCCCATCAAAAAATTAATGTCTTCACTATATTTATAACCTGGAAAAAATGAAGCTGTGGGAAGACAGTAAGCTTTGGGGTGATACTCAGAGCGATTTGACGTAGCCTCGTTTGATCTCACACCATAATAGTATTCGGCAAAAGATCTGTTATAGCATTCGATTCCCGCCGAACTTCTGACGAATATTTTTTTGCCAAGAGGATAGAGGACAACATAATGAATCGTTGCCTTTACTCCGTGTGAGCGTCCATTAATATCGCGAGCTAAAAGAAAATTTAATTTGTGATATTTTAGTCCGGCCCCAAAAAACCAGGAGTCGGATCGATTTTCCATTCCGGTTGCATAGTAGCGATCACCCACGCGATTGATATTGAGATAACCTGCCACTTCGCGATTGCCAACTAAATTAGCCGAGAGTCCTTGGGCCCCAATTGAAATCGGCCCCCAGGCAATTTGCACTAAAGGAATATGATTAAATAGAACATCGGCCTGGCCGCCGGAGTAATTATTATCTTTTCGAATATTATTTTTAAGGGCAATTCCATAGCCCAGAGATAGACGCCAGGATTTAATTCCATCCGTAGGACCAGTTTTTTCTTCGGAAATTGCATTTTGAGTGCTGAGAAATGCAATTAAGAAAATTGTAATGAGCAAAGTTTTTGAAATATTTTTCTTAATCATAATTTATTGTTTCAGAGGGAAAAGATAAAAACAAATAATTTAACTCGGTCTTTACACAATCTTGTTTGAAAGAAAAAGAAAGATTTATTTTATTACATAAAACATTTCGTGATGTCAGACTAATCTTAACCTGATTTTTCGTTACGGAGGACTTTATGAAAAATGGAATTTTGATCAGTGCTCTATCTATGACTATGTCTCTTTCTTCTGTGTTTGCTTGCGATATCCATGGTAAATCTGGATTTATGCCTGAAAACAATCTACGCATTTCTAAGTACGACAAAGACACGAATGGTATGACTAAAGAAAGATTTGAAGCAATCATTAAACGTGTTTCTGATGCTTACGCTCCAATTGTTGCAACTAAGGGGGCTACACTTGAAATGATAAACAATTGGGATGACGAAACTGTAAATGCTTATGCTAACCGTAATGGGGACGTATGGCAGGTTAACATGTTCGGTGGTCTGGCTCGTCACCCACTAGCTACAGACGATGGCTTTATGCTCGTTGTATGTCACGAAACGGGTCACCATTTAGGTGGAGCTCCTCGCTACGGTGCCGGAACTGATTGGGCCGCTAACGAAGGCCAAGCAGATTATTTCGGATCTTTAAAATGTATGAAACGCGTTCTTGAAAATGATGACAACGTTGCAATCGTAGCAAAAATGACTGTTGATGCAGCAGCAACAAAATCATGTCAACTTGTTTACAAGAATGAAGGCGAAGTTGCTCTTTGCCAAAGAATTGCAATGGCCGGTAAATCACTTGGAAGCTTACTTGGATCTCTCGGTGGAGACAAAGCAATTAGCTTTACAACACCAGATAAGAAAATCGTAAAGAACACAAACGATAATCACCCCGCAGCTCAATGTCGTCTAGACACTTATTTCAGTGGATCACTTTGTGATAAAGCTTTTTCTGAAGACGTTTCTGAAACATCTCCAATTCCTGGAACATGTATTAAGAGAGACGGATACAAAGTTGGACCTCGTCCACTTTGTTGGTACAAACCAGGTGCTGGAGAGTAATCTCCTCCTGTAAAAACAAGCCAATTATTTGACAGAGGGGCCATTATTTTGGCCCCTTTTTTATTGCTTAGATGTTATTTCCCAATGAAACAATTCCCAACAAGAAATGTCAGTTAATGAAAGATTAATTTTATTTTTTTATTAAAAATAATACGTGAACATAATTAGATCCTGAAATTTGTTACGGAGGACTATATTTATGAAGAAAAGGATTTTAACAGTACTTACAGCTTTGTCTCTAACTGCATCTACATCATTTGCTTGTGATATCGCAGGAAAAAGTGGATTTGCACCTGAAAACAATTTGAGAATTTCACAATGGGATAAGGCCACGAACGGCATGACTCAAGAAAGATTTCTTGCGATTGTAAAAAGTGTTTCTGATATCTACGCACCAATTGTTAAGAAGAAAGGCGGAATTCTTTCAATGAACAATAAATGGAGCGATGATACAGTTAACGCAAGTGCTCAGAGAAATGGAAACACATGGGTTGTTAATATGTACGGCGGTCTTGCTCGTCATACTTTAACTACTGATGATGGTTTTGCTCTAGTCGTTTGTCATGAGCTTGGTCACCATATTGGTGGAGCTCCAAGGAAAGGTTCTTCGTGGGCAGCTAACGAAGGTCAAGCAGATTACTTCGGAGCTATGAAATGCTTAAGAAGAGTTCTTGAGAAACAAGATAATATCACAGCTGTTTCAAAAATGACTGTTGATGCTGAAGCTACTAAGCAATGTGAAATGATTTACAAGAACGCTGACGAAGTTGCTCTTTGCCAAAGAATTTCAATGGCCGGTAAATCACTTGGAAGCTTACTTGGTTCACTTGGTGGAAGCTCAAACGTAAATTTTACGACTCCTGATGCTTCAATTGTTACTAAGACTAACGATGCTCACCCTGCAGCACAATGTCGTCTAGATACTTATTTCAATGGAATCCTTTGTGATAAGTCATATGACCAAGACACTGACAATAATGATCCAAAAATTGGAACTTGTATTGCTCGTGATGGTTACAAAGCTGGCACACGCCCACTTTGCTGGTACAAACCGTCTTCTTCAGAAATTTAATTCTCATTATTTAATATGATAATTTAAAATAAGGGCCAGGATTTATCCTGGCCCTTTTTTATCCCTCAAAATGGGATATGGCCCGTGAGAGGCAGGAGCCAAAAGCGGACCCTTTTCAGAACTAAATCCAGGATCTAATATGCCCCTAATCCACATCATCGGAAATCTCGCCTTCATCCTCGTCGCTTGCTCCTTCATGGTAAAAGATATTTTTTTACTGCGCTTTCTTTCTATCACAGCTTCTTTTTGTTCAATTATTTACAGCACTAACGTAGCCGCTACTCCTTTGTGGGTTCCAATTTGCTGGAATTTATTTTTCATCAGTCTAAATTTTTATCACATTACAAAAATTATTTACGGAAATCGCAAAATTAAACTCAACAATATTGAGCTAGAACTCTATCAAATGTCGTTTTCTCAATTGAACTTAATAGAGTTTTCCAAACTTATTCGCATGGGTGAGTGGAGAGAAGCAGATGCAGATACAATTTTAATAAATGAAGAGCAGGTGATGGACAATTTATTTATGATTTATAACGGGCGGGTTGAAATTTTAGTTAAAAACAAAAAAATTGCGGAATTAAAAGACGGACAATTTATAGGTGAGATGAGTTTTTTAACTAATCAACCTGCCTCGGCCACGGTGAAGACCGTGTTGCCCACTAAATATATTATTTGGAAGCAAAAAGATTTAAAGGAGCTGGTCTCTAGAAATCCTGCGATAGTATTTTCTCTTCAAGCGGCAATGGGTGCCCAGATGAGTCTTGCTATAAAAGATCGCAATCTGGTTTAATGAGCATGATGAAAACGTTAATCCTTACTGAAAAACCTTCTGTCGCTCGCGACTTCGCAAGTGCACTCGCTAAAGGCAGTGCTGCTGGAGGTAGTAGTGATGGCTATATCGAGACAGATGATTATGTGATTACTTGGGCCATTGGCCACTTGTTAACACCTTTTGATCCAGAAGATTACGATGCAAAATTTAAACGCTGGAGTTTGGCAACTTTGCCCATACTGCCGACTGAGTTTAAATTTAAGGCACAACCAAAAACTAAGAAGCAATTAGATGTTATTAAAAGACTGCTCAAAAGATCAGATCTTGAGCGCTTGATTATCGCTACCGATGCTGGACGTGAAGGTGAGTTGATAGCTAGGCTTATTTTAAATGAAGGGCGCTCAAAGTTAAAAAGCTTTCGTTTTTTTACTTCGGCAGCTCTCACAAAAGAAGTTATTCATCACGAATTGAAAAATCTAAGGCCTCTTTACGAGTATGATCGGCTTTATATTGCGGGAAGAGCACGCCAAAAAGCTGACTGGCTGGTTGGAATGAATCTTTCTCGATTGGCGACTCTGAAACTCAATGATCTTTTTTCGGTTGGGAGAGTTCAGACTGCAGTATTGGGGTTAATAGTCGAGCGCAGAAAAGCAATTGAAGCTTTTGTGCCTCAAGATTATTTTGAATTGAAGGCCAATTTTAAATTTAACAACGGAATTGTGAGTGCTTATTGGTTTGATCCCAAGAAAAAAGCAAAAGATGATATTCACGGCGAGAAACGTCAGGATAGACGGGAGTTCATGGATCTTTTGCTTCGCAATTTAGATAAAAAGAACGCGACAATAAGCCTGCTAAATGAAACTGAGAAAACGCAATATTCAGAAGGATTGTATTCTTTAACTGAACTGCAACGCCAGGCCAATATTCGCTTTGGTTTTTCGGCCAGCAAAACCCTCGAGATCGCTCAATCGCTTTATGAAAAATTCAAATGTCTTTCTTACCCTCGTACTGATTCAAAAGTTATGGCAGTGTCTTCTTTTGATCTTGTAAAAGGACTTGTTTATAAATTTAAAGATCTTTATCCAGAACATTTTGAAAAATTTAATGCAAGTAAGTTAAATGTAAAAAATAAAACGATCTTTGATGATGCTCGTTTAACAGATCATCATGGTCTCGTACCCCTAAAAGATTTTTCTGGAAATGAGTCAAGCCCTGAAGGAAAAATATTTCATTTGGTCTTGAAGCGATTTATTTCGAACTTTTTAGAAAATCATAAATATCTGGATACGGAAGTTGAAATTACTTGTGAAAAAAATCTTTTTAAAACCCGCGGGAAAAAAATTCTTGAGGTGGGATTTAAAGTCTTAGAAGGCAGAGAAAACGAAGAGCTCTTGCCTGCAATCTCGCTCAATGAATCAGGGGTGTTTAGGGACGGGCAAGTTGAAGCTAAAAAAACTAAAGCTCCAAGTGAATATACTGAAGCTTCTCTTCTTTATGACATGACCAATCCAGCACGTTTGGTGAGTGAATCAGATTTAAAGAAAATTTTTCGCTCTGAAATTGGTTTGGGTACTCAGGCCACACGCGCTCAAATTATCGAGACGCTTATAAAACGCTGTTATGTAGAAAGAAGTGGAAAAAGCTTACAGGCAAGTGATAAAGGGGTTCAGTTGGTCGATCAATTGAGTTCAATGCCATCGACAGTTTCGCTAACTTCAGTTTCACAAACAGCAAAACTTGAATTGAAATTACAAGCTATGGCCGAAGGCGAGAACGATGATAGTGAATTTCTAGATTCAATAAATCATTACGTAGAAAGTGCTACCAACGAATGGAAAGCAATTGAAACGGTTGTTGGCGAGAAGAAAGAAAAAACCTATACCGGAAAATTTGCCAAATATAGTAAATCATCTTCAGGGAATGAAAATGAAAAAGCTCCTCAGATTAATCTAGGTCCTTGTCCGTTATGCCAATCCGAAGTTCGTGATTTCCCAAAATCGTTTAGCTGCACGCGTTGGAGAGAAGGATGTGGTTTTACTATTTGGAAGATAGTTGCCAAGAAAAAATTGTCTGAGTCGCAAGTGAGAACTTTGATGACCGCCAAAAAGACAGACCTGATTAAAGGATTTAAATCCAAAGCGGGGAAGCCTTTTGAAGCTTATCTTCTGCTAAATCAAGAAGGAAAAGTGGAGTTTGAGTTTCAGCCTAGGCAATAGTCGGCCAATATCTGGCTATTTGGATCTTTTGGCGTTCTCCACATCCAAGGACATATTAGCGCCACAATAATCCTGGCACTTGCCATTGGTGATGACCGAAAGAGTATCATTACTAGTAAAGGCGACCACGATTTCGCATCTATTAGCTTCATCACCTACCGTGTCTTTAGAAATTATTTGAACAGCATTTAAGTCAATGGCTTCACCTTCATAATCACAAAGATGCATATTAGTTCCCACACTTGAAACGGATAAATCATATTTTCCATTATTATTTTTCTTAATCTCAATAGTCGATCCACCATCTTGAAAAACACAAAGTCCATCATTATAGACTCCGCCATCTTCTTCACAGGCCTTGGCATTTGGATAACCAAATGATCCAAAAGGGTGAGTATCCTTAAAAACTCCAGTCTTATTTAATTGCACATCTACTGAGGCGAAAGAAGAAAAGGTGACGAGGGCCGATAATAGCAAAAAGGAAATGAGTGAAAATTTCATCTGGAGCTCCAATAATATAGTTAAAAAATGAATGGGTAGTCTTTGCGAAATCTGAATTTGCACAATTTACACCATGATTTTAAATCTCTATAAATCAATGATTCGAGACAAAAGTAGATTCCCACCCAGAACTTTTGGTTGGGCAAAAATTCCTCGATAGGCCAATTGGGGGCAAAAATCCCACCCCCTAAATTATTAGATGAAAATTATTGAGAAATCCTATAAGATAGAAAAGTAACTTTTAAAGCGGGGAGTTTCTATGTCTTTTCCAGAAAAAATATTTGATAAAACTAAAGTCAATTATGTTCAAAAATGTGCTTATGTTCTTAACTTAATAAAGCATAAAAATGAAAGTGTTTGGTTAAAGTACGAAGTCCTATTTGAAAATCTTAAACCTGAAGAATCCTATGAATTTTACAATACTTTGGTGCATGAATATCAATTGCTCCTTGGCGAAAATCCTACGAGTGAAACTGATATAAAAATTGCGAAGAAAGTTCCTGCAATCATTGTTAAAGAGGTTGAAGAAGTAAAGCAGGCCCCACTTAAGGAAATTGAAGTTAAGAAGGCCGTCGTTAAAAAAGCTCCTGTTGAAAAGGCCGCAGCTAAAAAAGCTCCTGTTAAGAAGGCCGTCGTTAAAAAAGCTCCTGTTGAAAAGGCCGCAGCTAAAAAAGCTCCTGTTAAGAAGGCCGTCGTTAAAAAAGCTCCTGTTGAAAAGGCCGCAGCTAAAAAAGCTCCTGTTAAGAAGGCCGTCGTTAAAAAAGCTCCTGTTAAGAAGGCCGCAGCTAAAAAAGCTCCAGTTAAGAAGGCCGTAGCTAAAAAAGCTCCAGTTAAGAAGGCTGCCGCCAAAAAAGCTAAAAAGAAATAATTATTTGAATTGAAAAAGAAAAAACCCACATTTCGGAATGTGGGTTTTTTAAGCTCTGTTATTAGATTTTAGTACTTTCAGAAAAGAAATTAAGCGGCTGTCTTACATCAACTAATCCACCACCTTTTGGCTTAGGGAAATCGATCATTCTTAAAATATTCGACATACAACTTATCCCACGATCTGAGAATTTAGTTTGTGCCGATTTGATATTAACTTTAGAAACTTTTCCATCACCTTCAATTCTGAAATTTAAATCCACGATCCCTTTAATTTTTTCAGATTGCTCTTGAAGCTCTTGTTGGTAACAAAATTTAAACTGAGCTAAGTACTCACCCAAGATCTTACGAAGGATTTCGGGATCAATTGAGCCCAATACCACTGTGTCTGCTTGCACGAATGCGGTATCGATTCCTTTTTTATTGGCAAGGCCTCTGGTCGTTGTTGAACGGTCATAATTTCCAACCGCATCTTTACCACCAAGATGTCCAGAACCATCTCCCATACCTGCTGGAGCTCTATAGTCTCCAGTTAAGTTATTTCCTTTATTCGCTAAACCAGTTCCTCCGGTAGCTCCATGGCCGCCTTCAGTTCCAGCTCCTGCGGCGAGAGTCATCGTCGCACTATTTCCCATTAAGGCCTTAAGGCCTTTCCCTTTAAACTCATAACCTTTATTAGCAGAATCTCCCAAAGCTCCACCAGGAGCATTTGGGCTGGAGAGAGGACCCTTTTTAGGTGAGCCGGCCTTAGACTTTTGGACTTTTTGAGTTTTGGTCTGAGTCGGGTCGCCAGTTACGCCAGCGGTGTTGCTCGTAACAACTTTTGCTCCTGCTTCGGCGAAGGTTTTTACTTTTGCAATTTGCTCTTTAGTAATTTCTTTCTTCTTTCTATAGGATTCAGAAGGAGTAATATAATTCATTTTAATAGAGCTCAGCTTTTCTTTAACAGGCGTTTGCAGTTCACCTTGTGGTAACTTCATTAAGAACAAAAATACGTGCAGTAAAAAACTTCCTATAACTGCTTTTCTAAAAAAGCGCTTGCTCGACTCGTCTTTGGTAAAGTTTCGTCGTGGCAATGTTAATTTTGAGGTTGTTGCCGTCATGCGATCACTTCCTACAATACCGTTCTAATTAATTCTTTTTGCCTTCTTCCGCTGCAATTGAGAAATTTTTAGCTCCTGCAACCTTTGCCATATCCATCAACTCGATTGCTTTTCCAAGATTGGCCGAAGTATCTCCTTCAAGAATAACGGAGTCTGTTTTTAATTCGGCCAGTGAGCTGGCAATTCTGCGTGAAATTTCAGAAGGAAGTACTTGTTTTCCATGGACTGCCACGTGACCATCTTTGGAGAGTGAAATAACTAATATTTCAGCTTCTTTTTTCTGATTAGTTAATGCTGTCTTTGGTAGTTCTATGTCCATCCCTGATTCAAGAGCAACCGAAGAAGAAACCATAAAGACAACCAGAAGCACTAGCATAATATCAATTAGCGGAGTCATATTTATCTCTGAAACGATGTCATCATCATCGTCGCCATCACTCATTTTTCCCATCGACATATAAGTATCCTCGCGTTTTGTAATTTTTAACTTTCAAACCTATTACCAATTATCTTTTTAAAGTATGGTACTGGTCGGCCATATCACCTAAATCGTTTTTAAATTCTCTGGCGATTCCACTGATTTTAGTTTGAAGATAGTTATAAAGAATGACCGCAAAGACGGCCACGATGATCCCACCAGCAGTCGCAATTAGAGCTTCAGAAATAGTACCCGCAACAACTGCAAATCCTGCTTTCCCAGATGATCCGATCGCCTTAAAAGCACCCATGATACCCCAAACAGTTCCGAAGAGACCGACGAATGGAGCTGAAGAACCAATAGTACCAAGAATCCACAAGTTCTTTTTTAGATCAGCATTAGTCTCGCTCAAGCGTCTTGCAAGTCTTTGCTCGTATTCATCTTTTCCAAGAGCTTCATCGAATACTGCGTAGTGAGCTTTTGCGATGACATCAGGACAATTCTTATAGAGAGCTTCCATTTCATGTAATTTTTGAGTCACGATAATTCTTGAAGCTTCGTCTTGATATTTGTGGGCGTCTTTTTTAAATTTCATAAGGTAGAGAATCTTTTGGATGGCCACTATCCAAATTGCTACTGAAAAGATCATTAACGGGTACATGATAAATCCACCTTGCTTAAATACTGTGATAAAATCCATAGGAACTCCTTCTTCACTTAAGAGATATTGGCTGGGCCATTACTGCTCCAGTTCCAAAGGTTAATGTTTTGAGACTTAAACTACTTCTCTGACTTAGCTTGTTCTTTTATTTTCAAGTTAATTTCTTCGAGCAAAATTTTATTTCTTTGGTTATATTCATCTGCATAGAGGCGTTTTTCAATAATCTCACGTGCCTCGGCAAGACGATTCTTCTTCATTAAGTTATAAGCATAAAGACCTACGATATCTGGACGATTCAGGTAATTTGCTTTTACGCGTTTAATGGTCGCAAAAGATTTATCTAAATCATTTTTTCTAAAATAGATAAGTGAGAGAGAGTAGAGTAAATCAATATCGTCAGGATTTTTTACTTCTAACTTCTTTAAAATCTCTAATGCCTTATCATTCTCATTAAATTCTATAAACAACTGTGCAATATTAAACTGAGGAGTGAAAAAGTTTGGCAGCAAATTTTTTGATCTCGAAAATGAGTCAAAAGCTTCGTTGTAACGTTTAAAATTCAAATGGATCAATCCTAAGTTATTAGCGAGTGTTGCTTCTGCTAATACTTTACTTTGGTCTTTAATCATCGGTAGCGCTTCCACTCCCAGGTCATAATAAAAAAGGGCTTTCGTATAATCTTTTGAAAGCGAGTAACACGTCCCTAATGCATTCCAGTAGAATGGATTAGTTTTATTTTTATGCATTTCTACTTCTAAAATCCCCATGCCCTTGGTAAACTTTTTCTGGTGACAGGCCAGTAGCGCCTTAGAGATAAAATCACTTTCAGCACCATCCATTGTTTCAAGGCGGGTGGTATTGTATCTCATTAGCGATTCTTCTTTCAAAAGATCCACATCAGCAGTTTCAATTTTCTTACTAAAGTTTTGAGTAGCGCAGCCTACAAACATTACCGAGATTACGATTAATGAATTTTTAAATATCGCTGTTCTCATTTTCGTTGGCCTCTGCTTAAATCTAAAGTATTCGAGAAGAGAATGGCCTCATGGTAGTTTAAATTATTCTGTAATCTAACTTGTAGGGCCTCTTCATTTTTGCCTTCCTTGCCTTTGATGTTTTCGAATTTATCATATTTTTGAACTTCGAAGAAAAAATTATTTTTCTCCAAATATGCCATTTTTTCGCGATCAACTTGCAGGCCCTTGGCCGTCAGTGACTCAGTAATTTGGCGCATTCCCTGTTTAAAGCCCTCTAGGTACTTCGTATCTACCCCTTGCGGGATGAATGAATTGATCGTTTTTACCAATGAATAATATGGATTTGAGAGCACTCCACGAATTAGGATTACTTCTTCTGGGGTCGAGTCTTTGGAAAGCGCCACGGCCTCTTTATTGAGTTCTGTGATAATAGAAAAATACTGCTCCATTTCTGAGTTGTACTTTTCATCATCAAATTTTGTAAGTGCTGTGAATTCAAATTTTAAGTTATTGGCCTTTTCTCTGAATTCAAGTACGCGGTCATACTGAGAGAACATCCCATCGAGGTTAAGAGCAGGCGTTGCTGCATTTAGGGCCAAAATTTCATTTTTCATTTTTTCTTTAGAATCCAAAGGAGCTTGCCAGAATTTAAATTTTAAATAACGCCCCATCTGACGGGCCAGTTTGTCGTTTTCCGCATGAGCTTGAAAATAGGCATTAATTTCTTTCATATTATCATTTAAGATAAGACGCTCGAAATTATCGATTTGTGTTTTTTCAACAAATCTCTTTTCCAAACTACATTTCTTATTTTCGTCTTCTAGTTTAATTAACTTATTACTTTGAGATTCTTCAATTGAGCTGTTGCTCAAAAGAAGTTCATAAAAACCATCTTTTCCTACATACTCAACGTCACAAAATCTTTTTGAAATTTGATTGGCCAATTCACTAGATAACTCAAAGTTCTGAAGAAGTCGGTATCCTTTTGCTAAAACTAAAAGTGACGGAGTGACTTTTAGTAAATCTTTATTTTCATAGATTTCTAAACTTTTTTTAAGCCATTTGTATGAGTCTTTTGCTTTATTCTGTTCTTGATAAAGAGTAGCAATAGCGTAGGCCGCTTCTGCCTTTGTCCTTGTCGGATATTGTTTTGAATCATAGATTGATTCATATCCTTTCATCGCTTCTTTGTATTTTCCAACCTTTTCCATTGCCTGGTACTTGTCAAAAAGAAGGCCTCCCAAAATGGCGATTGAATTTTGGATATATTCAGAGTTAAAACTTAAGTAGCCTTTCTCTATTTTATTTACCCAGTAAGCTAACTTGTCTGTATTTTTTTCTTTGATATAGGTATCGAGGATTTGAGTTAACATTTCACGGTGAATCTTTACATCTTCTCTGTAGTTAAGCTTGTAAACTAAAAGAATGTTTACAGCTTTTTTAGTCTTATGAAGTTCATAGTATTTACTAAAAAGCTTTTGGTAAATAGTCTGAGACTTATCTGACTGAGGATAGATTAGAACAAAGTTCTTGAAAGCAAAGATAGTATATTCATCTTCTTTTTGTTTTTTTAATTTTGCTAATTCAATGGTTGAAAGCATAGCATCCAGAGATTTTCTGGTTACTTCACCTTTGTCTTTAGTAATTTTTGAGTTCATTACTGCTCGTACATAGTACTTCAATGCTGTTTGGTAATCATGAGTTGATAATGCCGTTTCCCCTTGATAGTAGCGGTACTGATTTTTATTTTTCTTATCCAAAGATGAAAGAATATCGAAATATCGTATGATCTTTTTATAGTCTTCTTTGTTGAAAATAACTTCTTCGCGCGTTTTATCTTTGACTAAATTTATTTGCATAAATCCGGCAACTTCTTTAATTTTATTAGTCGCCATAAATAGATCGTCAGCATCTAGTTTTTGTTTCTTATTTAGATCTAGAATGTTATTTGCCGTTTCGAAATAAAGTTCATCCTTTTTACTTTCGCGGTAAATATCCAACTGAGCAAGACGGACCTTCATTTCCATATTTGTATCTTTTCTTTTTTGGGTGTCTCTAAGTGCTGCTCTTAATACTTCATCAGTTAAAGAGAAGTTATTCTTGTTCATTGACGATGATGCCATCGTGAGGAGCCACGGCGCTGATGGAGCAGTGTTCTTTTCATAGAATTCGATCCCTTCTCTGGTGGCATCGGCCTGGACGTAAAAAATTCCAATAGCATTATTGATTTGTTCTCTCATTGAAACGTATTTTTTATTTTTAGTTGTTTCGAATGATTCCTTAATGAGCTCAAGAGCCTTTTTGAAATTGCGCTGTTTTAGGTAGCACCAAGAAGCATTGTACAAGTGCTTTCCATACCACTCATCATTATTGGTTTTTAAGACGTCCTGATAATACGAGATGGCATCGTTGTACTTTTTGTTATTGTAGTAAAATTCCGCCAATGCTGTTTTGGCATTATACATTGTTGTTGAATTATCTTTGCTGTACTTGATGGAGAGTTTTAGAAACTGTTCAGTTTCCTGACTGGTTCCATAGTCTCTTGAGTTGATGGCCAGAGCGTAGTAAATTTCACTAATGCGATTGTATTGAGGGTATTCTTTTACAAGAGCAATTGCGTATTTCTGAGCAGTCACATACTGCTCGCGAGACGCTTTAAAATAAGAATCTTTTCCATTGCTCGCAACATTCTTAGGATCAGCTTTAAGTAAAGTTAAGTTTTCCTTTTCTTTGATAAGCTTGATTTTTTCAGAATATAATTCAAACAACCGGTGTTTTAGTTCAGGTCCGGAGTATTTGTTATTCTTGATCGTTTGAATCTCTCGATTAACAAGAGTCATTAGTTTTGACCATTTCTCTGCAGCATCACGGGCAGGGTCTTTGGGGACTTCAGCAAGAGTGGTTGTTGAAGATAAAATGAATAGGGAAAGGAGTAGAGTTTTTATCATATGAGTAGGTCCTATCGTAAATTTTCTATTTCTCGTTTGTTTTCAAAGTCAAAATTGTTTTTTTCTAGTAGGGAGCGTTTAAAGACTTTTCTTTCGCGCTCGTTAACAGTTAAATCTCCAGGAGCGATAATCTGACCTTTGATTTCCATACTTCCCAAGTCGATGACTTCGTACTCTTTGTATTTATAGACGGTGCTTTTTTTGTCTGGTGCTTTATCTTCGGCATGAATGGCGAAACTCATTAAGGTGAATGTTATGATCAAAATATTTTTCATTTTATTTCTTGTCTTATTTTTCATCTTATTTTTCTTCCTTATTAGCACCTGAGCACTGTGATTTTAATCCAAACG
Source organism: Bacteriovorax sp. (assembly GCA_028710485.1). Classification (GTDB taxonomy): domain Bacteria; phylum Bdellovibrionota; class Bacteriovoracia; order Bacteriovoracales; family Bacteriovoracaceae; genus Bacteriovorax. Next base: position 1,127 of record JAQTTZ010000023.1, on the reverse strand, counting down.
AGTAGTCACCAAGTTCATCTGCCCAGAATGAGCCATTGAAATCAAAGAAGTATTGGGTAATTTTACGATTTATATTATTTTCTGATCCACGGTCACGGGTCGCAACCTGATCTGCTTTAGTATTGTAAATCTCAGCTCTTTTCTTAGATAAAAGTTCAAGTTTTAGGTTAAACATAGAGTAGCTGTGTTTATGAATTTCGTTGATAAATGTGAATATCTCTTTTTTAATATAGAAATTAATTTTAGCTCCAATGAAAGCTATTGTGGACTCAAGGTTAGCTTCTAATCCATTAGTGAATTCATTTTTGTTTTTTAATTTCTTAATAAGTGCTAACTCATCCTTAGCTGCTTTTAAACTCGCCAAGTCCAGATTGAACTTTACTTGTTTTCTAGTTTGAGTAATTAGATTTCTAATAAACGGATTTAAATTCTCACGAGTTTTTGGGTCAGCGTAATACAGATCCAGAAAGTAGGTATCCGATTTTTTATTTTGTCCTAAAATTTCTTTTAAAGCATCTGCTTTTGGTTGATAATAATCATAAAAATGATCAACAACTTTAAGGGCATCATCCCAAAGGCATAGATTGTAATAAGAAAGTGCCATCAACACTTCTGCTTCCGGGAAAAAATAGCTTTCGAGAAGAGGAGATTTGTAAGTAACGGTTAGACCAATAGCGCGGTTATAGTCTTTTAAATAATAATGGGCCCATGCTTTATCCATAAGGATATAAGGCCATTTATATGAACGTTTATCAATTTGCTCATAGAGCTCAAGGGCCTCTTCATATTTTTTATCTTCAATTTTAACTCTTGCGGTTCTGATGATACATGTCTCTTTTAAGTATGAGTAGTAACGCTTAAGTTTATCGCCAGTGGCAATGCTTTCTTGTTGTGCAGCTCTTTGTGAGCAAAGCCCATACAAATTAAGTGCCTCAATATGTTTTCTTTGAAGATTTTTAATAGTCCCTTTCATGAGGTTAGCTTCGATTGCAAATTTATGTGTTTCTGGAATTCTTGAAAGAATTTCATAGGCCTTCTCATATTGTTCTTTATTAAAAAGACGAGTCCCTAATATAAGAGAGATGGATGGGAGTGAGAATTTCTCTAATTTCTTTTCTTCGAGATTT
>JAQTTZ010000226.1 GCA_028710485.1 Bacteriovorax sp. | reverse complement strand
GGTATAGCTTAGAGCTTAGGCCAACGTCCTTTGATGACAAAAATTTTAGATAAAATTGAGGTACTGGTGCCATTTTGCCACTTGAGGCTTTAATAATTATGAAAAAACTTACATTCCTTGTCATAAATTGATCAATGGAATTTGCTGAGCTAACCTCGAACGCATTAGGACTCTTATCTCAATATGATCTTTTTTGGAGGAAATTTATGAAATTATTAATGCCTATTTTACTTGCTGCAATTTTTTTGGTTGGTTGTGAAAAAATCGAAGGCCAATTAAATATCACAAAGAATCTCAAACTTGTGAACTCAAGAGGTGTTACACATCTTTTAAAAGTTGGAACATATTCTGCTGATATCAAGGCCAACACTTCTAAGAAAATCACTCTTCGTTTAAACAACGATTCAGATGAAAAATTTGTTTTCGAACATAATGGAAATATTCCAAACAACGGAACATTTTCAATCAGCTCAAAAGTTTCCGGACAACCAGTGGACCTAAGTGGAGATGTTACAACTGTAGTAACAAATTCTGAAACTAGACAAGGATCTGAGTCTTGTACATATCAGGTAGCAGAGCAAGTTTGTTACCCGACTGGTCCTTATGGTGGAATGAGCTGTTCAATTCAATACAGAACAGTTTATGGAATCCAGTGGATTACGTACTTTGATAGACAAACAAATAAAAATGTTAACCTTTCGGTAAAACCTGTAGCGGCAGCAGAAGAGTCGGCAGATTTCCATGGCGATATTGCTTATGCTGAAAGAATCGTTACAGGCCAAACTACTTGTAGATAATTAATTAAAAAAATTTAGTTATGATATGGGCCTGCAGAAATGCAGGTTTTTTTTTGAATGAACACTTACTCGTAGATTTGGATTTTTGTTTCATTGCCGGTGTGGGGGCGGGAGAACTAAACCAGTCATAGTTCATCACTTATTAAAATATTTATTATAAGTTGAGATGAAAAAAATATATTCGTCAGCGAAAGAAGTAGATTCTTTGTCTGTTTCACTTTCGAGTGAGCAATTTGCTGGATTAAAAGAAGCATTGAGTGAAGAGCAATTAAAATGAGCTTTGCATTTAACTCTGTCGCATACAAGAGTTTTTCCTTTAAAGGGGGAATAAGCAGATCGAGTCTTTGAGATCAGAGCATTTTCCAGATTCAATCGACAATTAAGTTGTTTTTCCGGATTGAAAGCAAAGGGACACATGAATTCTATAAGCTGATTTTTAAAATTTTGAAGGTCTAATTTCGTTTGATCATACTTCATTATTGAAGGAAAAGAAAATATCGCTTCAAGTGCCCCGAGTTCACATCTTTCATTTTCATTAGATCCACAAAATAATTTATATGCGGGATACCCACCACCAGTCCAGTCACCCCAGTGCCCTTTATAAGAAGAATTGTCTGGTCTCATTCTTGTGCAATACATTCCGCATGATTTAGATTTAGAATAATTCATGGTGTTTGAATCACTTTTGCTATCTTCATCTGAGTTAGTATCAAAAGTCCAAAAACTGTTTTTATAAATGTATTGAAAATCGGTTGATGTAAGTGCTGCCAGGACAGCAATTTTAAGTTTACTGGCAAGCATCGGGGCAAGTTTTATGCCGGCATTGCAGCCATGAATAAATATAAAAGATGATTTATTAATTTTATTTGCGATCAGATCCCAAAGATCATCTTTTTCGTTCATGAGCTGATAAACCCAAGAGTTGCTATCTAGAGACACTCCAGAGAGAGCATTGGAATGAGCATAGATATCGATTGAGCTGATATATTTAATGTCCCTGATGGCATCTTTTATTACTCCCGATTTTAGAAGGCCTAATTTGCTGTCTAGAACTTGAAACCCAGCATCCTTGATATAATTTTTATCATCACTTCTTCCAATTATAATGATTTGCTCATTTGGTGATTTTTCTAAATATATTTTTGCCTTAGTTAAAAGAGAATATACAAATAATTCACCTATTTTATCAGGATTGCCAGCGATTAAAACATGCGTTGGCAAATCGGAGTCGAGTTTTGCTTTATTAGAAGCGATAAAACTAGCGTAGAGATTACTAAAGGCAAACGAATAAAAAAGGATTGCAAGAAATATTTTTTTCATAATTATCCTATAGAAGTTCAAACATTCATAGAAAACTCATCACTTCAAAACATATATTGTGTAAAAAATACAACACTCCTTTCATTGCTTATTGGGTGCTGTTATTGAGTCTCTAAATTATTTTTAAACTATGCGTATATAAAAATATACTCAAAACAATGGAGAGAATCATGTCTTTTAAGTTCTACAAAACGGCGATGAGTGTATTGTTGATTTCAACAATAACTGTAACAACGACTGAAGCTGCAATCGGCCAGTTGACAACTGTTGCAAGTGTAAATGTTGTTAGTGCTCAACAATTAAAAAACTTTTCACAAGTTGAGAACATTTTTAATGAGTATCAATATGAAATGGACGGATGGGATGGATCAAACGTCTATACAAAAAAAGATGCTGACCAGAGATTAACATCAAATTTAAATAATGTGATTGCGTCTGGCATTTCTGCAGAGGAAATTCAAGCTGTAATGGAAAATAGAATCATCAATCCAGCTAAGAAAAATGAATATAGACAAGTTGTAGAATCTTTAAAAATCCAAAATGCTTCAAATGAAAAAATAGCAAAAGCTACCATTTCTTTCATGAGCGATTCAAGTGC
>JAQTTZ010000225.1 GCA_028710485.1 Bacteriovorax sp. | reverse complement strand
AGGATTGTTTACTGCCGGAACAGCTTGTTATCGGCCAGGCGATCCTCTTATACATAAGGGGCTGAATTAAGCTGAAATTTATAGTTATTTATTGTTTACCTGACTAACCGAAATATTTTTAATCGTAATCCCTTTATCAGTCATACCTTCATCACTCTCAAACACAAACCGTATCTCAACGGCCTTTCCACTAAACTGACTAAGATCAACTTCATAACTTGTCATCGAAATATCACCACTTAGTTTATCTACCAAGACAACTTCAGTCCCTTGATAGACAGCTATGACTTTCATCGTATCAAACGATGCTTCTGTTTTAACACTAGCATCAAATTTCAATTCATAATTTGCTTTTGGCATTGTAATAAAAAGAGAGGCCTCTGCATGAGAGAGATTTGCGTATTCAGATCCATTCCCAAGATATAACGAATCATCACTAATATTCCAACCATTCTTCTTGAGTGTATTGTGAGTATAAAGAGCAACATCACGCTGATCTTTTAAACTGATATTTAAATTCTGATTGATTGCAATGATTTTACTTTCCGGAATTACACGGTAGTTTAAAATTTTTCTCCAAACTCTTGCACCAGTTTTTACCCCAAGAATTTCTAATCTGCCTTGAGCAACTTTATCAGTAGCAACTGACTTAGGCAGGGCCACATTTATATTTGTGCCTTTTGGAGTTGTTGATCTTGTTTCAAGATTTTTCCCATCTTTTTTAAATTCCATTGAAGTTGTATTATTCCAACTGGCAGAAAATTGTGCTTTTTTGTTGATAAGAAAATCTTGTCTTTCTTCGTTCGCAAGAAAAATATTCGACGTATATTTTGGCGATTCATTTTTCAAAAATTTCTGTAGAACGAGGAGTTGATCATTTGTTGCATTAAAAAGATCACTCATGCTTGGAGGTGATAAGCGGTCAGCTCTTACTCCTGCATCTTCAATATGCACATCTTTATTTATACCTCCTCTGAACGCCTCACGAAAAGCAAAACTGATATTCTGGCCATGATAGAGTTTCTTAAAAGGACCTGTGTCCATATCTCCAAGGCCTGTTATCATTTCGTTTAAACTGTATACGTTCGCACCACCGCCACCAGTGCTTGCATCTTCACCGAAAATTGTTCCGACTTTAAAATCCTGAACGAGAGACGCGAAAGTCTCACATGCAGAATAGCAACCAGAGTCCACAAAAACAGTTACAGGTTTGAAATAGACTTGGCCAATATCATTTATTTGTTCGAAAGAATCAATTGGCAACTGCTTGGTATAGGGAAGTCCCATCTGCAGGGCCTCGTTTATCGCAAGAGTAAAAGGATCAAGAGCATCAACATTGTTCATATAGTATAAGTTTGCCGGGCTATTTTTTAAATAAAATGTTGAGGGCACTATTGCACGCGGACTGATTAATTGAATGAGCTTTTCCGCCAAGGGGAGCTGCCCACCTGGATTGGCACGTAAATCAAACATCAATCCATCAGTATTTTTAAGTTCATTGCGAAGAAGATTTTTAATCGTTGTGACAACTTCATCAGTTGTAAAAACATCCGGAGTAAAACTTGTCAGCTGAATATAGCCGAAATTTCCATAGATACTTTTATTTATTTGCCAATAGAGAACGGGCTCTCCTGTATGGCCTTGAGGTGTCTCGCCTCGAGTCTTGCTTGGCTTATGTGGCCTATTTGTTTTGGGTTTTAATTTGAGAGGTTTTAGCTTCAAGCTAAAAGGGTTATTCGTAAGTTGATTATTCTGATCAGGAGTATGATCTTCAGCTATACAGCTCCAGTTGGTATAAGCAATCCACGGCAATTCTGTTTTGTATTTTACACCATCGCTATTTAGAAATTCTAACTTGATGTTGTCATTTTCAGGTAAGAAGTCGAGGTTATGCTGAAAATATCTTAGCGCTTCAATACTCTTTCGTTTGTTCGCACCCGGATTGGCCCCCAGAGACCTGGGCATTTTCGCCTTAATGGCATCCATGATCGAGAGACCATCATAAGATGTAATAATATCTCCAACCTTTATGTTAAAAGGCTTAGGCAATAATTTTAATACGCCTTCATCGTCACGAACCTCCGATACTGCAATCACAACTTTTCCATCTGCTGTTTTCACTTCTTTTAGACCAAATGGCAAAAAAGATTCGTAACAAGCAAATGGTTTTGGAAGGTAGTAAAGAGAGTGAAGATCGCGGAGACGAAAAAAGATATCACTAAGTTGTTTGTGAAATTCAAGATCAGTGATGGTTTCAATTTGTTTTTCAATAATATTTAAAGCAGGGATTGGATTGGCCTCTGGACCAAAATCTTTGAGCTTCACTTCCATATGAACATAAATTTCTTCAAGGATCATCCGGGCCTGACCTAAAACAACTCTCTTTTGATCCACACTGTAATGAGGGAGCTGAATTTTTGATCGGGTATCTGAAAGCTTACTATAAACGGGAGGGCCTGCGAGTGCTGAAAGTGAAGTGAGCACGCCCAGAGTGACCAGTACAGTTTTGGTAGACTTCAAAGTAAACATTTTATTCCCCAGATAATATTTAGGGGAGAGTATAGGAAGAAGCAATACGGAGCTATGCCGTTGTAAAATTTTCATGGGTAGAATAAGTGCTCGTTCTTAATTAAGAACGAGCATGCCGGTTAATTTACTATTTTGATACAGTTGAGCCTTACTCTGCCATCATTTCCACCTAAATCTAATTTAAATTCATTCAGATTTGCTGTTTCAG
>JAQTTZ010000116.1 GCA_028710485.1 Bacteriovorax sp. | reverse complement strand
TATTCACAACCAGTACAAACTTATCAAGAAGTATATGCTCAACCGGCCCAACCAGTTCAGCAGCCAGTTGTACAACAACAGCAACAACCAGTTCAAGTGCAATTAGCTCAACAAGATAGTCGCGATATTTTTGCACCAAGAAGAGCTGTAGCTGCAGCACCTGCTGCCCATGTTGAAACAGTAGAAGATCGTTCAGATTTCGATCGTTTTATGAATGATAGAAATGCTTACAATGCTCAACAAACAAATAACAATGAAGATGCAGTAACTCACAATAATCAAGCTGAAGAGCCAAAACAGCCTTCTCGCTTAATACAATCTATCAGAGATGCAGCTAATCGTTATGAAACAGCTGGTCGTCCTCAACAAACAGTTGTTACAAATAAAGTTGAATCTGAAACTAATAATAGAGCAAAATCTATTGCTGAAAAGTTAGGATTTATTAATTTTGATGAAGATGAGTTTGATACTCCGTCATACTTAAGAAAAGAAGAAAAGACGGAACAAGTAAAACCAGCAGTGCGAGATTTTAAAAATATCGACCTGTAGATCTTAAATTATTTTAATTTTTCACCCAAGGCCTTGGTTAATCCAGGGCCTTGTATTTTTCAAGTTCCAAAGTAAGTTTTTCAACATCATCTTCACGAACATTCAATTGAATAAAAGACTCAATATAATCGTTTTCAATGTTGATCTTATAATGGGTCATCACAAAACTTGGAATGCTTTTGTTAAGCCATAAGTCGCGTTTAAAGTTATAAATAAACAGACCGTCTTCCGGAGTGTCGGGAGTAGTTCTGACATCAGTAATTTGTTTCCATTTATAATTGGCATAAGTTCTGAAATGTTCTTTGCAAAAATGCATGCTCTCATGATCAACCAAGCAATCGGCACAAAAAACTTCTTCACAAATTAAACAAGAACCAACAGAGGGAGCATCTTTATGGTGAATACAATAGTAATTTTCAACAACAGGCTTCTCGGCCAATAATACCTTGTCAGCAACCGGTCTTAAGACTGGTTTCTCAAGGGGCGTAGACGCCGTAGGTTCATTTTTAGCCGTCGTTAAAAGCCTAAAGAGTATGAAAATCATTCCACCCATTAAGAGAAAAATGAGCAATAAAAGAAAAACGACTATTGGAACAAGATTGTTTTGTAAAAATTGGTTCATAAAATATGTATAAAGGTTTGAGGTTTATATCCTAAGATTTGGTCAAAATATCTTCTAACGGCAATTCTTAATTCTTCTGTGGTTTTATCCATATCTTTAAAACTTATTTGGACAAAATAATTTTCCAAAAATCTTTTAAAATTATCATCACTTTTTGTTACCAGTGTGGGAAGACCCTGTAAGGTGAAAGATATTTTCTCAACATCGGTAAGGCTTTTCGAAACTTTTAACGAAATAAAAACGGTGCCATTGCAGGCTAGTTTTCTTCGTTCACTTATTTTCTCTTTTTCGAGAACAAGTTGTTTTCCGTGAATGATTACTGGATCGTGTTTTTCGCCAAGATCAATTTTTAGTTTTAAATCATCACTAACAATCATTGAGTCAAAGTTTAAAAAATAATGAGGTGTAGCGCTCGGAAAAGATTTTTTAATATGTTCAATATGAGCACGAATAAAAGAAGTTTCTCCGTGAATTGGAACGATGTCAGTTGGATTAAATTTCTCATAAAGATGAGTCAGGTCATCTCGTCCCGGATGTCCAGATACATGTATCAACTTTTCTTGAGAGGTGATTGTCTTAATTCCAACCTCCGCAAGCTTGTTCATTAACAGCGAAATTTTTTTCTCATTTCCAGGAATTGCCTTTGAACTTAAAAGAACTAAGTCATCACCTCTGGGCTTAAAGGTTGAGTCTTCACCCATACAAAACCTTCTGAATGTTCCCCGGAAATCTCCCTGACAGCCAGAGAGCAAGACAACAATATTATCTTGATTGGGAGTTACGGAATCAGCAAGCTTTACAATAGAATCGAAATCGGGAATCATGCCGAGTTCATTAGCTGTGTTGAGGTAACTAATCATCGAGCGTCCGTGTGGAACAATTTTGCGCCCATGTTTTTTAGCAAGACTAATAAAAGTCATTAGTCGATGAATATTGGAAGAGAAGCAGGTAATGAAAATTCTCTTTTTCGTACTTGTAAAAATTTCATCCATCACGGGAATGATATCAACTTCAGAGGGTGTTTTTAATGTATTGCTCGTGATGTTTGTACTGTCTACCAGAAGCACTTTGCGCTTTAGGTCCTTTGATAGTTTTATCAGTTTTTCAAAATCAAATGGTTGCTCGTAAATGTTTTTATAATCAATTTTAAAATCGGAAATAAAAAAGAGACCAAACTCTTCTTTGAGATCTCTAATTAAAAGTCCATGCGTCTCGGGAATAGAGTGATTAACATGAATCGGATCTATGGTGAAGTCAGTAAAAACTAATTGATCAACGCTTCGATATTCCTTTATAGGATATGGATCGTTATTAAATTCTAATTTTTTTCGAATCAGAGCAGCGGTAAATGGAGAAGCGAGTACGATGATATTTGGAAACTGTTTAATGACGTGTTGGACCGCACCGATATGGTCTTCATGGCCGTGAGTAATGACCAAATGACTTGGCGTTGGAATAGTAGAAAGATCAGGAATAAGATAATTAATATCGAAAAAATCTTCATACGGAAAAAGAATTCCAGCATCGATAAGAATAGCGTCATTTGCTCCTTGAATCAACGTCATGTTAGATCCAATCTGTCCGATTCCGCCAACGGGCTCAATTTTCAGGTAATGATTTTTCATTTGTTCCTTAAGTTTTTACTTTAGATTTTTTTGGGTTTGAACTAATTAATTCATTTATCTTCGCCCCTAAAATTCCAGCTGCGATGTCTGATTCTTCGCCCACGATAAAGTCAGCAAACTGCCGTTGTGGGTCGAGATACTTTTGATACATTGGCCTGACCGTTTCATAGTATTGAGTGATCACCGAATCGAGAGAACGTCCTCGCTCCTCGACATCTCGATGAAGCCGTCTAATAAAACGAATATCTGCCTCAACGTTCAAAAAAGCAGTAATATTTGAAAGTTTTCTAATTTCTTCATTATAAAGACTAAAAATACCTTCAAATAAAATAACCTTGGAAGGTTTAATGACTCTAGTTTTTTTTAAGCGGGAATTTTTTTTGAAATCATATAAAGGTGACTCTACTGATTTACCTTTTTTCAGAGCTCCTAGATGACTGGCCAGAAGTTTCCAATCAAACGCAGCCGGATGATCAAAGTTTGGCTGGCCGTTTCTAGTTTGAAGCTCCTTAGGTAGTTTTGGGAGGTAATATGAATCCATATGGACGACGGATATTTCTTCCTTCACAACATGGCGCACTTTATCAGTAAAAGTTGTTTTTCCAGATCCAGAACCGCCACAGATAGAAATGATGTACACCGACGTCTCCTCGATTGGTCTTTTATGAATAAAATGATAGATTAAAGAGGTTATAAAAGAAAGAAGGAAGACATGTGAAGAAGTTTCTCACTCTATTCATCGGACTGTTTTTATCCACATCACTTACCCTGCTAGCCGCTGAGAAAATAAATATTGCTATCTCGGCAGCACCCAATAATCTTAATCCGTTTTTCTCTACTGATGCGAATTCACAAAACATTAATCGGCTAGTTCATATGGCATTAATTGATTTTAATCAAAAAATGCAGTTTGAATGCAAGGCTTGTTCAACCTTTGAAGAAAAAATTGTCGAAAATAAACAAATTTTAAAATTTAAACTGCGTGAAGATTTAACTTTTGCTGACGGAACAGCGGTTACAGCGGAGGACGTTAAAAAATCTTGGGAATACTTCGCCAAAAATGAAAAGATCAGATCTACTTTCATGGGCGCATTTGAAACGATTGAAAGTTTTGTCGTCCTAGATAAATATAACCTAGTGATCACCTATTCTAGTTTTTCATTGGAGAATTTATCAAATCTCGCTCTTTTGAAAATTGTTAAATTAAAAGATCCTATAAGTACTGCAATGGAAGCGACCGACGTTATAGGTTGTGGTGATTATCTGTTAAGTGACATTCGGCCTTTGGAAATAACTGTTGCACCAAAGGACAAATCTAAAATAGTTTTTGTTTTTAAAGTCGTAAAAGACGAAACAACATTGGCCCTTAAGCTGATCAATAAAGAAATTGATTTATCTGTTGCCAACATGTCTCCGCGAAAAGTTTATTGGCTTAAAGCAAAGGCTAAGAATTTAAAAGTTTGGGAAATGCCTAGTGGGAATTTTTTATTCATGGGCCTGAACCATAAGAGAGAAGTTTTCAAAGACGTAAAGTTAAGACAAGCTATTTCATTGCTCATCCCAAGAAATGATATTTTAAAATTCAAATTAAAGGATACCGCCGTTTTATCAATTGGAATGTTCTCTCCGGCATTTGCAGAAATGTTTGATGCAAAAGCAGTTGAAGTTTATGATGTAAATCTCGCCCGCAAACTTATAAGTGAAGCCGGATACAAAAAGAACGCAAAGGGTGTATTAGAAAAAGATGGTAAAGAATTAGAACTTGACTGGAAGGTTAGTAACAACAAAGCCAGCATTGAAGTTGTAGAAGTAATTCAGAATTTTTTAGAAAAAGAAGGTTTTAAAATCAATCTTAGCATTCAAGAATGGGGAACCTATATGAGTGCGTTTAAGAGTGGGAATTTTGATGTTGTCATAGGTCAATGGATTGGATTTACCGGGCCAGATATGATGAAATTTGTTTTCCATTCCAAGAGCACACCTCCCAAAGGTGGGAATCGAACAAGTTATAATAATCCAGTATTTGATAAAATGATTGATGCGGCAACAATAGAAGCGGATAGTACAAAGCGAACTATGCTTTATAAAAAAGCACTTGAGATTGTTAATCGCGATTATGCCTACATAAATTTGTGGCACCCAAACATTATATGGATTGGAAATAATTGCTTGAAAAATATTGAACTAGAGCCAACAGGTGGGTTCTATCCATTACTAAAAATAGAAAAAAATCATGAAGGTACCTGTGGAAAATAAGAAATTTAATTTTGTCTTGATACAATATAACAGAGAAAACGTAAGTTTTGCTGATGGTATAAATACTTATGCACTGGAAGATTTTGGATGCGATGGCGTTGAAGAGTTTTCATTGGAAGAAGCTAGAGTTGATGAAATTCTTGGTGAACGGGCTTATTCCGGTGGCGACATACCTGAGAGCCTAATTGACGAAGTTCAGGCCGCTACCATTGACCAGGACTCTTTCACTTATAAATATTTTTTCTATCAAGATAACTTCGAAACGAACTCTTCAGACTTCGTTTTCTTTATAAAAGAAAATTACCCAGAACTTCCTCTTTTTACAGCTCAGAAAAATGTTGAAGATTGGAATGCGGAATGGAAAAAGTTTTATACTCCTATTGTTATTTCAGAGAGATTAGAAATTATTCCAGAGTGGTTGAAAGAATCTCGCGAGAATTCTAAGGCTCAAAAAGTTTATATTTATCCTGGGATGGGGTTTGGAACGGGAACTCATGAGACAACTTATTTATGCCTAAGTTTATTTGATAAAATTTCAGATCAATTAAAACCAGCTTCTCACTGCCTTGATTTTGGTTGTGGCTCTGGCATTTTAGGAATTACAGCACTTAAAACTAAGCTAATGCCTACTGTCTTTTGTGATATTGATAAGAGCGCCCTTGATAATTGTATGCAGAACCTGGTGCTTAATTTTGAAGGCGAAAAACTTGAAGGGTCAAAATTAGTTATCCGCAATCGATACACTGAAAGTCTAAATGATTTAGTTTTTGCAAATATATTGGAAAATGTTTTGATTTTAGAAAAAGAAGTGATTCTTTCCTCGCTCAATAAATCAGGTTTTTTGATTGTGTCAGGACTGCTAAATCATCAAGTCGATACAATTGTTTCTCAATATAATAGTTTAGAAAAAGTTGCGGTGGTCTCAAAAAATGATTGGAGCGCGATTCTTTTTAGAAGGCCTTCGTAAAATGAGGGCAATTTTTTATCCTTTTTCAAGAGAGAATGCTTTAAAAAGTATTTTGGTGACAGATGAATCTGCCAAACATTTACATGTCGTGCGTATAAAAGCAGAAGAAGAAATTCTAGTTTTAAACGGCAGTGGATTGAAAGCGTTGACAAGAGTTGGGGCTATTTCAAAAAATCAAATCGAGCTTATTGTTGATTCGATTGAAGAATCAAAGGACTCTCACGAAATAAGTCTAGCCATTGCCAATCCGAAAAAAGATGCCTTTGAAGATATTCTAAAAATAGCTGTTGAGCTCGGTGTTAGAAATATCTATCCCTTAACTTCGGAATTTTCTCAATACGATTATCTTGCAAGTGATAGAGTTCAGCGCATTTTAGAAAGTGCTTTAATTCAATCTAATAATCCTTTTTTGCCAATTGTTCACCCTCAAGTTAACCTGAATATTTTTCTAGACAAGTGGAATTCACCTTTGTTTTTTTTCAATTCAAAACCAAATAATTGTGGAAAAGTGGAAAAAATATCAGGAGTAAGGGCCATTTTAATAGGGCCGGAGGGCGGATTTTCGTTGCGCGAAGAAGCCAGTATTTTAGCTAAATCCAATGTTTTTTCCATTCATTTACCCACACCTATCTTGAGAGCACCAACGGCCGTCGCATCTTCGATGGGTTATTTGCTTTCTCCTTCTTAAATTGAACTAAAATATGATTGATGCTTTGTGATGCATGTGAGAATCTATTCTGGCATACATCAATAAATCCCTTACCAAGGAAGATTATGAATCAAGATACTCATTCATCATCATCTCCAAAACCAACTACTTTAATTCAAGTGAATCTTGATGAGTTCAATATTAGTGAAGATAGTTTTAAGCCTATGACCAAAGGTTTGGGTTTTCACCAAGATCAAAAAAGAGCTTCGTTTAAGCCATCCTCAAAAGAAGTTAAGCCATTTGGAACAGCTCGCACTCAGCCGAAAGCTGCGGCCATGTTAAGTTCACTCGCTGGCGGCCAAGCAGCTAAAGCGTCTGCTCAACATTTACCAACCGGGCTTGAGGTTTTTTATGGAGCTAAAGGCAATCCTGGAAATCAAAATCAAATTAAGAATCAAAATATTCTTGAAACAAAATTAGATTTTAGTGAAGAGAAAATTGAAACTAAAACAACTTATAAAACGGCTTCAGTTGGAGCTCAGTTCTTTGCGTGGGTTGTTGATCTTTTGGTGGTTGTTAGTTTTGTTGCGGTAACGGGAGCTCTTTTGGTTTTTGCGTCGGGAATTCAATTTCAAATATTCGCGCGCCTCATTTCGACTCAAGACTTAATTGTTTTTACTGCCGCAATATTCTCTATTTATTATCTCCTATATTTTACTATTCTTGATCTAAGTGCCAGTCCAGGTAAAACGATAATGGGGATCCGCTTGCTAAGGGCTGATAATAAAAATGTCACGGTGAAAAATACTTTTACGCGAGCACTTATTTCGCTACTTTCAAGCGTTGCTCTTTTTCTTCCAATGCTTCTTGATTTTCAAGGGCGTCTTTCAGACACCAAATTGGTGAAATAAAATGGAAGTTCTTTCAGCTGATACGATAGAGTTTTTAAAGAAGAACGAAGGGCGAAAAATTGTTTTCACTAACGGCTGTTTTGATATTCTACATCTTGGTCATGTTGAATATTTAAATGAAGCTAAAGCTCAAGGTGATGTTCTTATTATCGGACTCAATTCTGATCAGAGTGTTAGAGCTTTAAAAGGAGCTGACCGTCCGATCAATAATGAACATGATCGCAAGGCGATGCTTTTAAATTTAAGAGCTGTAGACTGTGTTCAGATTTTCACAGAAGAGACCCCCTTAGAAATTATTAAGCTTATTAAGCCTGATGTTTTAGTCAAAGGTGGAGACTGGAAAGTTGAACAAATCGTAGGTTCCGATTTTGTATTGGCCCATGGTGGAACTGTGAGAAGCCTTCTCTTTAAAAATGGTTATTCGACCAGCAATCTCATTCAAGCAGTTCAAGGCAAAAAATAATCCTTGAACTATTCAATCAGGAATTGGAATTCCACTCTCGTTGTTATTCAATGTGATACCCAATTCTTGCTAACAAATAATCAATAGCCGACAAAAATTCTCCAATGAAAACTTCTTAAAATTAAAAGAAAGTACTTAAGTATACTTTTTGCTTTCCGATAAATTTATCAGCAACGGATGGGACTGTTGCGAAACTAACAAAGATTCAAACAAGGCTGTTTAAATCTTAATTTTAAGGAGGAAGGCATGATTCTAGGAGATTAGTATGGGATTAAGAATTAACACAAACGTTCAGTCATTAAGAGCACAAAATTCACTAGCAAAAGTTGAAGAAAACAAATCGAATACACTTGCGAAGCTATCATCTGGTTCAAGAATTAATAAGGCCGGTGATGATGCAGCAGGTTTGGCGATCTCTGAAAAGTTGAAAGCTAATATTCGTGGTACTCAACAAGCAAGTAGAAACGCCGGAGATGGTATTTCAATGATTCAAACCGCTGAAGGTGGATTAAACGAAAGTTCAAATATCTTAATTAGATTAAGAGAGCTTTCGGTACAATCAGCATCAGATACAATTGGTGACCAAGAAAGAAAATTTTCTAATCTAGAGTTCCAACAATTAACAAATGAAATGGAAAGAATTGCAACTTCTACTCAGTTTAACGGGAAAAACCTGTTAAATGGTGAAGGTGACAAGCTTGATTTTCAAATTGGGATTATGAACGATGAGAAGAATGACCGACTTTCTTATACACCACAAGATACAAGCGCTAGAACTAAAGACTTAGGCGTTGAAGGTCTTGGGGTGTTGACTAAGGGTGATGCTCAAAACAATCTTGAAAAGATTGATAATGCAATTAACGGAGTCAACGCTAACCGTGCTTCGCTTGGTGCTCTACAAAACAGACTGCAATCGACAATCTCAAACTTAGATGTAAGAACAGAGAACTTGTCTGCTGCAAACTCTCGAATTAGAGATACTGACATAGCACTTGAGTCAGCTGAAATGACTAAAGGAAATATTCTCTCTGCCGCTGCGACTTCGGTTTTAGCACAGGCGAATAATGCCGGATCATCTGCTCTGAAATTGATTGGATGATTTTTACAAAAATTCTATGAACTACGAAGGCCCAAGGAAACTTGGGCCTTTTTTTTATTTCCAGGATGGAATATATGTCCGCGAGAGGCAGGAGCCGTAGCAGACAGACTATGCACACAGGCTTTTTATTCATAAACACACGATCTAAATCCTTAAAATAATACTTCAATCTCTATTATCCGACAATTTTACTAAAGTTTATATCCGACTGTTTCGATAGGTTATTTGTCTGACAATTTACGTCGGACTTAATCAAAGAAAGCGCGGGGGCGTTTTCGATCAAGGAGATACTAATGGGTTTAAGAATCGCAACGAACATCGCTTCACAAACGGTACAGAAAAACTTGAAAGAAGTTTCAAACGCTGGGAACGCTCAGTTGGAAAAACTATCTTCCGGTAAACGAATTACAAAAGCTTCAGACGATGCGGCTGGCTTGGCCATCGCTACGAACTTAGAAGCTCAGACAAAAGGTTTAAGACAGGCTACACGAAACGCAAACGACGGTATCTCACTTGTTCAAACGGCAGAAGGTGGATTGAGTGAAACTTCAAATATCCTAGTGCGCTTGAGAGAATTAACAATCCAAGCAGCATCAGACACTGTTGGTGAACAAGAAAGAGGATTTCTAGATAAAGAGTATAAGCAATTAACTAAAGAAGTAGATCGTATTTCTGAATCAACAACTTTTAACGGATCACAATTGTTGAATGGTAAAGGTAAGGGCTCAATGGACTTTCAGGTTGGAGCATTTGCCGGAGAACAAAACAAAATTACCTTCGATGCAAGTTCAACGGATTCCTCTTCTTCTTCAATCGGAATTAGTGGAACAGGAATTGCTGAAAAGGATGAAGCTCTCGATGCCATATCTAATGTAGATAAGGCCATTGAAAAAGTATCAGGTCAGAGAGCGGATCTAGGTTCAATTCAATCTAGACTTGGTTCAACTGTTAAAAACCTTGAAACACAAACAATTAACCAAGATAGTGCACGCTCTGTAATCCAAGACGTAGATGTCGCTGAAGCTTCCGCAAGCCTTGCTTCAAACAACGTGGTGAAGAACGCAGCGGTTTCAACATTAGCGCAAGCTAACCAGATCCCAATGTCAGCACTAAGATTGATTGGTTGATTTTTATTAAGAAGAGTGTTTTTTTCCAAAGAAAAAACACTCTCTTTTAAAAAAAAATTAAGCTCTGAATAGAGTAAATTTTTAAATTTAATAATTAGATATAGAATTAAAATTTTAAGTAATCTCCTAGCGAAAATAATGATTAGCTTTGGTTATTTTTTCTAGACTTAAACCCAAATCCCCTCGCTTCCCCGCAATTTGGTGGGGGGATTTTTTTATTCCCTGGATGGGATGTATGGACACGAGAGGCGGGGGCCGTGGCGCACGCACTGCTTTAGATAAGACTTACTGTTCTTTTTATGTCTTTTTAAGCCCAACCAAACCATTTCAATCAATTTATTATCACCTCTAACTACTTGGATTATCACCATTTTTACACTTTTAAATCCCTGAGCATATCATTTCACTTAAGTATTTTCCCGAGCCGTTCGATAGGTTGTTTGACTGACAAAAGCAGT
>JAQTTZ010000224.1 GCA_028710485.1 Bacteriovorax sp. | reverse complement strand
TTTTTTCTCATGCCATTTTTGGGATGATTTATGAAGGGTTGAGTAATACTCTTCTTTGTGCTCTTCTATTATCCTCTCTAGGCTTATGTATCTAGCAACATAATATCCATTTTGATAAAGAAGTAATATGGTCAGTAGCCTTGAAGTTCTGCCATTTCCATCTCTAAAAGGGTGGATACATAAAAAATCCAAAACAAAATTTGAAATGATGCCAAGATCTGGCCCTTCATTATTTTGTATTTCTTGCCGGTATTTGAGACATAATTGCTTAACGGCTTCAGGAGTTTCTTTAGCACTCGTAGGAAGAAAGCGAATGGATCTTTCGCCATTATTATGAATTTCTATAATCTCATTATTCTTAGTTTTAAATTTTCCCGCGTCTCCGCTCGCCCCTTCTTGGCAGAGATGGTGAATTTTTAAAATAGTTGCTGGCTCCATTTTTATTTTTTCAAAATTTTTATGAATCCAAGCAAGAGCATTCTTATAGCCTAGAACCTCCTCTTCGGGTCGATCGAGTGGTTTTACTTTTCCCGTTAAAAGAGGAACCAAACGATTTTTCTCAATTTCGACCCCTTCAATTCGATTTGATGACTCAGCACTTTGAATAATGGCCATCTCTCGCAACGCCTTCATGGCCTCTGGACGAGTCTGGGTCCATAGGTCTTGCTTTCCCTTGGCCTCCATACATTGGCCCATGAGCCAGACGATTCCTTGAGGGTATTTCAGTTCTTTTTGCATTAAAAAATATCTCCAAAATGGATGCTAATATTTCGACAGTAGCTTATTAGTAGCTAATTATCAAGATGAGTAGCTTATTAGCAATCCTGAGGTCTAAAACAGGGATAAAATCCTTCGAAAAGGATAACAATTGAACATAATGGACAACAAATGATTCTTAGAACTTTAGTTTAAACTGTTAATGCTATTACGTTTCTTTGCGATTGGTTGCTAAGGGCCATTTAAGAGCAATTCACCTCTAGGAAGATCTGTCCCTAGGCACCAAATTTTTTTGTCTTTTTTCAGTTGTTTATATACCGGAAATCCTTCTGTAAGCTCACAAAAATCAAAACCAACGAACTCCGCATCAGCAAATTAAAAACATTTTTTCGTTACGCAGGGCCGGACAATCAGGATATTTGGTGATAACGAAAATTGGAGAATTCTCCAATGGAGAAAAGAGAGTATTGATTAAAACAATGGAAGTTTAGTCGCGTACATTCTTAGAAAGAAAATCAATGAAAACTGTCTATTTTATTTTTTATGTCAACAACCGTGTATTTCAGAAAATTAAAAACGCGTCGCTGGAAATAGTAACTGGTACATCTAAATTAAACTACGCCGACTTTCTCGACTTCATGGCCTGATCTAAATCCCAAGTAGCTTGAAGGTTCATCCAAAGTTTTGGTGACGTTCCAAGAGCTTCGGCCAAATCGATAGCCGTATCAGCAGTAATGCCACGCTTTCCTTTAATTAATTCGTTAAGTTTGGCCTTAGTCCATCCAAGCTTATTAGCAAAAGCCGCTTGAGTCTCCCCCATAGGCACTAAAAACTCTTCTAAAAGAATTTCACCTGCATGAAATGGATTTTTTGGTTGTTTACTCATAACTATTCTCCCGCCTACCTAGTGGTAATCTATCACTGATACTTCTTCTGCGTTTCCATTGTTCCATCTAAAAACTACCCGCCATTGAATATTGATCCTTATTGAATGGTAACCAACAAGATCACCTTTTAAGGCTTCTAACTTATTGCCAGGTGGAACCTTTAAATCAGTCAACTCTGCGGCGTCATAAAGATATAAAATCTTTCGCCTAGCTACCCGATGCAGCTCGTTCGGAAAACTTCTTACTTCTTTAGATTTTCTATCTTCAAATAAATCTTCTGCTAGTTTATTAGCAAAGCTCACTATCATAATACCACCATTGTTATCGGATTACGATAACTAAGTAAATCATACACTATTGTTTTTACTTATCATCACTTTTTTTTATATTTCCTGAGGTCTAAAACAGGGATAAAGCCCTTCAAAAAGTTTAACAATTGAACACAATGGACAACAATACATTGACCGCACAAAAAAATTGGAAAAACTTGTAGGCCAACTGAGAAAAATATAAAATTTATCTATTATGGTAAATCGAATTAAAAAAGAAATAAGAATTGATATCACCGAAGAGGAGATCAATAAGCGGATTGATCAAATTGAATCGTTGGATATTGATCCCGATCTACAAAAGTTTATGTTAGAAGCGATGGATGCTTTGATTTCTCTCGATCGCATTGTGGGCATGAAAGAAACTACAATTTTGCATCTGAGAAAAATCTTTAATAAAAAGATGGAAAAGACTCCTCCTAAAATTGATAATAACGATAAAGGTGAAAGGCCACATCCTCGTGGAAATAATAAAGGAAGAAACGGTCAGAAGTCTTATCCCAATGCTCCTCATATTCTTCATTCTCACGAATCGCTAAAAGCTGGTGAGATATGTCCAGAATCTAATAAAGGAACTCTCTCAAAATACGAACCTGGAATTTATATTCGTATAACAGGTGCATCTCCCTTGAAGGCCGTGGTGCATGAGACCGAAAAATTTCGTTGTAATGCTTGCCTTGCGATTTTTGAAGCAGATTTTGAAGGAAAAAATGCGCCTAAGTGTGATGAAGCAGCTCACGCAATCGTTGCGATGCTTAAATACGGTGCTTCGGTTCCATTTTATCGATTAGAAAAGATTCAAAAACATTTACACACGCCAATGCCAGCATCAACCCAATGGG
>JAQTTZ010000223.1 GCA_028710485.1 Bacteriovorax sp. | reverse complement strand
GACAGGCATCGACCATGTCTTTGGCTTCTTTAAGACCGAGTTCAGGTTTGAATTCGCGAACGACTTTGATGACGGCAATTTTATTGGCGCCAGCAGAAGTGATGACTACGTCAAATTCATTCTTTTCTTCAGCAGGAGCGGTAGCATCACTGCCAGCAGCGGGAGCGGCACCGGCAGCAGCTACAGGAGCAGCAGCGACGGCTTTGACATCGAATTTCTCTTCAAGAGCTTTGACTAATTCGGAAAGCTCGAGAACTGACAATTCAGCGACAGAATCGATTATTTTTTGTACTTTTGTACTGGTTTTGTTTTCTTCTGACATAAGATTTTTAATTAATAATTTTTTAACTAATAATTATTGTTGTTTTTCGGAGATGGCTTTTAGAGTTAAGACCAATTGGGTTTGGTTAAAACGAAGAGCATAGGCTAATCTTTGAAGAGGATTGGCTAAACCACCAATGAATTGGGAAATAAGGGTTGATTTTGAAGGTAAACTTAAAAAAGTTTTGAGTTCGTCTAAAGAAAGTAATTTTTTGTCATAAATACCATACTTAAAAGAAGTGACCTCTTTGTCTTTATTGACTTTGTCAATTTCTTTTAAAGGGGCGATTTCATCGTCATTACAGTAGGCGATAGAAGTGGGTCCGGTAAGGGTTTTAGGTAATTTGATACCCATTTTTTCGAGGGCTCGAGTTATAAGAGAATTTTTGACGACTTCCATATTGCCGCCTTGGGCATGAATATTAGCTCGAAGTTGAGTGGTATTCTCGGCATTAAGACCTTGATATTGAACTAAAGCAGCTGATTTGGCCTCAGAAAGCTTTTTAACTACTTGTTCTACTTGTTCTATTTTTTGTTGATTAGGCATAATTTTTATATTAAAAAACCTCGCCAAAGATGCGAGGATGATTAAAAACAAAACGATAATGTTTTGCCTCGGCGGGACTTATTGGTTTGCCTGCTGTCTTCGGTTAATGGAGAGATTATAGCAGAAAAAAATAAATTTGATAAGAAGATAAAATGACCCTGAAGTATTTTTTGAAAATTAAACTTCAGGGTTGCAAGTGAGAGACTATTTAGAATATTTGATCTTGTAAGCCATAATAAACCTTTTAGGTTCGTTTACTTCTGGTTCGAAGATCCATGAGTCAGAATTGTCTTCGCTGATTAAGTTTTGGTTTTGAATACTTTTATCGGGATATCTTTTTTGCCAATTTTTTAAAGCCTCGTCTAGTTTTTCAATTGATTGAAATTTGGTAGGGGAGGCGCAAACTATATAGAGCATGCCTTTTTGGGTGTTATCAAAAGTGGCGACGTAAAATTTATCGTGACGTCTTTGATGATTGAACAAGTTGTAACCTGTTTTTTTCAGATAATTTTTCCCTCCAGGCCTAAGATACATAAGAACAACATCACCTTTCTTTTTAAATTGCGAAGTAAACC
The DNA here is from genome assembly GCA_028710485.1 of Bacteriovorax sp. GTDB lineage: Bacteria > Bdellovibrionota > Bacteriovoracia > Bacteriovoracales > Bacteriovoracaceae > Bacteriovorax. Next base: position 1,372 of record JAQTTZ010000223.1, on the reverse strand, counting down.
AAAACGAGTGATTATATGAAAAAAATGAATTTAGGTCAAATTGTGAGAATTGTTTTGGGATTTGAATAGAATGAGGCCCGGGGTCTTGATGTTGCGATTAAATTAATAAAAGCAACGCCCCGGGCGCATAAATCAGAAATGGGTGGGAATGAAAGGATAGATTTTTTGAAGGTAGTTGATGAGGACTCTGTTGTGAATACTGTCGGCAGTAAGGTCTTTCAAGACCCTGATGTTGTTTAAGTAGCTGGTGTATTGTTCAACAGTAAAATTGATGATTTTGCCGTTGAGCCCTTCATGTGTCATTTGTTCTTGCCGGCGCTGAAGCTCTCTTTTGCTGATAACCTTTTGAGATCGGATAAATTTTGGGTAGTCGACCTCGACCGCAAAAAGCGGTGACAATGCTTCGTCGTGGCTGCTATTGGCGACATCGTTTCCCAGGAAAGTTATTTTCTTAATTTGGAAAACATCGCCGGTTTCTTCTCCGAGAATCTTTTCCATTGCGGTGAGGATGTCTTGAGTGGCAGAGGTACAGATTATCTGGCCTCTTTCGTTGGTATCCTGGTGACAAAATCCTCTGGGGGTATCGATTATGAGCTTGTTTCCGGCACGGAATTGAAGGGTTCTGAAAATATGAAGATTGCCCTTTTTGTCAAATCCGTAGGCGCCGATTATTACATGTGGCCCTTCGGTGTCGGTTGGTCGTTCATAACCGGAGTTTGGGTCTTCGTCGTTGTAGCCTTGGACGACTGCGTTAACCATCTGATATTTTTGATTGCCAATGCTGTTGATGGCGACGATCTGGAACGTGGCCGGATCAAGATGGCTGTTTACTTCTATGAGACTGGCAGTGGTGATTTCACCGTTTTCCAAAACAATGAAAGTTTCTGGGTGAGAGTTTAAGGTTCCATTTCCACTACCTCTGGTTTTAAGCCCAAGCTTGAGATATTTAATCAGAGGGATGGTTTGGAACTTATGGCCCTGATCCTCGAGAGTTCTTTTCAAGAAACCAGCTGTAGCAGCAGGGTTTTGTTTACCAATTGTGGGTTTCTCATAATTTGGCATTATGTTTGACACCTTCTTTCATTTTATTAAATTTGAGTTTGTACTCGAACTGGATACTAGGGGAGTAATATCCAAATCGAGCACAAACTCGTGTTTATTGATTTCTGATTTTTTAAAGAACTAAAATCTCAAAAAGCTATTTTTTGGGATTTATAGGAGTAATGTTATCAAGGTATGGGGATAATTTCAAGTTATAGGATAATTTTATCTAAGATAAATCCCCGATTTGCAAGCTTACAATAAGCTACCATTAAATGGTTCGGGGATTATCGGGCAATGCGGGGGTAAACTATCTGAGGAAGGTAGTTTT
>JAQTTZ010000022.1 GCA_028710485.1 Bacteriovorax sp. | reverse complement strand
TGCTGATGAGCCTTTAGTATTATCTCTCAAGAGCTGTACCAGTTCCCTTTCGCTCATTTTCTGCAGGGGCCCTAAAGTCACCTTCAACGCTTCGGAGTACTTAATTTTTTTAAGGTTTTTGGGATCTATCTTTTTTTTGCGAAGATCGAATATGCTCAAATCAGCTTTTTTAACAAGTACCTCTTCGTCGGGACTATTATCTTGTCCAACGTCTAGTTCGGATTTTTTCAGCTCGCTGGCCTCATCCTTTTGAATAATTTTTGAGGCATCCTTTAAAACTTTTTCTGAATCTTTATTGTAGTCGATTAAAAGCTTATCGAGATTCTTTGTATCGTGCTCTTCTTGTATTTGATTTTGTATTTGATTTTGTACTTGATTTTGTATTTGATTTTTTGTTTCAACAGGAACCGTGGGATCAGTCTGGGCAGTAATACTTGGGCCTATAAATAATAGGCCCAAGAATATTAGAAAACGTACAGGAGGTAGTAATTTAAGCTGTTGCAATAGGGTTCTTATTTGCATTCATCTTTTTCATTTGAGTGTCAGTAAACAAAGTCGTGATCGCAGCGATGTAAACTGAAGAGTATGTTCCAAAGATAATTCCCAATGACATTGCAAAGAAGAAGTCTTTAATCGCAACACCACCAAAGAAATACATTGATACAGTTACCAGAAGAGTCGCAAGCGAAGTAATGATTGTTCTTGAAAGAGTATCATTAACCGCATCATTGATATGTTGTCTTAGAGTTATAGTCTTATCTCTTTCTTCATGCTCGCGGATTCTGTCGTAAACGATAACGGTATCGTTAATTGAATAACCGATGATTGCTAGAAGTGCTGCAACGGTTTGCAGAGAAAACTCATGTCCTGTCCAAGCAATGATTCCGGCCACAACGATAATATCGTGGAATAAAGAAATCATAGCTCCTGGAGCATAACGAAAGTCGAAGCGAATCGCGATATAGATCATGATCGACAAGATCGCCCAAAACATTGCTTTAATACCAGAGAGGCGCAATTCCTTTCCGGCCTTAGGGCCTACGATATCAACTTTTTGAATTTCACCTTTATTGTCAGCGAATTCACGATGAAGATCATCAGTGATTTTTTGAGTGATAGTATTAAGCTCCCCTTCTTGGGCCTGAACTTTAATCAAAACTTCATTGTCTTTTTCGTCCCCAATGGTTTGAACGGCAACACCTTTTAATCCGCCTTTATCAAGAGCTTCACGCAATTGATCTAAGTGAATAGGTTTTTCGAATTTAGTTTGAATCTCCGCCCCACCTCTAAAGTCGACACCGTAATTCATATGAGTAAAAATTCCATAAAGAGCGATTGCGGTTAAAATCGCTGAAGCAGTCACAATGTATTTTGCTTTTCCAACGAAATCTATTTTTGTTCCATGTTTAATTAATTCGATCATATTAAAAACCCCTGAGTCTGAAAAATTCTAACTAAAAAAGTCTATTTAGATACTAAGTTCTTGTCCTTCAACTTTGTCCATATACAATTCAAACAATAGTTTTGAGACGTAATAAGCAGTGTAAACAGTTACTCCAATACCAATTAGTAAAGTTACTGCAAATCCACGAATTGGACCTGTACCAAAGTTAAGTAGACAAAATCCTGCTGAAGCCGCAGTTACGTGAGCATCAAGAATGGTCCATAATGCTGAAGCAAATCCCAGTTCAAAAGATTTATAATTGCTTATACCTTTTCTTAACTCATCTCTTATTTTTTCGAAGACAATAATATTTGCATCGACCGCCATACCAACAGTAAGAGCAATCCCGGCAAGTCCAGGAAGAGTTAATGTTGCATCAAGGGCAACTAAAATAGCGATGGTAAAAAGAACGTTTAAAAGAAGTGTGACTACTGCAATCACTCCTGAAAAACGGTAGTAAATGATAGCAAAAACAAAGACCAACATACATCCAATGATAGAAGCAATTTTAGCTTTATGAATTGAATCACTTCCAAGGTTTGGTCCTACAGTTCTTTGCTCTAAGAAGTCGAGCTGAACAGGAAGAGCACCCGCTCTTAGAACTAAGGCCAAGTCTTTGGCCTCTGACATTGTTTTATTGAAGTTAGCACCACCACCACCAAGAGTGATTTGAGCGTGACCACCACCAATTTTTGCTTGAATAACTGGAGCTGAATAAACGTTTCCATCGAGAATAACGGCCATGCGTCTTCCGATGTTGGCACCAGTTGCTTCTTCAAAGCGCTTAGCTCCGGCCTGTTTAAAATCCATTGATACGTATGGATCATTTTTTTGAGGATCAATTTGAACGCGAGCGTCTGATAAATCGTCACCGGTGATTTTTGCTGTCGATTCAACGACGAAAGGAATATTATTTTCTTCCCCTGTCGCTTTGTTTGTTTTTTTCTCGAACGCTAATTCGTGGTTGGCCGGAATATCAGTTTTCAAAAATTCGTTCATCTTTATAAGGTATTCAGAAAAACGATCACCTTTTTTAAAAGTGATTCCCGCTTTAGTGGCCTTATCCATCCACCCCATCATTACTTGTGGAGCAATAGTATCATTAACCATTTTAAATTCGAGCTTGGCCGTTTTACCAATAAGCTCTTTCGCTCTTTCAATATCGCGAACACCTGGAAGCTGAACCACGATACGGTCATTACCTTGGGCCAGAATTTCCGGTTCCATAACACCGAATTCATCAATACGATTTCTGATAACTTCAATTGATTTACCAACTGACTGTTCTTCGATTTGTTTTTTGATAACTGTGGCAAGAGCGATTTCTAATTTATCGCCTTCTTCTTTAGTAATACGAACGTTGCCAGTATAATATTCTTTAATTTTTTTCTTAGCAGCATCCATATCGGAGGCTTTTGAAAAAACTAGAATTTGTTTTGGATCCATTTGATCTGTTTCATCCATACTGCCTGGTGAAACAATAATTTCTTGATCTTTTAGAATGTTTTCTATTTTACGAGCGTAAGTTTTTACTTCGTCTTTATAAACTTTCTTAAAATCTATTCCCAGGACCATGTAGAGTCCACCCTGAAGGTCGAGACCCAAATTGATTTTTGATTTAATTGGATAATGTCCATTTTCATCAAACTTCACAACGGTAGGTAGGAGGACTAGAACGGCAAGAACGACAAAGACAAGTAGCGCACTAAAGCGTACCCACCAGCTGGTTTTCATCAAAAGACTCCTTAATTAAGACGGCATAACAACTATACTTTTAGGTTTTCATAAAAAGTATAGTTGATAAATTTATAGATTTGCAAGGTTCTAATTAAGATTGCTTAGGAGATTCTTGAATTGATTCTGCAGCAGCAACATGTGGTTCACTTGTTTCAACTTTAGTTGCTGTCACTTCAACATCTTTTTTAGCATCTGTTTGAGCTGTCGGCGTGTGTGGCTTATTTACTTCGTTCATCATTTCATCGCGTGCTTTTTGAAATTCGCGAACTGCCTGTCCTAGGCCCTTGGCCAATTCCGGCAATTTTTTTGGTCCCAAAAAGAGTAAAGCGATAATAAAAATAAGAAAAAGTTCACCTGCGCCTAATCCAAACATAGAGTCCTCACTTAATTAATTTTTTAAATTACTTCTTATCGGTTTCAAGAACAGATTTTGCTAATCCGCCAACTTGGCTTTTTAACACTTTTACTCTTACTCCGTCAGCAATTTCTAGATCTACGATTTTATCATTGATTCCGTAAATTGTCCCAATGAAGCCGGCCTTTGTATAAATCTCGTCGCCTTTTGCCAGTTTATTGATCAAAGCTTGTTCGTCTTCAAATTTTTTCTTTTGCGGTCTGATCATTAAAAAATAAAAAATAACGAACACAACAACTAGCGGAAGAAATTGAAGCATTGGATTTTGTGCAGCAGCTGGAGCAGCTTGAGCATGCGCAGTAGTTGATTGGATAAGTAGGATTAGAGATTTTAACATAGTCATTCCTTTAATTTTAAAATATTAGTTCCAAATACCTGATTGATAAGAGTTATAGAACTTAGTGTAAAACTCGTCAAACTGATCGTTTAAAATCGCTGTTCTCGCATTACGTGTCATTTGCAAATAAAAATATAAATTATGATAGGTAATCATATTGCCCGCTAAATATTCTCCGACCGTATACAAATGTCGAATATACGAACGGGAATATTTTTTACAAACTTTGCAATCGCATTCAGGATCGGGAGGAAGAAGATCTTCTTTAAAACGCTCTTTTTTAATATTGAGAGGGCCTTGTGTGGTTAAAAATTGTCCATTTCGCGCATTTCTCGTAGGGAGAACGCAATCGAACATATCAATGCCGGCACGAATTCCATTTAAAATATCAAGTGGCTTACCCACTCCCATTAAATAGCGAGGTTTGTCTTTTGGCATCGTGTGAACAAAATTATCTAAGAAGTTTACCATTTCTTCATTTTTTTCTCCCACCGATAACCCGCCGAGGGCGTAGCCTTCAAAATCGATTTCACGCAAACGCTCCATACATTCGGTGCGCAAATCGTGATGAAGTCCACCTTGAATAATTCCAAAAAGATTTTGATGATCTTTTAATTGGTAATCGCGGCAGCGTTTTGCCCACCTTAGAGTGAGCTCCATACTTTCTCTTAAACGCTCTTTAGTGGCCGGTAGAGCTGGGCATTCGTCAAAGTTCATAACGATATCGCTTCCCAGCGCCCTTTGAATTTCCATGGATTTTTCTGGTGAGATGAGATGTCTTGAACCATCGAGATGAGACTGAAAAGTCACCCCTTCTTCCGTCACTTTATTCATGCTTGAAAGTGAGAAGACCTGATAGCCACCGCTATCGGTTAAAATGGGCCGGTCCCATTTCATAAAACCGTGGAGTCCGCCTCCGACTCTTTCAATGAGCTCATGGCCTGGTCTTAAATAGAGATGGTAGGTATTGCCCAAAATAATTTGGGCATTCATTTCTTCGAGGTCTTCTTGCCACATCGTTTTTACGCTGGCGCGTGTTCCCACTGGCATAAAAATGGGAGTTTCAATAGCACCGTGAGCGGTAGTGATCACTCCAGCACGGGCCTTTTTTGATTGCCCTAAAATTTTAAAAATAGATTTTGCCGTCATATAATTTGCCTTAAATTAGTCTGTGAATTATCTGATGATTATCTAATGATAAGCATCCCATCGCCGTAAGAAAAAAAGCGGTACTGCTCTTTTATGGCAATATCATAGAGCTCAAGCGCCTTCTCTCTTCCAATCATTGAGGACACTAGCATAAGAAGGCTCGATTGGGGGAGATGAAAATTAGTGATCAGTCCATCAACACTTTTTATCTCCACTCCTGGGTGAAGGAAAATATTTGTGCTGTAGGTAATATTGGGTTCAAGATTTTTTTCAAAACTAGACTCTAAAACCCTGAGCGATGTCGTCCCGACGGCGAATATTTTTTTCTTTTCACAGCGGGCACTTTTAATCAATTCGTTATTTATTTCATCAAAAAAGAAATTCTCCGAGTGCATTTGGTGGTCTTTAATCTCAGCTGTTTTAACCGGTTTAAAAGTTCCGAGTCCCACATGCAAAGTTACAAAGGCCGTCGCAATTTTAAAACTCTTCAATTTTTCTAAAAGTGCCTCGGTAAAATGCAGGCCAGCAGTAGGAGCAGCAACTGAGCCCACTTCCAAGGCGTAAGTAGTCTGGTAATTTTTGCGATCCTGCTCATCACTTTCCCCATTTCTAATATAGGGAGGAATCGGTATTTTGGCGTGGGCCTCTAAAAAAGAAATAATATCGGAAGTCGAAAAACTAACGCCGAAAGTTCCATCGTTATTAATTGTTTTCAATGTCGCTTTTAAGTTTGGTAAAAATGAGTATTGATCTCCGATTTTTTTACTCGAAGTCGTTTTTATCAAGGCCGGGTAAATATCTTCGTTATTCACTTTTTGGGGCGCTGTAGATAAAAGAAAAAGTTCGGCCTTCCCCCCACTTTGCTTGGTCCCTAAAAGACGAGAAGGAAAAACCTTTGAGCGGTTAAAAACTAAAAGGGTCGAAGCTGGAAGATATGATCCAATATTTTTAAAATAGTCATGAATGACTTCGTTGGTAGAGGCCTTGTAAACTAAGAGCCTCGACTCTGCAGCAGGGCGCTGAGCGATCAATTCTTCTGGCAGATCGAAATGGTAAGAAGAAAGCAGTAAGTCATCAGGATTTAATAAGTTCATAATTGTTTTTTTATCATATGCCCCAAGTATTGGCCCTTTTAAAAAAAGAAATTTTGTGAAAAACTTTATTGATGACAAAATATTTATTTATACTTCTATGGGTTTCGCTGCTAACTCCAGCGATCAAAGCAGAAACTTCAACTAATGATTTTGAAGCTGAGCTTCGCTTATTGGAAAGCCGCGATTTGCTCCAAGAAGAAAAAGCCGAATTATTGGTTGAAAAAATGTCGACCCAAAATAATTCTAATAGAGAAAACGATGTAATCGAAGACAGCGTTAGTACCAAAAAGGCCGCGACGACGACTACGACAACGCCTACAGGCCCCGATTCTGAGCCAGGTCCACTGAATCCTACAACTACTAAAAAAACACGTCGCATTCCTTCCAGGTAATGCTAAAATATTCACAATGTTTAAAATATTTTTTTCCACTTTTTTCCTACTAACTTTTTTTATAGAAAATTGCTCTGCTCAAATTATAAGTTTTGGCAAATCTTCCGTTGGTGAATCTCGAATTCATGCTGAACTAAATGATTTCGTCATCCACACCCAACATCCCGATATAGAGGCCTCTTGGGTTCCGGATTCGGTGCAATGGATTCGCAATGAAAATAATCTATTGGTTCCACGCGCTCTTTTAAAAATAATTATTAAGCATAGCATTGCTCTGGTGCATATCGATTATCACAACGCGATAGTGATTCCGGCCAGGACTGAAAATGTCTTCACCACTCAGATCTACGTGAATCTTTTTAATCCTGATACTGCTTTAGTTTATTCGGGCATGGATTTGATGGATAAAATAGTGATCGAGGCCCGAGCAGCACTCAATGCCCGATCAAAACAATTGATTGATTATTCTTGTGCTCCCTATAATTTAAAGCTGGAAGGTATCGATAGCGAATACCTCTCGATTGGCTGCAAGATGAATCGTCTTGGAAAATTCGGCAGCGAATATCCACGTTTGGAAATCACTTTGAGTTCTACCAATTTAAGAACGCTCAACGATGCCAAACCTCCTTATACCATTTTTCTTGAAGAAAACTCTCCGGTTGAACTTAAAATGAAAGGGGTTGATCAAAAAATTATAACTTTTCATTTGGAGGCCGTAATTCCAAAACGCCTCAATCGCCTAAAAACGTCTGTTGGCTTTGGCCCCTATATTTACCAAAGTGAATTTCAAAATGATAAACAAAGCGACAAACTTGCTCCCTCTCTCATGATCTATGGAAAATTTGATATCAATGAGACTTCATCATTTAAGGCCTTCGACGCTCTTCTTTATTCAAAATCGCGTTTTAATAATTCTGGACTTTATTTTTCATATGATTTAGCTGATGCCTTTGATGGCAGAGTTTTGCTCAACGCACTTTTAGGTTTTCAAGGACTTCATTATAAATATTCCAATGATACGCCCACGGAATTTAAATTGATTTATCCCCAAGGATTTGAAGTTATTTATAAGCATGCTTTTATTGAGAACTATCATTTAACTTATGGAATGTTTCTCTCGACTAGTTCCGAGAGCTATACCAATGCTTGGCTTCGCTATGGTAAATCTAGTTTTTTAGAGCTTAATTATATTAATTGGGGGCATGATAAGAGCCATATTGAGATGTGGGGTCTCTCAATTGGAATTCCATTTTTTGGGGCTTTTTAAGCCGCTTCCAAAGTAATTTTTACTTTTAGTCCGACTTCGCGAGTTTGATCTTCGATGACCTTCGCTGCAAATTGAATAGGAGAATAACCTAAAACTTTTGCAAATTGCATGGCACGAGCGAGAGTAACGTTACGACGTCCTTTTTCGATATCACACAGATGAGCTTTAGAGATGTTCATTCTTTTAGCAAGTTCTACTTGTGATATTTCATCACATTTTCGAATGGATTCAATCATTCTTCCAAAAGTTAATGGGCCACCTCTCATTTTATCAAGTGCCTTTATGACCGAACTTTTTTTAATAGACATGTTTATTTACCTCACAGACCACTATTAATTCTACGAATTCATCTGATGTTTTGTATATTGCTCTGTAGCTTCTACTTAGTCGAATTGATCTGAACCCCTTTCTTTTTCCTAGCAAAGGCTCGTCATGGTAACCAGGAATCTTTCTTACTTCAACGATTCCAATTTCATGAACGGATTGAATCCAAGTATCAAATTTATCGACTATAAAAAAAGGGACAAGCCTTAAATCTTTATAAGCTTCTTTAGTTACTATCACTCTGGTAATCAAAATAATTCTCTTATCTTAATACCCCAAAACAGGGTACTGTAGTTAACAATAAAAATCAATACTTTTTGTATTATTCAATCCCAGCACATGTTTAATTGTCTTTAAGCTATTGAAATGAATGGCTCTTTTATTGCTGCTAAGAAAATTTATGATTATTTGTATTCAATTAAAAAAATGAAGTTGCACTCATTAATACTGATCGTATCGATAAGTAGTCTGGTTTAAGAAGTTCAGATGTCTACGGATGTAAAAATTGTCTTATGATGATGTAACATTGCTTACGAAAATATTTCCCTTACTGTTTTTTCAATGTCTTAGAAAAAATTTATGAGGATACTCAAGAGGCCTAAACTTTCTTCTTCTGAGTCATCTGCTGAATTTGAAAAATGACTTCAATCACTTTATTAAAAATCTGATCAAACATTTTTTTCACTTCGATAAAAACAGCATAGCTCTCAACTTGTGAAAGAATAATCTGGATGAATGATTCAAGGATAGGAATCATTCTATCTAAACCCGTTTTTTTCAAAATTAATTCTAAAATTCCAGATGCCTCTTCCACGTCCACTCCGTTATTTCTAACTACGTATAAAGGGTTTGTGCTTTTTTTATTATTAGATGTGCTCATTTGACCATTCCTCTATTCTTTTGGCGACTCCACTAAATCTTGCTTGAAGCTCGCTGAACTCTTGGGTTTTAAAATCGAAAACTGATTTTCTATTTGATAGTGATTTTACGAGACCTGCCTTATTAAGGAAAGGCGAGAATACTTTTCCCTCACCTAATTCTGCGTCAATCGCCAGAATAATTTTATTCAGGTCGTCGCTTTCTTGCTTACGTCGTAAATCAACCAAGTTAGGAACATGCAGAAAAATTTCAGGAGCTTTTACTATTCCCATATCTCCGATGTCTTCGATCACCTGATAAAAATGCTCCAGACCTTTTAGAGAAAAATCATCTGGTCTAAAGGGCACAATGACGCCATCGCTGGCACAAAGTGCGTTGATTACCAGCAGCCCCAAGGTGGGAGGGCAATCGATAATAATAAAATCGTAACGATCATTTAGTCCGTTTGATTCAATAAATTTTTTAAGAACCAACTGCCTTGGAGCATTGATTGAAGCAACGGTTAGATCAAAACCGGAAAGCTCTTGGCCGGCCGGAAGTAAATCGACAAGCCCACGACTCAAAACATTGCCTAGCATTGCTGGAGCGTGAAGCATTTTTAATTCTTTCACTGAATTGACGAGCAGATGATAAATATTCAATTCATTTTGAGCTTTAAATAAAAGTGTAAGGTTTGATTGGGGATCTAAGTCTATCGCCAAAACTTTATGACCATTTTTCGCCAGCGCATGAGCAGCGTTGAAGGCCATCGTCGTTTTACCAACGCCACCTTTTTGGTTAATAAAGCTAATGACTTTACCCATATCAGAACTCCTATGATTGAAGATGATCTTTAAAAATAAAAAAAGCTGCAAACACCAGGCAGATGCTGGCATATAAAAAATTTTTTGTCAGTGGAACTTTCATATAGAACACTGCAAATACTCCAAAAATTGTCATCGTAATGATTTCTTGAAGAATTTTTAATTGTGCAAGGGTGAAATAATGAATTCCAATGCGATTGGCCGGAACTTGAAAACAATACTCGAAAAAAGCAATGGACCAAGAGACAAGAATAACAATCCACACTTTTGAGTGCTGATGAGATTTTAGATGGCCATACCAGGCCATAGTCATAAAGAGATTTGAGATTACCAGCATACCAATAGTTTGAAACATATCGTATAAAGGTAACGCGATAAATTTAGGAATTCAAATTTTTAGTTTTAAGATTTTAATAAGAATAAATATGGCGACCAACATCAGCTGGAAAATTAGCTGTGTCGATTGGAATATAACATCTAAAACCAATATCAGGACCAACAGTTGCGTCTGGCACTAACTCAGATGAATAACGTCCTGAACGATTTCCTGATAAATAACTTCCACCTTGAACAAAACTACCTTGTTGAGTTGGATTTGGCAGATAATGATTTGGATTTCCTAGATCATTAACTGTAAAAATATTATTAGTAGCTGCTCCATTAACGATTATTCCATCCTCATGAAGTTGAGAAGATGTAATACCAGCAGTAGGTCCTATATCTAAAAAACTAGTCAAGGTAGGAGCTAGTGGAAATTTGGTCGCGATATCGATATTAATTGGCATACCTACTGGAAAACTAAATTTTCCTGCGCCAAATAGTTCATCTCTAAAAGTCCAATTCGTTAAGAATCCATCACCGGACGATGGTGAAGAAGACGCATCGATGTCATTATACGGTCCAGTTGATAAATCGAATTTATAACGATCAGTGGCCGCAGCATTATAAACACCATTATTAATATCGTAATTTCCTAAGTCAGTTCCAGAATTAGTTGAACACACATAATTATTGGCGGCTAAAATCAATGAAACAGTTTCGGCAGATGCGTGTGTTAACGTCGCTGAATTTACTGTAAATGCTGTTAATGAAGCTTTTGCTGTATATGTTAATATTTCGGCCCCTCCACCGCTACCAACCACCACGAAACCAGTACTAGGAAATCCTGCCGTTGAAGCTACTGGCAATGAAAATGAACCACCTGAAATGGCAGTAGCAGAAGTTAAGGTAGTTGTAGAAGCTGAAGCGGCGGCCCCACTACAAGTCATTTTATCCTTCACCCACTCAGCAACGTTACCGTAGACATCTTGAATTCCATAACGAGAGCTACATGTTTCAGTTGAATAATCATTTACCCATGGAACTGATCCCGTATAAAGCGATCTAATGCCTGATGAAGATGTTCCTGGAATAGAATAAATATATGAAGTTGAAGGAATACTTGAATCGGTATAGGCAATTTCTAATCCATTGGCATTGGTAGAATTACAACGAGATTGAACATTTAATGAAAAACCTTGCTCTAAATCTGTCAATACAGCATCACTCATTCCAACTGGACCTGCGGCGTAAGCAATAAATTCTTTTTTAGATGGAAGCCTGGCTGCCCCCACTCCTACTAGAGAACCCTTGGCAGTTGTAATATCTCGAACACTACAAACAACATCAGCTTGTGCTTGAGAGATATTGGAAAGAGGAGGATTAATAACTGTGTTTACCTTAGCTGACGCAGCTAATATTTGCGCACCAGAGGCCCCTGTGTAACTAACCCAACTAGAAAGCCCATCGCTATTTATATAACAAACACCTGAATTGCGGTCATAATAAATGTCATTTAAAGATGAACTCAAACCAAGACTTGTAGGCGATCCAATTCCAATACATCCATTGGCAGTACAAGCTGGCGCCACAGTGTAAGGACAGCCAGTTTCAGAAATATCAACCAACATATCTTTTTCAATATCATAAAACCCTGGATTTGCTACTGATTCACCGGGACCTTTGTAAGGACAACGATAATTATGAGTCGGATCAACTTTATTAGTCGTCGAAGTTGTCATATGCATACTATTACAAACTTCCTGATTGGCCATCCAGCGATGTACGAAAGCGTAATTTTCTTTTGGTGCAAATATTCGCACTTCAGAAAAAATCTCAGGGGTGCTAACTGTTAATTGGCGAATTGTATTTTCCACAGGACGTACCAGATAATAATAAACTTTACCTGCGACTGCGGTTGTATCTGTAAAAGTTTTGAGAGTTGAATCACTGACCGACATGGTATCGGCAGTATTTGTTTTCAAAAAACCTGATTTGAAATCATAATCAAATCCAGCTTCTCTTCTATAAACATTCCATCCTAAAATTTGAACCGAAGAATATGACCCCGAACCTGTTACGGTAAAAGAGTTCCAGCTTAAATTAATTTTTGAAGGAACAAATACAGACCAGTTCCCCGAAGTTAGACCTGTACTAATATAGCAAATATTACTGCTAGTGTTGTAATAGTATTGCCCAACGGCGGTTGGAGTTGGATTAGATGTAGCGACACAATTTTCGCCTGAACATAAACCAGTTGCGCGGGAGACAGGACAAGATGTTTTAAATTCTAGCCATGAAAATTTGTCTGCTGCCGCACTTCTATAACATTTATGATTCGCACTATCCCAATAAAGGACATTCGCTCTGTCGGGAGTTATCAATGCATTCGGACTATCGGTTCCGGTACAATTTTGATTTGTATCACAGGCCTTTGCATCAGTGCTCTTGTTATAATTACATTGTACATCTGCATCGGCGGCCGGTGCTCCATTTTTATCAGTCTTGATTCCTTTCGCTGAAATATTCGCCCAGCCACCATGAAGGGCCGCAATGGGATGTACAATAAAGGAGAATGAAGTCGTTACAAAATGTGAAGCCGCGACATTGCCATCATTAACCGTAAGGACAATATTGGAATTTCCTGAAACTCCGGCAACTGGATTAAATTTAAGATAAAACTTATGAAGTTTACTATCAATTCCACCTGGATCTAAAGCAGCACCAATGGCCCTCGCTTCAAGTGAATCTTCAACACCGTTATCATTTAAATCGTAAAATATTTTGATCGCACTCACTGGAAGCACACTCGAATTATCCGAAGTAATCGATGTAATTGTTATGTCTTGAATATCTTCATCGGCTGAACTTCCCTGATCTTCATCCACGATGAAGCCATCACTAATAACCTGACCACCTTCATTAGTTTCAACCTTAGTTATAGTTGAAATGAAATAAGGAGGATCATCAACAGAAGTCACATTTAAAGTAAATGTTTGAGCAGCATTATTTACGCCGGCATTAGTTGTTCCCCCATCATCAGTTAAACTAAGCGCCACTGAAGTGCTTCCCGATTGATTGGCAATTGGCGTGTAGGCCATGTAAAAATCAGTAAGAAGATCATCCGCGATCCAACTTCCAGAAGTGGCGGCCGTTGATCTATAACATTTATTATTCGTGGTATCTAAATAGCGTTTTCCAGCTGCAGTTGGAGTAACAGAAGCACTTGGAGCTCCTGGCCCGAATGATTCGTAAACACATTTGGGCATAACTGTTAGCGATGGATACAAGCTCCATAAGGCCGAAGTTGTGCCGGTTGAAACATAACATTTTTGGTTAGTCGTATCATAGTAATAAACTCCAGCGGCCGCTGGTGTTACCACGGCAATAGGAGTTCCAGCTCCTGGAGTATAATTTGTACAAATTGTGTTTGGAACTAAAGCTGGCACTGAACTAGTTGCCGTCATACTTAAAATTTGAGAGGTTTCAAATCCTCCGCCACCTGGATCAACCGTCACATCGACATATCCTGAAGATGGAGCTGCTGAACTGTTTTCTGGAATAGTTTGTACTCCGATAGCATTCATGGTTGGAGCGTCGTTAACTGGAGTTATATTCACGCTATAAGCTTTATAAGCAGTATATAGACCGACACTTCCTACTCGATAATTAAGCGTGAAGGGCGATGTGCTCGATACGCTTGCATTAGCAGTAATTTTTAAAGTACAAACATTGGCCGCACAAAGACAAGAGTTGACCGTGAAGTTTCCTAAAAAAATGGCATCAAGTGGATCTACGTTACAGGCATCGACGTTATTTTCAGCGTCCGTATAGGTCGGAGAGAGATTGATCGTAATTTGCCCTGAATCTTCCAGCGCTGTGACAGTGGTTGCGGCCACACTATTAAAGACCGGTGCATCTTCAGTTGCAGTAATTTTAATAATTACACTTGCGGTATTTGTAGAAGATCCAAATCCATTATTAACGGTGTAGGAAATTTTATCATAGGCATCGCTACCGCCAACTAGAGATGTAGCGGCAGTTGCAACCGGAAAAGTTGATAAGGTTCCACCAGTAACTGTCACCAATGCTTTTGCCAATACATCGTTATTGATTAATCCGGCAATATCGGTTGTAGTTGTTATACTTGGATTAATAAAAACTTTTATTGAATCACCAACCACTCTCACAAAAGTATCCGAATAAGATTGAGACACAAGTCCAAAACTTTCTGAAGCCGTTACATGAGAATCAATTGCAAGATTGTTAGTTTGAAGATCAAAATATTGAATTGTAATATTATTGGCGTATGTTCCTGCTTTTTTAGCGGTGAAAACTAAATCATCAATCGTAACTGCTGCAATTGCAGGAGCGGTAATATCAAATGCATCTCCACTGTTTGGAGTGTAAGTACAAGTCTTATCTGTTGAACCTGATGACCCTGTAAGATCCATACAATTTGAAACTTTCCCATTAGTGGTTAAACCGTAATTGCTACCGTCTCTAGATCCACTAAAAGTATAAGTAAATGCTGTCGTTGCAGTTCCTAAATAATCGGTAGCAGCGGGAAGAGTAAGATTATTTGAAGTCGCTGTGCTAGTTGCACTTTCGGGGAAAATTAAATAATCAGATTTTACTACTGCTCTTAAAAAACTTGTACTAGAGGACATGGCCGCAATCGAAAGATTAACAATCTTTGGATCCCCTTCACCATCAATATCGCTAATTGTATAAGTGAATCCCGCAGTACCATTTTGAAAAATTCGCGGAGCAATTGTAGTCGTACAAATTCCACCGGTACAATCACAACGATTGTCTACTAACGTTTTAAGTGGCAAATAATCCAAAAGACGAGTTTGAGTAAGATTATAATAATTCATCACACTGGCATTTCCGGCCACAAGCGGAGCAGAATAAGCTAAAATATTATCAACAGCAGTCTTAAAAAGACCCAGCTGTAAAATGACATTAGAGTAATTATAAGTTTTCTTGGCGCTTGCCAACGCTGCCAGCATGGCAGTGCGATAAGCAGGGGTCGTTCCATTGACCGGAACTGCCAACGCTAAACTATCAGCGGAAGCTGAAACTAGATCTGCTTTATTAAAAACACCACGATTAATAACTTGTGGTGATATCGCTTCAATATTTGCAGAAACACTTGTTACATTACAAGCGATGGCCGAATTATTATTTCCATCACTATAGCTAAGAGTAATTGTTTTTGCGACTTCTTGAGAAAGTGTATCAGAGCTCTTGGTTGCAACTGGACGAGTTCGCAACTCAGAAGTACTCACGCAAGTTCGAGAAACACTATTAAAAGCTTGGTTGGTTCCACAAATAGCTTTCTTCTCACTGGCCTTAGGCACACAGGCACTCATCACTAATGTGATGGCACTCATGAAAAAAATGTTAATAAGCTTATTTGTTTTAAACATCAACTCTCGGTACTCCTCAACCTCTTATCGAAGTCTTGTCGTCTTTCTTTAAAACTCCTTCTTATTTTATCCCTGACTTCTATTGTCCGGCATATTTGTCCTGCCAATTAGCACCAGAGTAAAAAGCTCTTTACTCCCATGGGTTTACCCGAGTATTACAGAAAGATAAATTGTGGACTAGGTAGAAAAAGTGAGTCTTTTTATTGGCATTAGCTATGGTAAACTTTATTCATGGGTAATTTCAGAGCAATATACGGCCTAGTTTTCTTGAGTACTTTATTCTTGAGTAATCCTCTCTTCTTGGTAACAGCAGCTGCTGCTGAGAAGCCACGTGAAGAGTTAATGGTGGTGCAAACCGTATCGACTGATAGGCGCTCATTCGTTGTGGCAAAAGGTGTTAAGGACGGGGTCATGAAGGGCCAGGAAATAATCTATGCCAACGAAAATGTCAGTATTTTATGTAAGGCACTTGAAGTCAATCGCAACTACTCCCTCTGGGTTCCAGTCGATAGAAATGTGAACATTCCTTTTAATAAAGAAGAATTTGTAAGTTACAACTCTCACGCTTATGGAAATGTTGCTCTTGATATCGTCGGTGACGTCAATAACCTCACTCCGGAAATTGACTATAGTGTGGAATTCAAAAAATTTAGAACCAGTAATAACTTTTCTCTAAAAGCAAGTTTTGATCAAGGTCTTTCCCAATCCTCGTCAGACGTGAGTGCCGATAAAAACTCGAAGCGATCTGGATATTCCTTTGCTCTAGAATATAATTTTCGTTTTTTACCGGAATTTGAAATGAGCGCGGGCGGGCGCATTGATAACGAAGTTTATCACATCTCCAGCGCTTCATTAGATATTCCCACCTCGCGAGTAATGGGCACAATCGCTGCAACTTATCACTTTATTGGCTTCTCCAAAGATAAAAATAATTTTTACCTGACTCTGGCCGCAGGTCTTGGGAAATCAACGACGACTGTTAGTGGTGATAAGAGCAGTGGTACAGTCACTCTCTTGCCTGAGGCAAGAGTAGGCTATCTAATGCCATTCTCGAAATCAGTGGCGATGATTTTTGAAGGATCTGTCGAATCCCTTAGTGCTAGTGAAACTTTTCAAGATGGCACTTCTCAAGTGACAAATCTTTTGAATGCTAAGTTTACGATCGGGTTACGATTTTAAATAAAATGCGAATGAGGCTTGACGCTAATCTAAATACCTAATATTACACAGCAGCTCAGCATTGTCCTTATTAATAGATACCTTAAAATAAGGTTGATGTGTTATCCTTATTTTAATAAATGTATAAATAAGGATACTTCAGTGCACAGAGATGAACTAATTGAACAATTAAGACAAGAATATACCAATCCTTCTCTAGGAGGAATTCAGAAGCTAGATCTTACTGGATGGGAAAATATTCTATTCGTTGTTCCACCTCCACCACCCAGAAACATAAAAGGCAAACTTCCATTTGAGTTACTATCTGAAGCTATAAAAACCCTCAATACTCTCCCTCGCTATAATGAAATGAGTGAATTAGATAAACTGATCAATTATTTATTCGTACGAAGAGAAGTCGTTCAATCCTCAAGACTTGAAGGAACATGGTCTACTATGGATCACGTTTTAACTCCGGGTGAATTAAGCGATAATGGCGTTGGTAAAGACGCTCATCAGGCAGTGAGAAGTTATGCTCGATTGCTTGAGGGCATAGTTGAAGAAGCATTTATTCAAAAAGAAAAAATCTATAGTGAAGAACTTATTTGTAAAATTCACAAAGAGATTGTTGAGAAAGATCCCAACTCAAATGGAATTCCTGGAAAACTTAGAACTCCGGGAGAAATTGGAAGCCTGGTAACGATCGGCGGCCTAAACCGAAAAGAAGAATCGAGATATAATCCTGCTCCTCCAAATGAAGTTAAGAGGTGCCTTGATGATGTTCTGAAATGGCTCGCAGATGAAGATTTATCTCAACAAGGCGATGCAGGAGCGGGCCTTACTCTACCTATAAGACTGGCCATAGGACACTCTCACTTCGAAGCAGTACACCCTTTTACAGATGGTAACGGTCGAACAGGTAGAGCCCTTTGGCCGTTACAAATGGTAACATCAGGGAATATGCCGCTCTATTTATCTGGGTACGTTGAAATTAAAAAAGAAGAATACAATAGGGCCTTAGAAAATGCTCAGAAGAAATTAAATTACATTCCTCTTATAGAATTTATTTGTCACGCTATTTTAGAAAGCGCACTTGAAGTTAAAAAATCTAAAGTCGCAATAGAATCTCTTGAAACCAAATGGCTTGAAAGAGGAAAATTTAAGGACAAATCAGCAGCGAAACGCGCTCTTAAAATTCTTCTTCACTACCCGATTATTTCTTCCTCCATCCTTAAAGATAAATTACAAATCTCAGGTCCGGCCAGTACAAATGCCATAAATCAATTGGTCGAAAAAAAAATTATCAGACACCGTAAATTTGAAAATAGAAAACCCATCTATGCTGCTGAAGAACTGATCCATATTTTATCAAGACCATTTGGAAGTGATATTGATCTGGCCTTGGGGAAGGCCCGAGAGCTGATGAAATAAAAAACGAACTACACTTTACCGCCCTAAAAAGAAAAACCCACATCAAAAGATGTGGGTAATAGCAAGGCCGAAGCTGCTTTGTTTTATTTATCTATTTATAAAGTCCAATCTCTTTCAATCTCTGAGTCAAAAAATCTCCAGCAGTAATTTCGGGTTGTGATATTCCCACTCCCGCACACGAAGGAATAGTTTTCAAGATCGCCTGTGAATGTGGGTGAACAAAAAATGGCATTGAGTAACGGGCACTAGAATCTGATGATGGATTAATTACTCTGTGAGTTGTTGAAGGAAGAACATTATTAGTTATTCTCGATATCATATCCCCAGTATCCACAACGATTTCGCCCGGACGAGAGTTAACATCAAGCCAAGAACCATCGCGCTCTAATAACTGCAGACCAGACTCAGTTGCTCCAACCAGCATAGTAATAAGATTAATATCTTCATGGGCAGCAGATCTAATCGAATTTTGTGTATCTTCGCCTTTGGTTGGTGGGTAATGAATCATGCGGATGATTGAGTTTCCATCAGTGATCATATCTTTGAAATAGGTTGAGGGAAGATCAAGCGCTCTTCCAATCGTCTCGAGAAGAATTTGAGAAGTGCTATCCATCGCTTCGTATAATTCCAAAAATGATTTTTTAAGTTCGCCCACTTCAGTTGGCCAGATATTCTCAGGATAAATTCCTTGATAAGAACTAGTCGCAAGAAGCTCACGACCAACATGCCAAAATTCTTTTAGATCTGGATTTTTATTGTCTTTAGCGTGTTCAGTTTTAAATGGAGTGTATCCGCGCTGACCGCCGTTATCGAGTTTGTATTTAATTTTTGTTTCAAGAGGAAGTTCAAAAAACGCTTGAACCAATTCATAAGCGCGGTCAATTTTCTTTTGTTCGATTGGATGATCTTTTAAAATAATAAAGCCATAATCTTTAAGACCAGCGAAAATATTATCTACGAATTTAATTTTGTCGGTGTTACTTCCGTTAACATAACTTAATAAACTTAGCTCTGGAACTTTTCGTTGAGTAGTCATTAGGACCTCCAAATTGTGCATATAGTGTTTTGACTATAACAAAACAAAAGACTTTTAGCCTATAGAATCAAAAGCAACTGGTTATCTAATAAATAGATATATAATGTGGATTGATCTAATCACAATCAACATTTAAGAATGGTGTGATTTAAAAATGGCAGACCCTACGCGAATAAAATCCGAACCTGCCTCAATGGCGAGTTTGTAATCCTGGCTCATTCCCATTGAAAGCTTTAATTTCTCTTTAAGACCATGGGCCTTTTCAAGATTGCGGGCAATTAAATTCAAATCCCTAAAGCAGCGCATGGCCTCGGCCTCGAACTCTGTCGTTCTAATTGTTCCCATGGTCATCAGACCATAAAATTTTAATTTAGAATTGCCCCTACTCATCAGCAAATCAATCGCTCTATTTAATTCTTCTGCCGTTTCGAATCCACTTTTTTCAGTTTCATGCGAAGTATTCACTTGAAAAAAAATTTTCAATTCTAGACCCAAAAAATCATTTTCGTATTTAATTAATTCTTCCAATAAACTTAATGAATCTACAGAATGAATGGCATAGAGGTTGGGTATTTTATAAAGCTCACGAACTTTATTGCTTTGAAGATGGCCAATAAAATGCCACCGAACTTTATTTAAATTTTCTTTTACAAAGGTATCGGCCTTCTCTTTTAGATCCTGCACTCGATTCTCACCGAAATCATAATGGTGGGCCTGATAGGCAGCAATAACGTCTTCTACCGGTGAGTACTTAGTAACGGCGATTAAATGAGCTGTTTTTAAATCTTTTTTAATCGCCGCTAAATTTTTAGCTATTTCCGTTTTTTTCATCTTTAAATTATCTTTAAATTTTCAATTATTTGCTCTTGTCTTCAGATTTCTTTTTGAATTTAAATTTCGCTTCAACTTCGACATCGTATTTATCAAGGAGATCAGAAGTTATTTTTGAAACATCAATTTTTGAAAGATGATTTCTAAGTTCTTCGCGAATCCCTTTGGTAAAATCTTCCTTTGCGCCTTTGGCATTTTGAACCAGCCCTGAGATAATATCTTTAGGCAAAGGAAGATCTTCGAGAATTTTTTTCACCGACTCTTCAGTCATGAAAGCAGCACCTACTCCCACTGACACAACTTTTTTTATAATATCACCAATTGGAGAATCTTTTTTTTCGGCCATAAAAATTCCTTTTATAATTATCTCGTTTTTGCGCGCTTAAAAAAAGACTCCATCATCACAGGAAGATTTTTGCTGGTTAGAGCGCTTAGGATTGAACTTGGTGCAAACATTTTAAAATCTAAATCCAATGAATAAGTCACTTCAGTTTTTCCGTTGCCAAGATCTTTCAGCTTCCACTCTCCATCATTTTTTTTAAAAAGATCGCCAGAATCAAGTGTCCAGGAAAGGCCTTTTGGCCTTTCTTGTTTTATATTAAGAATATACTTAAAACTTTTAATCATATTGACTGAATACTCAACACGAGCAGCAGTTTCATTTTGTGAAATAACTTTGATGGCACTGACTCCATCGACGAAATTCGGGTAATTGACATAATCGATCAATACGTCATAAAGTTTATTTATATCTACATCTACCACTTCTGTCCTTGAAGCACTGGCCATACAAAACTCTCCATTAATTAAAACTAAAAATATTAAAAACTTAAAAAATAACCGCACAAATTAGTAGCGAGGTTTTGTATCGAAGCGATGTTCTGCTTCTACACGTCTAACTGTTCCTGAAGATGATCTCATAACGATTGAATGAGTTATCGCTCCCCAAGATTTGAACTGGACACCTTTTAAAAAGTTTCCTGATGTCACGCCAGTCGCGCAAAACATAACATTTCCGCGAGCGAGGTCATCGATCTTAAAAACTTTTTTAATATCATTAACGCCCATTTTTTTAGCACGTTCAACTTCTTGGATATTTCTTGGTTGTAGAATTCCCTGAAAATCTCCTCCCATACATCTGAGAGCGGCCGCTGAAATAACACCTTCAGGAGCTCCACCGATTCCAAAAAGAATATCTATACCAGAATCTGGATCACAACAAGCAATTGAACCGGCAACGTCGCCGTCGCCAATTAATTGAATACGAGCACCTGCATCGCGGACTTCTTGAATCAGATTTTTATGGCGAGGCCGATCGAGAATAACAGCAGTCAGATCAGCGATTCTGCATTTTTTAGCATCAGCTAATCTTCTTAGATTTTCTTTGGTTGATTCGTTGATATCAATCAGCCCTCGCCCTTCGGGGCCACAGGCAATTTTCAACATATAGGTATCTGGTGCATGTAAAAAGTTTCCTTTTTCGGCAATCGCCATTACTGAAATAGAGTTATAACCACCGATCGCACAAACAGTTGTTCCTTCAAGTGGATCAAGAGCGATCTCTAACTCTGGTCCTCTTCCAGTTCCAACTTTTTCACCAATATAAAGCATTGGAGCTTCATCTCTTTCGCCTTCACCGATAACGACGGTAGCATCACATTCAACTGAAACGAGCATTGCCCTCATTGCATCAACGGCCGCTTGATCGGCAGCTTTTTCATCCCCGCGTCCCATTAAGCGAGCGGAGGCGATTGCGGCCATTTCTGTTACCCGGACAAATTCAAGTGCTAGGTTACGATTCATATTAACTCCAAAAAAAGAGGTGATCCTTATGTAAGTATTCGCCTCAGATTATAAAAGGTAATCTTGCGAGTGAAAAGATTTATCCGCCCAGCTTGTAAACTAAAAAGTCTCGCGCCTCAAGTGGCAGGTGCTCAGTTTGAATTTTTCGAACAACGCCCAACGCCATCTCAATTTTTTCTTGTACGGCACCATCATCAATATGGAATATGAACTCGTCTTCTAACGATAAAGGCGTATCGAGGTCTCTTTGAGTCATGATTCTTCCAGTACGAAGCCCTACACCTTCTTCCCATTCTATAAAATGTTCCATCATCAGGATTTGAAATCGAGAGATCCCACTTGAGGTATGCTCCCAGACAAAGATTTCCAATACTCCATCGGCCTTAAGCCAATATTTGAGATTATTTGGCAAATCCAGACTCATCTCACTTTTATGTAATGGCTTAATATGCGAAACAATATTGTCAAATGATAAAAAGCTGCGCATTTTTTCTTCAAAACTGATGCTTGAATCAAAAGCAAGCCCGATACATCCCTCTCTTATCCACTGAACCTTGCCGATGACTCTTACCGTTGATCCTCGCCACTGCAAATTACCGTTAATATTCACACCTTGCGTGTAATTATGCGTTCCATCTCTGAATGACAATTGCATTCCTGAAAGAGAAATATCTTTGACTTCAAAAACCATTTTAGCATTTGCTTCATTGGCATTTTCTTCGCGAAAAATCATAAAGCCAAAAGGAAAGCGTGGAAATACTCTTTTTTCCATTTCCTGATAATCAGTTTTAATCAAACTTAAATGTCGCTCCATTTTTTCTCTCCTTAATATTTCTCTTTTTCTGGCAATTATTTTGTAAGCTTTGTACTCTTAGGTTAAAATAAAGTTGAATATAATATAAGAAGGAAAAAAATGGATCACGATCACAGTCCTCCTCACGGCCATCGTCCTAATGAGTGGGATATTGATAATCTTCCCAATAGATTGACGATGTTTCGGATTATTCTAATACCGATCATTTTGCTTTCTTTATATTTTAATCTTTCAACTCATCCTTGGGTTATCTCTCATATTAAATTACTCAACTATATTGCTGCCTGGACTTTTGTCGGAGCATCAATTACAGATTTCTTTGATGGTTATATCGCCAGAAAAAAAAATTTAGTTACTGTTTTCGGATCTTTTCTCGATCCAATTGCAGATAAATTTTTAGTCATCTCTTCCCTTATCATGCTCCTGGCCCTAGGCCGGGTGCACGTCCTCATCGTTTTAATTTTAGTATTGCGTGAAATGTATATTACCGCCCTTCGTTTGCTTGCCATGGAAAAAGGTTTAAGTGTTCCGGTCGGAACTTTGGGTAAATGGAAAACAGCTACCCAGATGGTTGGTGTTCCACTTCTAATGGCCAATGATAGACCTTGGGGATTGGACTTGCCGCTCTACGGAACAATTGCCATTTATTTAGCCTCTATATTTTCTATCTATTCGGCGCTGGAATATTCGCTAGGATTAATAAGGAAGATACAAAAACTAAGAAAAGAGAATAAGCAAAAAAAACGCGAAGCTAAAAAACAAGCCAAAAAGCAAGAAAGGAATTAAAAGTGAAGAGCTTAAATGGAAAAATAATACTAGTAACGGTTTCTGGTCCGGACTGTCCAGGAATCACGGCACGCCTAATGAAAATCATCAGTGAATACAATGTCGATGTTCTTGACATGGGTCAAGCCGTCACTCACGGACTTCTTTCTCTAAGTTTTGTTTTAGGCCTAAACTCTGATGAAAAATGCTCAAACGGAAATGTGTTAAAAGACCTTTTATTTGAGGCCAACTTGATGGGGTTAACTCTAAGTTATAAAGTTGTTGAACAAAATATCAATACTCCAGAAATGGATGGAGAAAAATTTATTGTCACATGTGTCTCTCCAACTAAAGTGACAGCAAGCTTTGTTGCAGACCTTGCCCAAATCCTGGCCAATTTTAAAATAAATATTGAACGCATTGATAAAGTTTCTCCTAGAGAGTTCTCATCTATGGAAGTTTATACTTCCATACCCAAAAACTTAGAGACTAAAAAATTAAAAGAACATTTAATGCAAGTATCTACCAGGCATAGAATTGATGTTGCCTTTTTAAAAGACAATGTCTTCAGACGCAATAAACGTTTAATCGTTTTTGATATGGACTCTACACTGATCCAAACTGAAGTTATCGATGAATTGGCCGATCTTTGCGGTGTGGGAGAAGAAGTTCGAAAAATCACTCACCGAGCGATGAATGGTGAAATTGATTTTGATGAATCTTTGCGCTTACGAGTTTCTAAATTAAAAGGACTCGATACAGCTCGCATGCAGGATGTATTAGAAAAGCTTCCCCTTACCCCCGGGGTAGAAGAATTTATTAAAACGATTAAGTCCTTGGGCTATAAAGTCGCTTTGATCTCAGGAGGATTCACCTTTTTTGCTGACGCGCTTAAAATAAAACTAGGCCTTGATTATTCTTTTGCCAATGAATTAGAAATTCAAGATGGAAAACTTACTGGACATGTGACAGGTACAATCGTCAATGCCAACCAAAAAGCTATTTTAGTTAAACTAATTGCTCAACAAGAAAATATTTCATTAGAACAAGTCGTGGCCATTGGCGATGGGGCCAACGATCTTCCCATGCTTGCAACTGCAGGTTTAGGAATTGCCTTCCATGCTAAAGATGTCGTAAAAAAAGAAGCTCAACAGCACTTAAGCCATGGGCCGATGACTTCTATTCTTTATTTCCTCGGAATTCCAGGGCCCGCAAATCATTAAGGATTAACAAGGATTAACAAGGATTAACAATGTTAAGAGAAGTACTACAAAGTAAAATACATAAGGCCACTATCACAGAAGCCGATATAGCTTATATCGGCAGTATTACTATTGATCAGGACCTACTAGAGCGAATTGATCTCTGGCCCGGACAAAAAGTAATTGTAGTTAGTAATACCACCGGAAACCGTCTGGAAACATATGTCATCGCCGGCGCGAGAGACAGTGGAATGATTTGTATGAATGGAGCCGCAGCTCATCTTATAAAAAAAGGTGATGAAGTAATTATTTTTAGTTACGCTTTTAGTGACAGACAAATTCAACCCAAATGCATTTTAGTGGACGCACATAATAAGTATATTCAGGATTTATAATTAATGTGGTTTGAAAAAAAAGTAGCTTTAAAGCTAAACGCGAACGAAACTCAATTTCCCATCGAAATTTTGAATAGGTGGGATATTACAGATCTTGAAATCATTGGAGGAAATTTTACTTATTTCCCGGAAGATATAACTATTCTTAAAAACCTGGTATGCCTCTCGCTAGTTTCTACCAAAATTTCTTCAATACCTAAGGAATTATTTGAACTTCCAAATCTAACTTATCTCAGTCTAAAAAATAATCGCTTGAGCGAGCTGCCTCACCTCACCCAAAAAACAAAATTGAAAACTTTAATCTTAGGAAGAAATTATTTAACATCCATAGAAAAGGCCTTGCCGTTTTTTTCTGAAATCATGACTCTAGACTTAAGCCATAATTTGCTCGATTCAATTCCTGCCAATTTTCATCTTTTAGAAAATTTGCAAAGACTTAATTTTGATTCGAATAAACTACATACCATTCCAGTTTTCTTAAAAGATATGAATTCTTTGTCTCATCTTTCATTAGAAAATAATCTATTTTCTAATGAAGAAAAAAATAAAATTGAACGCGAATTTAAAATTAATTTAACCAACACTACTCCAGAATATTAAAAGACTAGAACGGCTAAATTCGAATCCTGGCATTTGCTTTTCTTAAGCGATCTGTAAGCGTGTGTAATAGAGCACCAAACCATTTGGGCATTGTAGAGAGGGCATGTTCTAATTTTTCTAACGGAACAACCACTAAAACACTATCAGACATTGCTTTCACCGAAGCGGAACGAGGATTTTTATCCAAAAAAGACATTTCTCCAACTAACTCTCCAGCAATAATTGTTCCGATTTGGTGCTCAAGATCCCCTTTTCTTTTAAAAACAGCAAGGGTTCCGGATTGGAGATAATACATTTCAGTGCTTTC
This sequence comes from Bacteriovorax sp., assembly GCA_028710485.1. Lineage (GTDB taxonomy): Bacteria > Bdellovibrionota > Bacteriovoracia > Bacteriovoracales > Bacteriovoracaceae > Bacteriovorax. The sequence goes on along the minus strand of JAQTTZ010000022.1, from coordinate 21,871 downwards.
TTCACCTTCACGCATTAAGTATTCATTTGGCATTAATCTTATTGTTTCTGACATAAAAACCACCTTAGTAAATCAAAGATGTTTTTATTTTAGCATAAGTAGGAGTGACCACAAGTCACTCCTGCTTATGTTGAGGAAATCTTATTGGAATATTATATGATTGTTTGGATCTTCGGTCCACTGAGCGTGCAATTCTCCTGATTGAAGTTCTCCGGCCAGTAATTTTCTCGATAGAGGTCTCGTAATAAATTGCCCAAAAACTGACTGAAGAGGTCTTGCACCAAAGCGTGGATCATATCCACGCTTTGCGATTTCATTATAAACTAGCTCATCCAGCACGATATGAAGGTTTTTTCCTTCTAATCTTTGATTGAGCATAGAAACCTGTCTATTGATTAAATTTTTCATAATAGATTGATCAAGAGGTTTATAGTTGAGAATGGAATCTAGGCGACCCAAGACTTCAGGTTTAAAATCAGCTTCTAGATTTTGAGAATTGGTAGTGATCATAATAATAGTGTTTCTAAAATCAATCGTACGCCCTTTATTATCTGTTAAGCGCCCATCATCTAAGATCTGCAATAAGATATCAGAAAAATCATGGTGGGCCTTCTCCACTTCGTCAAACAAGATGACAGCGTAAGGTTTTCTTCTAATCGCCTCTGTTAAAACCCCACCTTCTTCATAACCTACATAACCGGCCGGAGCTCCTATTAATTTTGAAATAGAATGCTTCTCTGAAAACTCAGAGAGGTCAAAGCGAATAAGATTATCTTCTGAATCAAATAAAAACTCAGAAAGTGCCTTTGCCGTTTCTGTTTTCCCGACTCCAGATGGTCCCTTTAATAAAAATGATCCCAGTGGACGAGTTGGATCTGAAAGGCCTGCGTGGGCCGTAACTAAGACTTCTGCAATTTCATGAAGAGGTTCAACTTGTCCATAAACTCTACCTTGTAAAAATGCCTCTAATCCTAAAATCTTTTCTTGTTTAGATTTTAAAATCTTCTCAACAGGAATTCCTTTTTGGCGAGAAATAATATTGGCGATATCCATCGTCGATAATACCCAACCTTGAGGTGCTGATTCCAGCCTAAGTTCAAGTTCCGGAATGACTGAGTACTTAAGTTTAGAAGCTGTCTCGTAATCTTGATTTCTTTGGGCCTGATCTAATTCAAATTTATAGCGCTCAAGCTGATGCTTGATTTCTGTAACTTGCTTAAGAGCTAAAACATTTTTATCCCATTTTTCTTTTTCTTCCTTAAACTTATTTTCTAGTTCAGTGATATCTTTTTCTGTCTCCGCATTCTTGGCCTGAGATTTGGCAAAGATTTTTTTAGTCCGAATTTCTGCTTCTAGTTCAACTAGATTTGCCGGCATTGCTTCAGCAGATAATTTTAGTGCTGAAGAGGCTTCATCAATAAGGTCAATCGCTTTGTCCGGTAAATTTTTATCAGTAATATACTGAGTAGATAAGAAGACAGCGTTGTAAATAGCATCGTCAGATATTTTGATTCCATGATGGATCTCCATTTTTTCACGTATTCCCATTAATATTTCTATCGCATCTTCTTTACTAGGCTCATCAACCGGAACGTTCCTAAATCTTCTATCTAAAGCAGCATCACTCAAAATGTATTTTTGATACTCTTCCGGTGTTGTTGAACCAATACAGTGAAGATCTCCACGGGCCAGAGCTGGCTTTAAAAGGTTTGCTGCGTCCATTGCGCCATCTGTTCGTCCAGCTCCGACTAATTGGTGAAGTTCGTCGATAAACAAAATGGACTGTCCGTTTTGAGCTTTGATAAATTTGAGAAGGGATTGTAAGCGCTCTTCAAACTCACCTCGATATTTTGTTCCGGCCATTAGTGAGCCTAGATCAAGTGAATAAACAATTTTTCCTTCCAGCACTTCAGGTACTTTTCCTTTGACGATAGCGTCGGCAAGCCCTTCAACGATGGCCGTCTTCCCAACTCCGGCAGGACCAACTAACACTGGATTGTTTTTGCCCCTTCTACCTAAAATTTCCATCACAGCTCTAATTTCTTTTGACCTGCCGATGACGGGATCAAGTTTTCCACTTTCTGCCAGTTCATTTAAGTTAATCAAGAAGTCAGGCTTCTCTAAAACGCCTTCGGCATTTTCAGCATTGAGGTCGTTATAATCAATTTTAAATTGCGGAACTATTTGAGCGAGATATTTCAAAAGATCTGTTTCAGCTATTTCATTCTTTCCATTTTGAATAGCATTAGATGAGGCATAGGTTAGCCACTCAGATAATTTGGAAGAGGCCTTTAATTGATCCATCTCCATTTTTGAAGTCAGCGTAGGAAGAAGATCCATTAATTTAGTTAAGTCTTTAGAGTATTTTTTTAGAGCGCGGCTGCTATAAGTTTGAGGGTTATTAATTAACCCATAAATTAAATGCTCTGGAAAAATTTCAGAATGTTTTCTTTTTAAGGCCTCACCTTGAGCAATGGCTATTGATCCTTCTGTGATTGAATCAAATTTATTCATCTATTCGTCTCCTATCTCATTAGTTTTTAATAACTAATTAGAAAGATGGCGTCTAAGTGAATAGTGTCAAGGTTTAGCAGAAGGAATAGTGGAGGGGGTATTCAAAATCTTAAGAACCCTGTCCTGAAAAGTAGGTTCATCAAAAGGTTTTACTAAAAAAGTCTTTACTCCACGAGCTAATATCTTAGCAATCAAATCTTTTTCGAGCGTTCCAGATACAACTAATATATTTTCTTTTTGATTGAGTGTATCTGTACCAAATTCGCTTAAAATATCGTATCCCGATTTTTTAGGCATATTCATATCAAGCAGGATAAGTGAAAATTTTTGATTACGTAGTTTTTGAGTTGCCATTATACCATCGTTGGCAAAAACAATGTTTTTGAAACATCCCATATTATGACAATACTCACGCAAAACTTCACAAATATTTTTGTCATCATCAATGATCAGAACATCTCTTTGAATTTTTTTGTCTAAAGCCATAACCAGATTAATCCTAGATATTTTCTTTTATTTTTTTTCTAAGATCAATTTCGTCTTTCGTCAGTTTTTCTTGAGAAAATATTTTCTTAAGAACATAAGCTAGTCTTAAGCCTGCCTGCTTAAGTCGCAATTCAATAACAGGTTTTACTTTATAGTTGTATTCATAACTAAGACTTACACTTGCTGAAGATCCGCCAAAATCATAAACTTTTGGCCGTAATTCTTGCGATTCATTCGCCCAATCAATAAAACTTCCTTTTTCTAAAGATTTTTTATCTTCTTTTGAAAAATGATTTAAATAATTTGTATATTCAGTGAATGACAATTTTTCAAAATCAATCAGCTCTTCATCCCAAACAGTATGTAGATTCGTTTCAGTTTTAAACCATTTTACCCGAATCGAATTTCCTCCGCGGTCTTCTGCAAGCCCCACATGTAGTGGCTGGTGCAAGTCCCCTGTCATATGAACGAGGAATTTTAAAGCATCAAGCTTGTGCTCTTTTGTTTCTTTGGTGTCACGAAGTATGTCTTCAAAGCGGTACAGGGCCTCAATGAGATCTCCTTCCTTATTTCTTTTTTGATCATAATAAGTTTTTCCATTGGGAATACTTACGTAGTGCCAAGGAGAGGTATAACCCATTTTTGGATCAGATCTAATTTCATCTGGCCATGTCGAAATCCTTGAAAGGTCATCTTCACCAGCAAGTTCCTTGATCGCGTTTAGAGTATTTGAATCTAAATTTCTTTGAGCAATTTCACCAACAATGCGGTGACCTGTCTTTCCCCAAGAAAAAGCGCTAGGTGAAAAGCTCATAATTAAAGACGTTATTAATAATAATTTTTTCATAAATCGCACTTAGCTCCAAATAAACATTTCGTTTTAACCGTTTTTGCAACAGAGGCAGGTACAAATTTTTCCCATCCAATGGCACCATCTTGAATCATTTTTAAAACTTTTCTCGACCATATCTGAACCACATCTGGATTATAATCAGTAATATTTTCTATATAATGATTTTCAACCAAATACATTAATAAATATGATAAGTCAGCTGCTACATTCATAGACTCAATATTTTTAAGTTCATGGGTTTCGTCGTCACAGGCGGGATAAATATATAATTTGGTATGCGGTTCTAAAAGAGTTCCTAGCGAGCCAAGAAGTCCAAATCTCGATGTTGTATATTTTGAATGTGTGAGGATTTCTTCAAGATTGTAAGTGGCCATAACAAAGGCAATATTCTTCTTGGCATATTTGGTAAAAAACATATTCAAATCACTATAAGTTTCTGAATTAGAAATAAGAACTTTTTGTCCCAGTGCAGACAATAAATCTACTCTAGCTAAAAAATCTTCGTTGTCCACTTTTCCGCGATCAAGCAGCAACGACATACTAATTTCAGGAATCACAATAATATTATCTTTTTCTGCCGGCATAAGAGAATCTTTGAATTTCCGCAGACCACATTCCAACATATCAAGACTTAGATTAGTAGGAGGTCTATACCCTCCACGAGCTACCAGCACATTTTTTTTATAAAGTACATCAGATGCCTGGAGAACTTCTCCATCCACATCAAAGATAACGGCTTCACATAATTTCATTTTAACTAACTCTAAACATAATAATCTGGAATCGACGCCTTTAAAGGCGGCACCTGTTACACGTATCATGTCGATTTGCATGCGTGAAACAGTCAGTCCATCCATTAAACCTGAAACAAAATTTTCACGATCCAAAACATCGTGATAAACCGCATAGACTAGATTGACACCCAAAAGACCAATGGCCTCTTGCTGCTGAATATTTTCAGCATCAAGCATACTCATATGAATAATAACTTGAGAGGGTTTAGCTCCGGGAGTGTGCTGGAATTTAATTCCAATCCATCCATGATTTTCCCCAGTGCCTTTATAAGACTTAGCAGAAACAGTATCAGCGTAGGCAAAAAAGGTTGTGTCTTTGTGACGAGTTTCTGTCAGACGAGTAATTAAAATATCATATTCTGTATCAAGCATTTTTTTGAGACGATCTTCACAGACATAGCGTCCAGAAACTTCTTTGCCATACACGGCATCACTCATCGTCATGTCATACGCAGAAATACTTTTTGCAATTGTTCCGGCCGCCCCACCAGCTCTAAAAAAGTGCCGTGCCACTTCTTGGCCAGCACCTATCTCGGCAAAGGTGCCGTAGATATTAGGGTTGAGATTTATTTCCAAGGCCTTCTGTCTTTGCCCTAGTCCCATAAAGATGCTCCATCTAGTAAAATGTATAAGTCCTATAATATAGAGAGATCGGCCATAAGAAAACCTTAGAATTGCTGTCTTTAGGTCCTAAACAGCAAAACTAAAACACTCAACTTAAGATTTTTTTTGAATTGCCGATTAGGTCTATTAATGACGCTCTTAACTGGGCCAAAAAAATACAGGATAAATATGACTTTTTTAGATTTGGCAGTTCTCGCACTTGGATCTGGTATCATCCTTCTAGTTTTTGTCGCAAAAACAGATCTTGAAAAATCAAGAGTACGGATAAAAGTAAAAGCGAGAAAATAAGTGATTGTTTATAGAAAACCTTAACAGCAAACAAAAAACCCCGTTTACACGGGGTTATTTACCAATATAATTTAGCTTGAGAAAGTTAAGACTTAATCTAGCTTATAAAGTCTTCCGTCACCTGTTACGTGAAATGACTCAGACGTCGTAATATTCTTAGTCCAATTTTTCACAGTATAAGTCATCTCGATAGTGGCCCCAGCTATAACATTTTGCTGAGTTCCTACGTTAGAAATTTGAAGTAATTGAGAATATGCATCTAAATCAAATCCCCAAGAGATAGTAATGTTTCTAGCAGAAGCTCTGATACCTGCAAGATATTTTCCTTTTCCATCTGCGCTTCCGTTGTATTGGAAAGTTATCGAGTAAATAAAAGAAACAACTTCTGAACCAAAACCATTTGTATAAGTAATTTTGTAGTGCTTTGAAACTGGAATCGACCATCCCCCCATATCGTGAACAACAGGATCGCGAGCTTCAGATCTTGGAAGAACCGACACAGCGGCCATTGGATTATTGGTTACAACAGATTTTCCTTCTTTAATAGTTGGAATTATTTTTTGTCCGATCGCGATCAATTTATCAATAACCATTATGATGCTGTCCAGTGCTCCTGTCGGCTCGATGCTTGGACCACCAGTTGCGACTAAGTCACCTAAGATTGGTCCAGATGGAGGGATAGGAGGAATATTTGGAATATTTGGGATATTTGGGATATTCGGTCCAACAAAACCTTTATTCGCAATTTCATTAATTTTTCTATCTGAAATTTTCTCTTCAGGAGTATTAAATTCGAGGGCCTCTTCAGCAGTAAGTTCTCTAACCTTAAAAGATTTAATTTGAAAGTACGGGTCTTGCAAAGCTTCTTTATTAGAAGTTTTATAAGTATGTATAAACGTTTTAGGAAGTTTCGCAAAAGCGACTTCTGCATTCAAAAATTGAACAGCGACACAAGCAGCGAGAGCCAATTTAGTTAAGTTATTCATTTTCATTTTATAATCCCCCTAGGAACTTTTTTCTTGTGCTTTTAACACCTAAATTTTACTCTGCAACCGCTCCTTATAATAATTACATGGTGATTTTCAATTTATCTCACTGGCCTTAAATTAAATAACGATGGGTATTCGACACAATAAAGCTAAAAAAGAGATTTTAAGAAAGGACGGACTGTTCTATCACCCAACCTTTGTCAAAAAAACAGAAAGAACAGAAATTATTGAATGGCTTAAGACCTTGCACCCTATCTGGGAAATGCGCTTTTCTGAGCATAATCCACCTCCAGAGGGAGATGAACAAAGGCAGCTTAAAAGACCTGTCTATTGGCTTGGTAACTGGCAATTTGCCTGTCTTAATTACTACCACCCACCTAAAGGTATTCACAATCGCTGTGTGAAAGGTGAGGACTACCCGCCCGTTTTAAAAACAATACTGAAAACGGTAGAAGGAATTACAAGAGCTCAATTCAAAAAAAATGAAGTGCCCAAAGACTGGCAGCTCAATACATGTTTAATCAATTTTTATGGATCCTCAATTGATCCTCTTACTGGAAAGAAAAATGATACGGCGAGAGTTGGAGATCATAAAGATTTTGAACTGGGACCGGTTGCTTCTATTTCATTTGGTGAACGGGCCTTTTTTCAATTTGTTCTGGGAAAAAAAGACCTAACAAATAATATATTATATGAACAATGGATTGATGACTGCTCTCTCCAAATATTTGGTGGCGAACTTTATAAAGACCGCGCCTTTCACCGAGTTCAAAGAGTAGAAAATAAACTAAAAACTTTTTTTGATTTGAATGTTCAAAATTTTGAAACCAGAAGAATTAATTTTACCTTCCGATATGTTCCGAAAGAGCACATCATTGAGTTTCAAAAACTTCCCAAAGAGCTACAAGCAGACATCACTCCTTATATGGAAGAATTGGCGCTAAATTCTGATCATTTTCGTAAGGCGCTGGCCAAAAAATAGCGACTTGACTTACGCAAAAACTACGCTTACTCTTTTGATATGGCATTAACAAAAAAACAAAAAGAAGTTTTCGATTATATCCAAGCTTACCATGATCACCATGGGCATGCTCCAACTCAGAATGAAATCAAAGATCATTTTGGATTGAAGTCCTTGGGCTCTGTTCAAAAATATCTTCAGTATTTAAATAAAGAAGGTCTGCTAGAAAGTCACTGGAATCAGCGCCGAGGAGTTGAGGTCAAGGCACCACAAATTCATAATGCTGAAAATGATTCTGAACTTATTCCTCTATTGGGTTTAGTGGCCGCAGGAAACCCGATTGAGGCCATCGAAAATCCAACTAATACAATCGCTGTCCCTCGCCACTTTTTAAAAGGTGGATTCCGCTACTTCGCTCTCACTGTCAAAGGAGAATCGATGATTGAGGCGGGCATATTAGAAGGTGATGTTATTGTCTGCCGCTCAACTAAAGAGGCCCGTAACGGCCAGATAGTTGTCGCAGTGATTGATGGTGAAGCAACGGTTAAAACTCTTTCTCTTCAAAATAAAAAACGATTGGAACTGCTGCCTTCAAATAAAAATTTTTCGCCCATTATTGTAGATGAAAATGTAGCGGACTTTAAAATAGTTGGAACGTTAGTTGGATTGCTACGTTCTTACGCCTGATAATTAAAAAATGAAAAAAATTATCCATGTTGATATGGATTGCTTTTATGCTCAAGTTGAAATGAGGGACAATCCGGCCCTTAGAAATGTTCCACTTGGTATTGGAGGTCTCCCCGGGACTCGCAGTGTTCTTTGCACCAGTAACTATATTGCACGTAAATTTGGCGTAAAATCAGCGATGCCAACTGACTACGCAGTTAAACTTTGTCCCAATCTAGTAGTCATTGCTCCCAATTTTAAAAAATACTCAGAAGCTTCAGAAATTATCCAATCAATCTTTCATCATTACTCACCTCTGGTTGAACCAGTTTCACTGGATGAAGCCTACCTGGATGTATCGGATGCCGAGAGTGCAACCAGCATTGCCTTGGAAATCAAAAAAGCGATACTCGATCGCACAGGTCTCACCGCTTCTGTGGGGGTAGCACCCAATAAATTTTTGGCAAAAATTGCCAGCGATTGGAAAAAGCCAGATGGTATTTTTGTTATCCCACCGGTCAATGTTGAAGTCTTCGTAAAGACCCTTCCTGTTAAACTCATTCCGGGAATTGGAAAAAAAGGTAAAGAAATTTTCGATTCACTAGGTGTAAAAACTTGTGACGACCTAAAAAAAATTCCCCATGAAGTTTTAAACCAGTACTTTGGAAAATTTAGTTACACTCTTTATCAGTATGCCAAAGGAATAGACGATCGCGAGGTGATCTCGGATTGGGAAAGAAAATCGTTGAGTGTCGAAACCACTTTTCCTAAAGACATCAGAGAAGAAAATATATTGCAACTCGAGCTCCTGGACCTTTATGAAGAAATGTATTCCAGGCTTGAAGCTCATTTTGATGAAGAAGGTGAGAAAATATTAAAAAAAATTTTTGTCAAAGTTAAGTTCAATGATTTCTCAAGAACGACCTGCGAAGAAACACTGCACTCTCATGATTTTGCTGATTGGCGAAAGCTTCTACTGGCAGACTATTTTAAACCGCTTCTATCCCATTGCCTGCAAAAAAAAGGTAATGCTGTACGCTTAATAGGGCTTGGAGTAAGATTTGTCACACAAGAGGAGTTTAACCCCGTCCAGTTAAGCCTTCTTCCTTTTTGTGGATAATTTGTTTTAGTGGATTTAGCATGAACCATTTTGACTTCAATCGACATTTTAAAAAGTTTAATCGTCATAAGTTTTATAATGAAAAGACCTATGCTGACCTTTTATCAGACGTGGCTTCTTTATCATCAAAATTTTCATCACAATTGTCTTCTGTAGATACCGTTGCTTTAAAAATCCAATCTCCATACCTGGCCTTTGTGGCAATCCTAGCGTCTCTTAAAGAAAAAAAATTGCCAATTCTTTTCTCTCATCTTGAAACAGTATCGATGCTTGAGAGATTGCGAGAGCAGATTCATTATGAAGTGATTATTGAAGATCATCAAATTGAAAAAACATTAGGTTCTAAAAATTTAGAAACCTTGTTTCCTTCAATGGATATTATCAAACCAGCTCTTGTCGTATTTAGTTCGGGAACAACTTCCATTCCTAAAGGCGTCGCTTTAAGTTTTAATAATCTCTACTATTCAGCAAAAGGCTTTGCCGAATATTTTCACCGAACAGATAATGAAAGATCTCTAATGAATCTCCCTCATCACCATGTGGGCGGTCTCATGATTTTATGGCGGGCCTTTTTCTCTGGTGGTAGTCTTACAACAGATCTCAAGTCTCCCATTGATTTCCTATCTCTGGTTCCACTTCAGCTAAAACGCATGATGGAAGATAATTCCAAACTTCAACTCTTAAAAAAAATTCGCGTGATATTAGTGGGTGGAGCTCCCTTAAGCTCGGCCTTAAAAGAAGAAGCAAAAGTTCATGGTCTTAATCTTTATGAGACATATGGCATGAGTGAAACGGCTTCACTTCTGATGATTAATGGAGAGGTTCTGCCCTATCGTGAAGTTGAGCTTGATGAGCTTGGATTTTTTAAGGTTAAAGGAAAAACGCTGGCCTTGGGATATTTTCAAAAAAATATTTTTTTTCCAATACCATCTGTTTGGTTCAAAACAAATGATCTAGGTTTTAGGGATGAGTTCGGCATTTTTCACTTTAAACAACGAAGTGACTTAATCTTTATAAGTGGTGGCGAAAATATTAATCCTCTATTAATTGAAGAAGTTGTAAAACAAAATTCTCTTATAAAAGATGCTTACCTTATTCCCCTACCTGACGAAAAATGGGGAGAAATGGGAGTCTTGCTTTATCAAACTAAAACAGGTGTTGACTTGTCAGCGGAGGAATTAAATACCTTTCTGAAAACTAAACTTCATCCTCACCTCATTCCTAAATTTAGCTTTAAAACCAGACTCAATTTCGAAGGACAATTAAAAGCAAAAAGAAGTGAATTAAAAATTTTGGCAAAAGAGCTTTATTTAAAAAATATTTTTTCTTTTGATTTTTTTGAAGTGTTAGATACCCCGGTTATTATTTTCTTCCACGGATTCATGGGTGATAAAGAAGATTTAAAAAATATCTCTGATCCTCTTGGGGCCCAATACTCCAGGTTGTATATTGACATGCCAGGGCATGGTAAAACCAAAATTGAAAACTTTTATACAAACTTAGATCTTTTTCAAAAGCTTTCTTGGTTTATAAATCTTTTTTCACCCAATCCCATTTTTTATGGATACTCGATGGGAGGAAGAATAGCTCTCCATTTGGCGCTAAATTTCTTACCTCCACAATTATTAATTCTTGAGTCCGCGGGCCTAGGTCTCTTGAACTCAGATGAACAGCTCCAAAGACAAGAAAATGATTTCAAGCAATTTTCTGGTGTTGATCAAAAACTCCTTCCTGAATTTTTAAACCACTGGTATCAAAACCCAATATTTTACAAATTTAGTGAACATCCTAGCTATAAGTCAGAAATTGATAAAAGATCTCTGCATGATTTTACTGAATGGAGAGATTCGCAAAAATTTCTCTCGGCCGGATGTTTTCCCTTGTTGAAAGAGAATCTTGCAAAAATTTCTATAACTTCATTTCCGCTGCTCTATATTTATGGTGAGAATGACTTCAAATATAAAGATTTTGCTCAGAGGCTAAGGCCTTTAGACCCAGCAAGAAAGGTTTCAATTCTAGCGATAGCAGGTTCTGGCCACAATCCTCATAAGACTCATCCGCTGGAAATGATAGCCAAACTAACTAATTGTCTCAAGTAATATCCTGCTCATACCGAAAAGTTCTTATATGAATTCCGATGGCATTACACGAATCAATTTTTTAAGACAACTCTACCAATCAAAAGATACTGGAAGTGGATCTGAGGTTGTCCGTGAATTACAGAAAATAAAAAATGAAGTTAAAATCTCTAATGATGAAAAAGTCCGCGAAGATAAAACCATAACTAATGCCACCAAATCTCCTTATCTACCAGATCAAATGTTTTATAAAAAAGATGTCGTCTATAATTCGGCAGAAGAAACAAAATGGAAAGATGTAAAGACAGCGGATGAAGTTGAAAAAGATACGCAAGAAAATTATTTGGAAAGCAATCGGCGCAAGCTCAATATTATTTAGCCAAAAAAAAGCCGTTTAATGATCTGGTCATTAAGCGGCCTTTTTTGATTATTTATTTTTTCTTTCTATTTTTTCTTCTTTCTCATTTTTAGAATGATGAATCCAACAGCAGCAAGGCCCGCGATCATCAGAATAGATTCGGTTGTACTTCCACCATCTGATCCTCCGCCTTTTTTCTGAACATTAATATCAGGCTTGGTATTGGCATCAACAATAGTTGTACTATCTATTGAAGATCCTTCTTCTTGTTTTTTCTTCCAATTACCATCGGCAGCACCTTTTTGATCGAATACTTTTAAAGTAGCAACAACTTTTTCAAAAATATCCTGATAGGCATCGTAATGATCTTTTGCAACTGAAAAGGTTACTGCTATTCCTAAAGTACTTTTAACCGTTGCAAGGTAACGAGTGTAAAAACCCGGAACTTCTGAAGCTAAATGAAGAGCATCTACCCACTGCTGACCATTGATAGTTTTAATGGTCACAGATTTTGCTTCTGAAATTTGTGTTTTTCCACCGGGAAGATTAAAGCTTTTTGGTTGTTTTAAATAGGCCTGGTATTGATCGAGTGAATCTTGTTCACCTCTATACTTAGCAGCTAGAATAATGATGGCCTCTTTCTTTCTGTCCTTATCATCGCTTTGACAAACCCACTCTGAACCTTCAAGTGCGCAATCCCATCCTGTAGGTAATTCAAATTCAGAGAATTGACTTGAAAAAGTTTTGGCATGAAGGAGAGAAGGAATACCAAGAATTAAAACTAGTGAAAAAAATAAAGTTTTTAAACTTTGCATGTTACTTGCCCACATCTTTTTAAGAAGGTTAATATGTTTATAGTAATTCTACACGATAACGTTGGTTTAACAAAACAGTTAAATAATTCCGCTGAGCTAGAATCTAGTATCCTCGGGCAGCAAAGCCGGGCCTTATCTCGATTTCTTTATACTTTTTAGTAAGTTTAATAACCGCCCAATCTGATCCGATTTCAAAGACAACTCCTGACCCCACTAAGATATTACCGCCAAAATAATCTGTCTGATAGATATCGAACTTGGCCCCTTTCTCGACATCGGTAGAAAGACCTTGGTCGATTTTGATGAAGTTTCCTCGAGCTGAGACTTTTAAGACTGAGCCATCAATATGGTATTCTTTAAAGCTTTCAATTTTTTCCGATTCTGGTGTGACCCCAGCGGAGCTCCAAGTTATTCCTAATCCCACCAAATTGCCCTTATCAGTAGAACGACCTGAAACGATACTCTCTCCCTTTAATGAAAGCAGAAATTTATCGAAGGTGTAGTTTAAACCAAGATAGGGGGCCATGTATTGCCTATTAAGCGAGTTAAAAATATTACTGGGTCCTCTGGCCAACCATGGCTTTTGAATGAGCTGATTTCGGCTTAAAGAATAGATGCCCTCAACTCCACCAAGGAGTGAGAGCTTTGAAAAAAAATAGAGCCCTTCAAGCTTGTATTGAATTTCTGAACTTAAATCATTCGGTGGAGATACATAACTGACCTTACTATCTATTTTCCAAGGATGATTATTATAAGTTGCAAAAAGACTTACCCCATATTCTGTACCATCATCACCAAGAATTATGGAATCGACCGGAACGGCGGCCTGCGAAGGATAGATAGTATTAGTGTATAAAGTTTTGCGATAGTGAACTCCAAGAGCGTAACGAACTTTTCCCACTGGCACAAAAGAGAACTTGGCCTCTCCCCCTGCTGACTCAGGGCCAGAGTTACTTACAGAATGAGCTTGATTAACTGCTGTAATATTTCTCCATTTAAAAAATAATGACGTTTCAAGGTTCGAGCTTAATCCATAAGATATTTTAAAATCAGAATCGATCATTTTAAAACTGTCACCATCTAATAACGGTTTTTCAACTCCGTCCTCATCAAAAATGGCCGTTGAGGAAAATAAGGACGCACCAACATTAATAGAATAGGCCTTGTCATTTAACAGCTCTGCCCCACCCCTGTGAACCGCTGCTGCTTGTATTGTAAAAGAGAGACTAAGTAAGAGGAGAAAAGAAATTAGAAATTTTGGCATAATTCATTCACGAAAAAAAAATGATCTCGAGAATCGAAATCATAAAGGTTAGTCTTAATAATCCATTGCTGATGGACCTTCTCAAAGAGCACAAAACTGGCCCCATTTATTACAAACGGGGATGAGAACTCAAGCTTGGCGGTTTCAATCGCCGACTCCATCAAATCAGGATAGTCAAAACGCCCAATGGGTAAAAGTGGATTAGTAGTATCCTTCGATTTTTTAAAACGCGCACCAGATTCTTTTAAAAATGAATATAGGGACTCTTGGCAATAAAAAAGTTCCGGTGAAATTTTAGGGGTTAAGGCCAGCACTCCTTTTTTTCCCATGGAGAAACTAATACCATTAAATTCGATTTGAGAAATTTGCTCGAGACCAAAAAGATGACTGTCTAAAAGATCAGAGAGTTCCTCTGTAAAATTATTGAGTTCATCATTGTTTTGAAAATCAATTGAAAATGGTGGAAGAATAGTTAATTGAAGCTTTTCACCTTTTTGAAATTTAGAATCAAAACGCTTCTTGAAGCTTTCAATTTTGGTGTGATGGATAGAGCTTGGATCAAAAGTTAGACCGATAAAAAATTCCAAAGCTCACTCCAGTTTAAAATTTATCTTATTAATAGCTTAAGAAGATTCTGAACTGGTGACAAGGATTAATTTTAAGCGGCTTTTTTTGGCCCTATTTGCTGAGTAGTTTTCTCTGTCGCTTTCTCCGGAGTGGGAAGAAAAATACGATTGATCCAGTAGTTGTTCGAGATCTCAAAATCAAATTTCCCCCCACATTCCACAGCGAGATGATAAATTGACTCAAGTCCTAGACCTCCATCTTTTTGACTTGGATTCTCTACGAGGATTAACTGAGAAAGTTTATCGGATATGTTTTTAAAATCCTCATTACTTTTACTTTGATTTCTAGTTTCAATCGTTAAACCCTTTTCGGTAAAAATAAAATGAATATGGACTTCACTCGTTTTGGCCTCGGCCATATTTTTAATAAGGTTATTCATGATGCGATAGAAGACCGGAAAATAAACAACGGAATTTTTTTCTTCCAAAAAACTCTTATGAATATAAGTCTGAACTGAATCTTCTGGTAAATAGGTTTGAATTAAACTCTTCACCGCAATCTCAGCAATATTAAATGGCACCCAATCATAAGTGTTGGGCAAATTTTTATGTTTGTAATGATAATGATCTTTTATTAAACTTTGAAGAGTGCGGACTTCTTTTTCCAGCATTTGGATTTCTTCGACACTAATGATTTTATTAATACTTTGGCGTTGATTAAAAAAAAGAATCAGGCCGTGGGTAAGATTTACGATGTCGTGAAAAAAGAGACGTTCACGTTTGTCGTGATCGTTAAGGCCGTGGTCAAGCTGATCTTTCTTTTTAAACCAAAACATCAGGCCCTCCTCCTATTCTCTTGTAAACTTCTTACTTAGAGGAGGGCCTGATCAAACTTAAACCTACATGTATTTATTATTTTACAGGTAGATAAATTGCTTTTGAACCCAGCTCCTCTTCAATGCGAAGAAGTTGATTGTATTTTTCAATACGGTCTGAGCGACTTGCTGAGCCTGTCTTGATATGAGCAGATCCAGTTGCCACTGCTAAGTCGGCGATGAATGAATCTCCAGTTTCGCCTGAGCGGTGAGAGATAATGGCCTTATAATTATTTTTATAACCCAACTCCATCGCTTCAAACGTTTCAGTGAGAGTTCCAATTTGGTTAACTTTCACTAAAATGGCATTGGCCTCTCCCGTCTTTATCCCCGCTTCAAAAATTTTCTTGTTAGTTACAAAAAGATCGTCACCAACTAAAACAACTTTTGAACCCAGGACACGTGTAAGCTCAATCCAGCCCTGATGATCCCCTTCATCCAAACCATCTTCAATGGAATAGATCGGATACTTTGAGCACAAATCTGAATAATATTTAATCATGTCCGCAGTACTAAACTCTTTTCCTTGCATATTGTATTTTCCATTTTTGTAGAATTCAGAAGCAGCTGAATCCAGGGAAATAGAAATATCCTGGCCTGGAGTATAACCAGCATTTTTGATGGCAGCTAAAATACAATCAATCGCTTCCTCGTGAGATGCAAGATTGGGAGCGAATCCTCCCTCATCACCTACATTTGTAGAATAGTTGGCATCATGAAGTACTTTCTTTAAGGCATGAAAAACCTCGACCCCTGCGCGAAGATTTTCCGAAAATGATTTTTTCAAATGGGGAACAATCATGAATTCTTGAATATCTAAATTATTTGAAGCATGAGCTCCCCCGTTGATAATATTCATTAAAGGAGTTGGCATAATATATTTTTGATGAGCATTCGGAGCCTTAAGTTTTTCTGATAAGTATCGATATAAACTCATGCCCGAATCAAGAGCACCGGCCCTTGCAACCGCCATAGAAACTCCCAAAATTGCATTCGCACCTAATTTGGATTTATTTTCAGTTCCATCTAATTCAAGCATTAAAAGATCAATTTTCTTTTGATCAGTTACTTCTAGTCCTATTAGTTTTGGAGCTATAAGATCTGCAATATTCTTTACTGCGATTAAAACAGATTTCCCCATATAATAAGATTTATCGCCATCGCGAAGTTCGAGTGCCTCTTTAGATCCCGTAGAAGCTCCAGAAGGAACCGCTGCACGCCCCATAAAACCAAGTTCAGTAAATACATCTACTTCCACCGTAGGGTTTCCGCGAGAATCGAGAATTTGACGGGCTTTAATTTCTTTAATCTTTGACATGGTTATTTTCCTTTAAAAGGTCCGAGTAAGGACTCACGTTTTTTTTGAATCCATAAATTATTTGTAGTAGAGAGAAAATTAAAAAATTCTGAAGGCCCAGGTCCCAAGACTCTGATTTCATCTGTTTTGGTAGTGAGATCAACCACTCTTTGGGCCACATGCGAGCAAGGAGAAATCGCTTTTAAATCGAGTATCTTTTCTATTTGTTTTCTCACCAATGGATAATGAGTACAACCTAAAATGGCGTAGGCGTAATGCTGAGATTTTAAAAAAGACAATTCATCTTCAATATTTTTTTCAAACTCAACGTCTTGATTAGGGTGATGATAATAATCTTCAATTAATCTCGCTAAATTTTTTAAACTATAATGATCTATTTGTGAATCTGGATCAAGACGCTCTTTAAGTCTCTTAAAGCGCTCGGACTTTCCCGTCGATTCAGTAGTGAGCACCATCATCTTTTTTTGAAGTCCTTCGGGTATTTGATAATAGGCATTCAAATAAGGCTCGACCCCAACAAAGGGAATGTCTTTAAACTTCTCGCGCAATAAATCAATGCTGGCGGCGGTGGCCGTGTTGCAGGCCACGACAATGAGTTCCACGCCCTGGTGGATTAGTTCTTGTGCGATATAAAAGGAACGCTCTGTGATAAATTCATCTGATTTTGGGCCATAGGGGGCATTAGCATCATCACTGACATAATAATAATTAGCTTTAGGCATCAGTTTGAATAGTTCACTGAGGACGCTAAAGCCTCCGATCCCCGAATCAAAGATTCCAATTTTTTTTATCTTAATAGTTTTGTCAGTATTAGTCATATCAGGCATTATCTTAAACAAATAAATGATCAAAGTTAAGGGTTAAAATGTTCAGTTCTCTAAACTTCTTAAAGAAAATTTTTAATCCCCATGCTCCGAAAGCACTATCCCAATTTTATCAACAAGCTGGCAGAGAAAAGATCCAATGGGTTTCATTGGCAATTAACAAAAAAAGCATTGCTGACAGCTTTCTTACCAAAGAGCTTGATCTTTTGACAGAAGCCGATTTTTTTAGTTTAAAAATGGCCGAAACAAAAGTGGGAATTCTTCATCAACTTTGGAGAAATCAAGAATCTGTTCTTAAGTCAAATATCGAACCTCATTCCACTCTCCTTTTAGAATTTAACCTACTGATAGATAAACTGATTGAAAATGAAATTCTCTACTTTCAATCAGCTTTGAATCAAGTACCGTTGGGAAAAACTTTTTCCACTGCCGAAGTTTCTCAGGAAGAAAAAGCGTTGGAATGGATGCGAGTCAGCTTCCAAGTCTTAGGAAAGGCCGTTATAGAAAGCCTTACTAATCCTGAATTACTTTTCCAGACACTTCTATTTTTTGGCAAAAATCCTAAAACGGCCCATCATGAAATTCGGGTGATTACTTTTAATCTCGATATTAAATTTGAGCTTCCTGACAATGGAGTGCTTCGGGTAAAAATTTATAACGATAAAAGTGCAGAGTTCGGCAGCACTAATAAAGCTGTATTGGAAGGCGACTTTAATTTTAGAAAACGAGAAATGCTTGATGAGTTAACAAACCTCTGTTCAGTACTGGCCCCAGGTATCAAGTGGTAAAATCATTTTTTAGTGCTAATAGGTGTTTTTCTAAAAATATTAAAAGCAGAACAAATTTCACACGTAAGTCCATCACAGCCTCGAGCACTACAGTGTTCACGTCCATAAAAAATGATTTGCAAATGAAGTTTATTCCATTTTTCCTTGGGAAAAATTTTCTTTAAATCCATCTCTGTCTGCTCTACATTTTTTCCACTCGTTAACCCCCACCGCTGGGCCAATCTATGAATATGAGTGTCCACGGGAAAGGCCGGAACTCCAAAACTCTGGGCCATCACGACCGAAGCCGTTTTGTGCCCAACTCCAGGAAGTGACTCTAGCGCCTCAAAACTTTGCGGAACAAGTCCTTCGTATTTATCGATTAAAATTTGTGAGAGTTCATGAATGGCCTTTGATTTTCTAGGCGAGAGGCCACAGGGTCTGATCAGGGCAGCGATTTCTTCAATTGTCAGTGTAACCATTTTTTCTGGCGCATCCGCCTTTTGAAAAAGGGCCGGCGTAATTTTATTTACTCGTGCATCCGTGCACTGAGCGGATAGCAGGACCGCGATTAAAAGGGTGTATGGGTCGCTATGATCAAGCGGAATGGGCGTCTCTGGATAGAGTTCCTCCAATCTCTTGAGAATATAACTCGCTTTTTCTTGGCGTAATGACATGTTAATATTGTGACAAACCATAGCTATTTAATCAAATATTAAAAAAAAAGATAGTAGGAATAAAATTCATGTATTGGAAAATGGTAAAGTGTGTATACAATTTTAGTATGATATAATGTAAACAGTGGGTAACTATGTTCCGCAATTGGTTTTTTCTCTTATGCCTTGCTTTTAATGTTCTCAATTTAACTAACGCTAGCGCCGCTAACTCCACTTCTACTAATGAAGCCTTTCGCAAGACTTTAAAAAAAGTTGTTCCCGCTATTAACAACGCTGGAACAATTGATTACAAAGCTGGATGCTCAAGTTGTGCACAGGGCGCCAATAATGCCAAAAACACGACACTTTATTCAAAAAATAATAATCAAAAAATTGACCTTTCTGTCCTTAGTGAAGTTGAAGCTAATAATACCTTTTCCGAACTCGCAGCACGACAAGATATTCCCTATGGCTACGCAATGGATGGCTGCTACGCCCGTGCTCACAAAATGGTTCGCATCTTAGAAGACAAAGGCATCATTGCCGGGAAGGCTTTTCTTGAAGGTGACCTCTACGTCGATACAAAATTTGGAGAGGTTGGCTGGGGGTACAATGTGGCCCCAGTAATCATGGTTAAAAAAGACAACACTATTGCTCCTTATGTATTTGACCCTTCTCTATTTTCAAAACCCGTGCCTTTCGATGAATGGAAAGCAAAAATAACTTCTAAATCTAAATCGAAACTCACTCGTGAATACTTCACCAATCGCTTTGCCTACGATCCAGAGGATAGAACTAAGTCGTTAACTGACTATGTCGATGAAAATATTGATGACATGGAAATCACAAATAGAAATACTGGGCGTTTACTCGTTATGTACAACATCGCACTAGGTCAAAAGCAATAAACAGGAATTGTCTTATGAAAAAAATATTATTAGTCCTCGCAACTCTACTAGTATCATCCTCAACTATCGCAGACACAAAGATGAAAAATGAAATTACTGATTCTTTCACAGATAAAGTCAAAGCTATCAAAGAAGATGAAAAAGAAATAGTGGTGCAGTTTACTCGGCATGCGGCCCTCTACAAAATGGCAAAAACAAATCCACGTTATGAAGAATTAAAAACTAAACTAGAAAAATTGAAAAAAGAAGAAAAGGAAGTTAGAGTAATAGCAATCATACCGATGATGGAAATAAAAGACATCACCGAATAATAACTTCACTCACAAGACGCCTCGGAGGGCCGGTGAAAATAGATGTAGTTCAAGACGCCAAAGACCATACTTACACTATCGCTGTGAAAATCGATCAGTTCAAAACGCTAAGAGATTATGAAGTCATTCACAATCTTATTAATGCCATATCGCTTGATTTTGACCTCGACCCCGAGATCTCAGTCGAAGATCTAAAAAATATTGTCATTGAAGCCAGGAAAGAAGAAGCCGATGAAGTGACATGCGATATTGGGCCGGAAGGAATTGATATCGAGTTTTAATTCTAGGCCGCTTCACCTTTTAATTTTTGGTTATACCATTCTGGTGCCAAGAAATTACTTTTTGGAAATGGCAGTTTATTAACAATAATCTCATCGAAGAATGATGGAACATAATTACACGCAATCATCTCCCCGATATATTTTCCGGTCTCTGGATCTTTACCTGTTTGAACCCATTTAAAAATATCGCGACATATATAATTTCCGTTTTTATCGATTCCTAGAATTTCTGAGATATGAGAAGTCCTTCTTCCACCATCGTGCATACGACTACACTGAACAACTAATTGCATGGCCGATGCAACCATTTTTCTCACTGCATCTGGTGGAATTTTAGTATCTCCCATCAAACATAATGTCTCCAATCTGGTGCAGGCATCCACTGGATTATTAGCATGGACTGTTCCCATACTTCCGTCGTGACCTGTGTTCATAACTTGAATTAAATCCAGGGCCTCTTCACCGCGAACCTCTCCAACGATAATTCTATCCGGACGAAGTCTCATTGCTGACATTACGAGTTCGCGAATGCTAACTTCGCTCACGCCGCGTTCAGCATCTGCTTTTCTTGTGACAAAATTCACAACATGTTCAGCTTTAACTTGAAGCTCGGCCGAATCTTCAATAATGAGAAGTCGTTGGGTTTTAGGAATTCGCGATCCCAAAACATTGAGCATTGTGGTCTTCCCCGACCCCGTACCACCCGAAACAATAATATTTTTACTTAAGAAAATGCAGATATCTAAAAAGCGCGCGGCATCTTTAGATAAAGATCCAAATGTAATCAAGTCGTTTAAAGTTAATTTTTCTTTTGAAAATTTTCTGATCGCAACGGTTGTTCCATTTCTGGCCATTGGAGGAAGGACAACGGCAATACGAGATCCATCTGGCAAAAAACCATCAAGGCGTGGATTGTCTTTATCAATTCTTCTTCCAATTGATTGAGCAATCGCTCTCATCGCTGCAAGCAGTGCTTCTTCATTATGAAATTGAGCATCTGTTTTATAAACCAGACCTTTTTTTTCCACGAAAATTTCTTTGGGACCATTGATCATGATTTCAGATACGCCTGGATCCTCAAGGAGCTCCTTGATGGGATAGAGAAATTGCTCAATGGCGTCCTTAAAAACTGATGACATAATTATTCACTCTTATTATCTAGATCCATTACGTCGCCCATACCTTTTAAATCTTTGAGCTCATCTTTTTTAATCTGTACCCATTCAGTCGGAGTGTCTTTTGGTCTCCAGATTTTAACTGTATCTGAAGCTAAACCACGTCTCATACTCTCATCTCTATCGGATGGTTTCTCTAAAACCATAACCCTTCCGGTAAAGGTATTATTTGGACAGCTAAATTGATAAGTGCCCACCTTATCAAAAAATGTTTCGGCCTCAACAATTTTTGCAGGCATGGCCGTAGTATAAACATTTTTGTCGGGAATATTAAAACAGGCCGAATCCACACCAACGGCCGTGACAAAGAAGCGAACTTTTTCACCTTTAAAGACAATTAGGCGATTGGGATAAAAGCCTTCCTTACTGACAATAACCGC
>JAQTTZ010000021.1 GCA_028710485.1 Bacteriovorax sp. | reverse complement strand
AAAGAGCTTTAAGGTTTATGATTGGAATAATCAGACCGCGCAAGTTGAATACGCCGAGAAGAAAATTTGGTGCCAATGGCATTTTTATTATTTTCTCTGGCAAATTGACGACTTCATGGATGGCCTTTACATTTATGGCCACTTCCATCGTGCCGATATAAAATGACCCGAAGATTTCATCTTTAGATTTATTAGAAGCTTTATTATTTAGCGTTTTAGTTTCTTCGTTTTGAGTACTCATTTCGTTCCTATGAAAAAGGCTTGAATTATCTTGCTTTCTGAAACCTAGAAACCGAAACCTGCCCCGAATTGCAATCAACTAACATTTGACGTCCTTCCTCTCCACCAACATCTATTTCACTAAACTTAAAACCATTCAACACGAGATACTTTTTAGCTGCTGCTAAATTCAAAGTTCCAATATGATCTACATTTTTTCTAGATAATTGAGACATCATATTGGCCCCTCCAGCGATATAGACTTCAATATCTTTTATATCTTCTGGTTTTACTTTTAACAGCGCCATTAAGGACGGAATGGCCTGGCTTACAAATTTGGCCCCTAATACAGATGTTGGCTCGTATGCCTCAGGCAGTAAGCAATGGGCCAGAGCATATAGATCTTTTTTTTTCCATACAAAGGCGATGCCAACGCATGACCCTAGGGTGGTTTTTAGGAGATCGCCATGTATGCCGACTTTGACTTCGCCAATCTTTACGTGGACGTCATTTAAACTAACCAAAGTCTTCCTCTACTTTTTCATAAACTAATGGAAGCTTATATTTAAAGGGGGTATTTAAACTATTTAGCGATTCAGATTCACCAATGATTAATATGCCATTAGTCACTAAGTCTTTACTTATATTTAACAAAACTTTTTGCTGATCATTCGCTTCAAAATAGATCAGAACATTTCGAAGAAAAATTATATCATAGCTTTTTCTCTCGAGAGGAATCTGAAAAAGGTTATGTATACCAAATTTAATTTTTAATCTAATATCGGCCCTTACGCGAAAAGCAGTTTCTACTGGATCCATGTATTTATCAAACAATAAACGCTTGGTTGTTTTGAAATTTTCAATTGATCGCCCGGAATATTCTCCAATGTCTGCAGTCGTTAATACTTCAGAAGAAATATCTGTTCCGGTTATTTGATAATTGAATCCAATATTTTTAGACCTGTGTTCTTCACAACAAATTCCAATAGTATAAATCTCTTCTCCCGAGGAAGCAGCACCTGACCATATTTTCAATGTCTTTTTAGGATTTGCTGCCGCCCAATCTGGAAGAAAATTTTTTGTAAAATAATCCCAAACCCTTTGAGTTCTAAAAAAAGAAGTCTCATTGGTCGTTACTAAATTTACAAACTCCTGAATTTCATTTTTATGAGTATTTAGGTAATCAAGGTATTGCTCATAACTTGATAGACCAAGCTTTCTTATTCTGGGGCGAAGGCGACCTTGAATTAAAGTTTTCTTACCAACCCCCATCGTAATTCCAGTAAACTTATGAACTAAGACTAGAACTTTTTCCAGAGAAGATTGATCCATTTCTACAAGGTCTATTCCATTCATACTTAGGCCCTAAATTTAGCAACAGTTATTTTTAAGTCTTCAGCACCTTGTGTAAGCCCTTTTGTGGCATTAGCAATTGATTCAGATGCTGTAGCAGATTTTTCAGTTTCTTCTGCCACTGACTGGATGGCGGAACTGATTTCTTTAGCTGCAACTAATTGTTCTTCCGCTGCACATGACACTTCAGAAATGGCCTGTGTTGTTTTATTAACTCCGTCCACGATTTTTTCAAAAGCAACACCGGCCTGTTTCGAGATCTCACTTCCCTGAGCAACTCTTTTTGCAGACTCATTAATAAGTTTGGAAATTTCTTTAGTTGCTTGTGACGATCGTTCGGCGAGCTTTCTCACTTCATCAGCAACCACTGAAAAGCCTAAGCCGTGCTCTCCAGCTCTAGCTGCTTCAATCGCCGCATTAAAGGCCAGAAGGTTTGTTTGTCCGGCAATTTCACTTATTACTTTTACAATTTCACTAATATCTTCAGATGATTTACTAATGAGATCCATCGCCTCAATCGCCTTGGTAATCGCTCTAGCTCCGATCTCAGCTTCTTGATGAGTGGCCTTTGCGACTACGTCAGTATTTTTTGAATTCTGAGCAATTGAATTAATAGATGCCGTTAATTCTTCAATCGAGGCATTCATTTCTTCTGTTGTGGCACCGAGAGCTTGGGCCCCACGGGCAACTCCAATCGACTTCTCTGAAATTTCTTTAGTACTAAGGGAAAATTCATTTGCTAATTTTGTAACAGTCTCTTCAACTTCAACTTGAATAGATATATCTGAACCAAAATTAGATACACCACATGGCCTGCCAAACTGATCAAAGTTGGGATTGTAGGTGGCCTGCAACCAGAGAGTTTTTCCATCTTTTGCAACTTGTTTATACCGACCGCTTTCTGCTTCACCGCGACCTAACTTATTCCAAAATTCTCTATACGCTGGCGAATTGAAATAGCTTTCTTCACAAAGTATGCGGTGGCTTTTTCCTTTAATTTCTTCAATTGTATAGCCAATCGTTTTTAAGAAATTTTCATTGGCGCAAAGAATAGTCCCATCAAGCGTAAATTCAATAACTGCTTGAGATTTACTGATCGCATCCGCTTTTAACTTTTCTCCCGTAACATTTGTGGCAATTTTAATAATTTTCATTACTCTTTGCATTTCATCAAAGACGGGAGCATAAACCGATTGAAGCCAAATCTCTTTTCCCTCTTTACTTATTCTTTTATAAACATCACCCTGACTTTTCCCCTCTCTCAAATCCGCCCAAAATTGAGTGTAGCTATTTGAGTTGGCAAAAGAGTTATCAACAAATATTCGATGATGTTTTCCAATAATCTCTTCATTTTTATATCCCATAGCTTCAAGGAATTTTTTATTAGCAGATAGTATATTTCCATTGGTATCAAATTCAATATAAGCAAAAGATGAGTCGATAGCACTGATGACTCCTCTTGAATGATGACGTTCAATCTCAGTTTCCGTAATATCATATCGAACACCAAGATATTTTTTAGGTTTACCGTTACTTCCCATAATAGGAGCAATGACTGCATCGACATAATAGGGAGTGCCGTCCTTTTTTTTGTTCTTAACTATTCCGCGAAAAATATTTCCTCGACCGATAGTTGCCCAAAGTTCCTTAAATACTTCTTTTGGCATGTCAGGGTGTCTAGTCGTATTATGAGGCTGACCTATAAGTTCTTCGCGACTATATTGAGAGACCTCACAAAATTTTTGGTTAATACTAAGAATATTTCCCTTAAGATCTGATTCTGACACAATACTAGTTGCATCCATAATGGCCGTTCGCACTTGAAGTTCAGCTTTACTCGCTGTTATGTCTGAAGCGAACATCAGGATTTTGACAACCTTGCTATACTGATCAAAAATTGGATTATAAGAAGCGTTCAGCCACACATCTCTTCCTCCATTATTTTTCATTTTATATTCACCTGCCACAAATTCGCCTTTAGCTAATTTTTGCCAAAATTCTTTGCGATCATCATCTGATAAATATTGCTCTTCACCTAAAACCTGGTGTTTTTTTCCAACAATCTCTTCAAATAAATAACCAAATGTTTTTAGAAAATTTTCATTGGCGCCAATAACGGTTCCATCCATGTTAAATTCGCTAATGATTTGAGAGCGACTAAGAGCTTTGTATATCGGGTTAGACTCTAATTCATTTGAATCATCGTGAATGATCTTTATAGCTTCCATGGATAACTCTCCCTAAAAATATCGCAAAAAAATTTCTACAAATATTAAATATACAAACTCATCGGAACAAATTGAGATAAGTTGACTTGAGAGAAACCCAAAAGATTAAAAAACATTTTTAAGTAAAAACAATTAAAAATGTAATAGGTTTAGTTGCGAATTTAAAAAATATATTAAGCCTATTTTCATTGGAGAAATTAGTATCAAACACATAGAAATGAAGAAAATTAAACAAAGTGTAAGTGATAAATTAAAAGTAACGATTAAACACAAAACTTGTTATCCACAACTAGCGTCATAAATGTATTCTTTCAGGATCAAGGCAAGAAAAAGGACTAATGAAAGACTAATTATTTTTTCATGGAAGTTCCTAATCATTGGTGGGATAATTCATCTATAGAAATTAGCTATATATTCAATTCAAGAGCGAGATGTTTAATGATGCTTAAAAAAAATTCCATTTCTATTTTTTATTTTCTAGGACCTATCATTGGGACAATGACAGGTATGATGACTGTTAAAAGTTATGCCATGCCAATCAGTCTCTTCTATCCCAATTTAGTGGCCATCATCTTGGGTATTTTGGTCTCTTTGTCTATAATGTTTAAATGGCACGAAGTTAATTTCATGCAGATAAAAGTGATGACCATTGTATCTATTCTCTTGCTGTTATCGAGCTTTATCTTTCCTGGCCAGATTAACGTTCATCGCTGGATCTCTATCTCTTCACTCAATATCAATATTTCGATGATTGTCCTCCCCATTATTCTTTTTGGCTTAAATTATTTTCTACAATCAAAATATTTCCTCTATGCCATCATACTTTTTTGGGTAACTGCCTTAAGCCTCACCTATCAACCCGACGCAGGCCAAGTCACATCATTTGTCCTTGCGGCCCTCATTCTTTTTGCCATTAACAAATCAAACCTTCCTCTTTTTTTGGGAGTATTCTTCACTGCTGCCATTATTTTTGGCATGTCATGGCTTAGAGTCGATCTACTTGAGCCAGTTGAATATGTCGAAGAAATTTTATATATGATCAGAAGCTTCGGTCCCATCGGATACTTTGCAATATTGGTGACTGCGGTTTTTAGTTTTTATCCTTTCGTCTATATCAGCACCAAATTGCGAAGCAATAAGGAAAATAACCAAGGTCAGGCTTTAACTATGGCCTTCATTGTTTATCTCCTTAGCACTTTCGTCGTCACTGAATTCGGCCACTACCCTGTCCCTTTACTGGGGGCTGGGGCAGCACCAGTAATTGGATGGTACTTAATGCTGGCCTTTAGCTCCAAGCAATTAATTGGAAGTTTATGAATAGGCCATTAATCATCGCCCACCGCGGTTACTCCGCCAAGTATCCAGAAAATACACTCATTGCTTTTGAGCGCGCAATTGAATGTAAATGTGACATGATTGAATTGGACGTCCATCTTACTGAAGATTCTCAATTGATTGTTGCTCATGACTATATCTTAGGAAGGACCTCCAATGGCCGTGGAGCCATCGACTCTCATTCATTATCAGACTTGCAAAAACTTGACTGTGGTTCATGGTTTGGAAAAGAATTTTCTAACCAGTTAATGCCGTCATTAAAAGAAGTTTTAATAAAAGTTGATAAACGAGTGACGATAAATGTGGAATTAAAGCATGAAACTTTAAAGACTTCTGCCCATTATCAAATAATGGCAGAAAATATTTTATCGTTAATAGAGGAATTGGGATATCGCGATTTGATTATCATTTCCAGCTTCAATGAACAAATACTTCGCACACTCAGAAAGCAGGATTCCACTATTCGACTTGGAATACTTGATAATAATCCAGAAAAACACTTTTTGATCGAATTGGTCCGTGAGATTTCAGCCTACTCCTATCACAAAAATCATATAAAATTAAATCAAGGTAATATTCAACAAATGCATAGAGCAGGTTTAAAAGTTTATCCTTTTACTGCCAATACTATCAAGAGCTTTGAAAAACTTTGTTCGCTAAATGTTGATGGAATCATTACCAATCAAGTTGAAGACTTGAGGAAATTTCTTAAGCTGTAATCGGTAGCAGAAAATCTTGGAAATGAATCGAATTTATTATACGATGTGGATATATGAAAAAATTAAGTCTTATCGTATTAGTCGGATTATTAGCAAGCTGCTCAACTCTCAAAATTCCCGGAGCAAAAGAGCCCACAGATGCAGAAATAAATGATCAAGCGGCCAAAGCCTACTTAGAAGTTAAGTCCAAATCAAAAATATCCACTAACAAAGAATGGAATGATTTAGTCCAGCGAGTGGCAAAAAGAATTGCAGCAGCTTCTGGGGAAAATTTTCAATGGGAAACTGTTCTCATTGATAGCCCCGAAGTCAATGCTTGGTGTATGCCAGGTGGAAAAATGGCGGTCTATACGGGAATCATGCCTGTTTTGAAAACAGAAGCGGCCCTTGCGGCCGTAATGGGGCATGAAGTTGCTCATGCAACCCTTCGCCATGGAAAACAAAGATACGCGCGAGCGATGACTGGAAACTTTATTGGGATGGCGCTCGGTGGTGCTGCGATTGCGGGTGGACAATTTTTTTGTAAAACAACAACCTGTAAAGCAGTCAGCACTTTAGGCGGAGTGGCCGCTGGTTTTGCTGTTACCTTTTTTGATCGCAAGTTTTCTCGTGGAGATGAATCTGCCGCTGATAAGGAAGGACAAATGTATATGGCCCGTGCAGGTTATGATCCAAGCGAAGCTCCGAGACTCTGGGACCGTATGAGTGCTAGTCATGGCGGAAAGGCCCCCCCTGAATTTATGTCTACTCACCCTTCGGACGATACGAGAAAGGCCGGTCTTAATAGTTGGATGCTTGATGCCCATACTGCTTACCAACAAGCACCTCATCACTATGGCCTAGGCGAAAACATCAAATAAAATGCGCTTTCTTAGAACCACTAATCTTCCGAGTCTTTCAAGTCTAAGACTTTTGCGATATAAGAAGAATAGTAAGTGAACTGTCTTTTCTATAAACCCCACTAATATAATTAGTGTTTGTTTGATTCCCAACTTTCGGCGTCTCGCTGACTTCATCTGATGAAAAAGCTAGAACCCTATTGATTGAATCGACAACCATTCCGATATTCATTTCACCAATATCAAGGATGTTAGCGGCTTCTTCCTCGTCTTGTTTAGCCTCTAATTTTAAATTTTTTCTTAGATCCACCATCGGGATAACTTGTCCATGCAAATTCATAATCACCAAAAAATGAGGTGGCGATTTTGGAATCGGACTGGTGTCAGGAACCAAAACAACTTTTTTCTCCATAATAAGTGAAATAGCATACTCCTCTTTACCTAAACTAAATTTGATAAAACTGCTAAGTTCTGAGTTATTTTTTTTCATTTTCTTAACATCATATTTTACCATTTAGTTATTTCCTAAAAGAACTATACGTCTACAAACCGATTGTCGCTGTTGGATGGCAATTCACCTTTTATTAAATCAAGCTTTTGCTCTTTTTTGTGGATTGAATTAGAACTGCTAGTTACTTTGGTAATCTTGGATTTTGCATTGATCGTATTCATCGCTCGAACGCTATTAGTTGATGATCCGTCCCTTATGACTATCCCATCGCCGCCCTGAATAGTTTGAGCTAATTTTTGAACTAAAGAATTAAGCATCTCTGCTTGATTCGAAAGAACTCCTGCTGCATTAGCAGACTCTGCGGAATTTGCGGTATTTTGTTGAGTAACTTGGTCAAGCTGGGCAACAGCTTTTGTTATTTCATGAACACCTTGGGCCTGCTCCTGACTGGCAGAAGCTATCTCGGTAACCATTTTTGAGACACTCGCGACAGAAGAAACTATTTCATTTAAAACTTCTTCACATTCATGAGCAACTCGAGTTCCTGTTTCTACTTTTTCTTTACCATTTAAAATTAGTTTTCCAATTTTATCTTTTGAATCTCTGACAATTCCTTCAACTGTTTTAATACTTCCTTCAAGCATATTGGTAATCTCTAAAGCAGCGGCTCCACTCATTGCTGCTAGATTTCCAACCTCTTCAGCGACGACGGCAAAACCTTTGCCTTGATCTCCTGCCCGAGCAGCTTCTACTGAAGCATTAAAAGAAAGAAGTTTCGTTTGAAAAACGATATCGTTAATGACTTTAGTTTTATTACCAATTTCATTAATAATTGTGACTATGTTTTCAATTTCTTTATTGGTGTTATTAATCTGGTCCATAATTCCATTGTTGCTGGTATTTATTTCTGCGATTGCTGTTAACATATGATCTACAACTTCTTTTCCTTTTTCGGCCATACTTAAACTTTCTTCCGAAACCACAGAAGATTGCTTTGCATTTTCTGTATTGGCATTAATCATTGAACTTATTTCTTCAATAGATGAAGAGGTCTCTTGCAACGAAGCTGCTTGTTCAGTAGTCGCTTGCGAAAGTTCTTCAGACGCAGAAGCGATCTGAGAAGATGCTGAACTAACTTGTTCGCCTGAATTTGAAAGATCAGTTGCTATTGCTTGAAGGATTTTAGTTATATAATTAGAAAATACAAATCCTATAATAAGAGCAAAGACAAAGCTTAAAATCGCAATAGTCATAGAAATAAGATTTCCGCGATCCGCATCTTCTTGGGCGTGAAGCTTACTTACCGCTACGACATTCTCATGAAAGGCAACCAAGGCTAGATAATTTGCGGTGTATTCAGTCGCTAGAGCACTACTTTCATTTAATATTAATTTGGTCAATATTTCTCTATCACTCGGTTTTCCTGAGTTGAATAACGAAACAATTTTCAAGGATACTTCTTGATACTTCCGCCAACTAATATCCAGTTTTTCATATAACTCTTTTTGACCAGGTACAAACTCAAGAGCGGTATATGCTTTATTTGTTGCTTCATATTTTATTAAGGATTCGTTGATAACTTTTAAAGTGTCATCAGAATATTCCTTAGAGATACCAGGGATTGCCAAAAGAGTTAGATAGATTCTCAATCTTCTATAGTGTGAAAGCATGTCTTTTACATTGCTAAGCTTAGGAACCGGTTTTGCTAATACTTTTTCATAAGCTCCAACAGTGGATTTAAGAAAGAATACTCCCGCCCCTCCTGCTGCTATTGTAAAAGTGGCCAATGATAAAGTAAGTATTATCAATTTTATTTTTAAGCTGGTTTTTTGAAAAAAATTCATTCGATGCTCCGCTTGTTTAAGATGTTTATTCTTTGATCTAACCTTCAATCGTAACCATTAAAGAATGAACCGCATTCTTTAGCATACTGGCCTGGCCCGATAACTCTTCGGCAGCTGAAGCCGATTGAGTGGCACCCGCAGCGTTTTGCTGAGTGGCCACATTGATTTGGTTCATGGCCTTGGTGATCTCGCTTATACCTTGCGATTGCTCTTGGCTTGAGACCGCAATCTCATTGGCCATTTCTGAGACACTTGAAATATCACTCACGATATCTTCTAAGACTACTCCGCACTCACGAGCAATCCCGGTTCCTTTGTCGACTTTTGATTTTCCTTCTCTTACTAAACGCTCAACTTTCGTTTTGCTATCGTTTACAATCCTTTCTACTTTTTTGATACTGCCATCTAGCATTTCAGTTATTTCGCTGGCGGCCTTGCCGCTCATCTGAGCAAGATTTCCTACTTCTTCGGCCACTACCGCAAATCCTTTTCCATGTTCTCCCGCCCGAGCGGCCTCGACAGAAGCGTTGAAAGAGAGAAGTTTTGTTTGAAAAACGATATCGTTAATCACTTTAGTTTTATCTCCAATCTCCGCGATCACTTTTACAATTTCAGAAATCTCTTTATTGCTTTGATTAATCTGATTCATAATATCGTTGTTTGAATCAGTGATCTCATTAATAGAAGAAATCATATTTTGCACAACTTCTTTTCCCTTAAGGGCATTTTCTTGACTCTGTCCAGAAACCCTAGAAGCTTGAATGGCGTTCTCAGAAGTTTTACTAACCATTGAGCTCATTTCTTGAATGGAAGATGATGTCTCTTCTAAAGAAGAAGCTTGCTCTACGTTAGCCTGAGAGAGTTGTTCTGATGCAGAGGCTATTTGTTCAGCGGCTGCACTGACTTCCATGCTTGAACTGTTAAGATCATTTGATAGTGTTGATAAAATTTTTACTAATTGGTTTGCGATATAAATACAAATCGTAAAAGAGAGAATTCCGGCCAATAAGACAACAACAAGGGAAAAAGTTTTGGCATTGTGAGCGTAGCTCAAAGATTCTTCTACAATTTTCTTATTAGTACTAAGGGCCTTATCCTGAAGCCAAGCAACTGCTTCGGCCACTGGTACGGCAGCGTTGCGCTGCTTTGTTTTTATTAATACTTTGGCCTTATCGTTGCTACTTGAATCGTTTTTATTTAACTCCAAAGTAACCTCTTCCAATGCTTTTTTAGTGATCTCCCAGTTTGGCAAAAGTTTTTGCACTAATACTTCTTGGGCCTCTGGAGATTTTTTAATGGCGGCATAATTTTTAACAGCTGTATCAACAGCTACGATTTTATCTTTTACCTTCTCAAGAAATTGCTGCCTCTCCTTTCGATCTTCAATCTTGTCATCGCTTAATGCTACCCATTCATACCTAAAAACGGCATGGATTCCAGATTCGATGTTTGAGAGTTCCTGCGATAATTTTAATCGTTGATTATAAGCAACATCCAATTTATCAGCTAATGATGAGACCGCAAAAAAGCCGGTGATGCCCACAATGAGCAGCGAGACTACTGACAAGACACTCACTAATAGTAGTCTTGCTCTTATTCCAGAAAACCATTTTTTCACAAGAACTCCTTTTCATACTGTATTATTCAATAAATATTGAATGTTTTATTTATCTAAAGAATCGGCACATCGTTAAATAGCATGACTTAAATCATCTATTGGTTCTAAGTAGTTAGGGCGTAGGAACCAGATTATATCTTGTTTTTAAATTAAGACTGGGTTGAGACTGTTTTCGTAAGTTTCTAAAAGATCAAAAAATATATTTAGAAACTAAAGGGAGAAACTATCAAATTTAAACAAATTATTGCTTAAACTTGGCTTATTTTTTATCGGTTAAAAAATCAGGATATAAAACGGACAACTCAAGTATACTCCTCAATTGCCACTGGTCTTTTACTTGCAGCAATTTATTGTAGAACTTATCACTGAATATTAGACGGTAACTATATGATAAAAATTAAACGAGTGTACGAAGCTGAAGATAAAGCTGATGGTTATAGAGTTTTAGTGGATCGTTTGTGGCCACGTGGAATTAAAAAATCAGATTTGCCTTTTGATGAATGGCCTAAAGAGCTTTGTCCAAGTACAGAGCTTAGAAAAAGTTTCGCTCATGATCCACTTAAATTTAAGGATTTTAAAAAAGAGTACAAAAAAGAACTTGCGAATATAAGCGCCCAAAAAGAAATTAAGTTTTTAGCTGAACTCTCGGCAAAACGAAATGTGACTTTACTCTACGCTGCTCGTGATGAAAAAATAAATCATGCCATAATTCTAAAAAAGATTATAGATCGCGTATCGAAGTCTTAAATTAGTGAATGGATTTTACAACTTACTTCCACAAAATTTGCAAGATGTTTCTTTCAATCTTTTACTCCGCTGGAAATCTGGCGGTTTTCCGGAACGACGTTCTTACATCCCTCAAGATCCAATGAGCGAGCAATATTTTCAGAAAAAATAGTCACATGCTGGATGACTCTCGCAACATGCTTTTGAACGACACAGCTTTTATACCAGCGCTGAGTGAACTCCTTTCCATTTTGATCATAAAAAATTATTGAGTCGGTTTCTGCTTTCCATTTACCTCCCCAATAAAGCGCTTCAATTAATCCCAGCGGATTAATAAGAGGAAATTCATTATTCACGACGTGATAATAGTGTCCAATTAATTTCGCCTGAACAGGGCCTGCATTGTACATTGCCACAGCTAAAAGCCAGCCGGTATGTAGCGGATAAGCAGCTACTGGATAAGCTCTTTCGCAATGGCGAGGAAAAGTTCCAAATGAAGAAGACGCTGAATAAAGTTCTGCTTCTCGTAGTGATTTAGGAACAAAATGATCAAAAAGATTTTTTAAAATACGCGCTTTGAAATCAATGGAGAGCGAGAAGTCCTGGCAGTGATGAAGAAATGAATAGGTGGCTAAAAAAAGATTTTCTTCCATCCCAACATCCACCGCCGTGATACCGTCATAGTCGGAAGCCAACATCTGATAACTCTGTTTGATGCCAGTATTTCTTTTTAATGCCATTTCATAAAATGGTTTTACAGCGTCGGTAGGAAGAGTGGCTTCATCACAGCTGATCACAGGCCAGCCTCGTTCATCTCTTTTTTCTTTGGGAAGTTGATTAATGCTCTCACACCACTCCTGTATATTCATCTGGGCCATTCCACAGGAATAATTTCCTCCGTCAGGAGCGACACCGATAGTAGACAGGCCAGATTCCTGTTTTAGCGCACCAATTAAAATCTGAGGTGGAATTCCATATTTTACACTGGCCGCAATAATTGCATCGAGTTTTTCTTTTACAAATATTGCTCCATTGACTACCATCCATGCTGCTTTTAAATTATTCTCAGAAAAAGTTCCGGGGTTTATTTTTTCTCTATTTAAAACCTCCATGTTACGACATAGGCGAAGGTCGGCCGTTTTATTATTGGTCCAGTCGCTGATTTCTTCTTTGGATAATGTCGAGGGAAATTCTACCTGAGGATCAGCAACACCACTTAAGTCAAGGCAGTCAAGGCCTCTGGGAAGTATTTCTTCAGGACAGAGAACTGCAGGGTTCTCCCACGCAATCTCAGCCTTGGCAGTAATGACATAAATTACAGTTGCAAGAATAATGAAGCAGGTATTCTTTAGCATACCCAGAAAAATACAAAACTAAAGATGGATTAGATATGCTCAAAGCACAATTGGCATAAAAACTGCAATAGTCATAATATGGATAGACTTAAATTACTTTTTGAATGGATTATTAAACGAAAGTATCTCAGCTTACTTTTTGTTATTTTATTAGTTGGAATCGGCATTACTGCTCGAATAGTTATTAAGGCCTATTCTGGTCAGTTATCAGCGCCAATTCAACGCGGAAAAATCATTGATGCCGTTTATGGCTACGGTACTATCACTACAGACCGCCGCTTCACCTTTAATCCGCACTCAGGTCAAGAGATCGATAAAATCTTCTTTAAAGAAGGAGATATCGTGAAAAAAGGTATGCCTCTTTTGCAGACGGCTGAACGGGTAATTATTCGCGCCCCATTTTCAGGGTTAGTCCATCTCCGCCCTTACAAGATCGGAGAAAATACTTATGCGGCGATGCCGATGATCGTACTCACCGATATCACTGATCGCTATATTCTTGCCACTATGGAACAGCAAAAAGCGTCGCGAGTGAAAGTTGGACAAAAGGTAAAGATCAGTTTCGAATCTTTACAACCAAAATATTTTTGGGGCAAAGTCAGCGCCATTTTTTTGCACCCAAATAAAACACTTATTCAAATTTACACCGCCGATTTACCAGAAACAATTCTTCCTAATATGACTTGCAACGTGGACATTTTAATTGGCGAACGAGAGAACGCCCTTCTCATTCCTATTAGTTCATTAGCAAATGGTTATGTGTGGGTAAAGCGCGGGAAAAGTATTCCTCGAAAAGTTCAAGTTACATTCGGTGTGACTGATAAAATCTGGGCAGAAGTTCTCAATGGGGATATTGAAGCTGGAGACCGAGTCATGATTCATAAACACTAAAGAGACTCACCAATTTTTTAAAAGCCTATATAGCTAGATCATATGAATCAAATATCTTTTTTGTCTTGGATGGAATCTTGATCGGGGCATATTAAAGATAGAGATCAACTTAGGATTGATGAAAGTGTAGGAGAAACTTGTGAAAAAATTATTACTTACTCTTGTCGCTGCTTGTCCTTTGACGGTAATGGCGATGCAGGCCTTACCTAAATCAGCTGAAATTCCAAAAGATAATAAACAAACAATTGAAAAAATTAATTTAGGAAAGTCATTGTATTTTGATCCACGCATGTCGATCAATGGCACCATTTCATGTAACTCATGTCACAACCTCATGCTTGGAGGTGAAGATCAAAGAAGTGTCTCAGTTGGGGTCAATGGCCAAAAGGGAGGTCGAAGTGCCCCCACAGTTTGGAATTCTGCTTTTCATACCGTTCAATTTTGGGATGGCAGAGCGAAGTCTCTTGAAGATCAAGCGGTAGGTCCAATAGGTAATCCGATAGAGATGGGGATGCCACACTTTGAGATGGTAATTGGGCGTTTAAAACAAATTCCAGGCTATGTTGAAATGTTTGAAAAAGCTTTTGGGAAAGATTCCATATCGAAAGATAATATTGGAAAGGCCATTGCTTCCTTTGAAAGAACTTTAATCGCTGGCAACAGTCCATTTGATAAATATATGCATGGAAATAAAAAAGCAATGACTGTTCAAGCTCAGAGAGGAATGAAGCTAGTTCAAGAAGTTGGATGTGTCGTATGCCATGCAGGTGCAAATTTTAACGGTGAAAATTTAAAAATGGGCGAAGGAAATTTTCAAAAATTTCCAGTTTTTACAGATAATGATTTCGTCAAAAAATATAATTTCATGGCAGACACCGGTCGATTTGATTTTACAAAAAATGAAAATGATAAACATATGTGGCGAGTTCCAACATGGAGAAATATTGCCCTTACGGCTCCCTATTTTCACAACGGGAGTGTGAGAACATTAGATGAGGCCGTAACAGTTATGGCAAAAGTTCAGCTCAATCTTGATTTAAAAGATAATCAGGTGAGTGACATCGTAGCTTTTCTGGAGAGCTTAACAGGAATATTTCCCAAAATTGATATGCCACGCTTACCGCCTACACCTAAAACAACTCTCTATGATTTGAATTAGAGATGATGAGCAAACCATAAGACCGAAATGAGCATTGACTTCAAATCCTTGTGATAATGTTTTTGGGGAGCATCTTACGAAATACTGACTAAAATAGAGGGACTCACATAATTAAATATGATGTCTTATTTAAGAAAATATTTTAGAATGAATGAAACTAAGAAAAATGGAGACTCCTGATGAAAACCCAAACTTACAATAAAGGTGAATTGAAAGAATTAAAAGTCATGATTGACAAGGAAGCAATGGAAAGTTTCGAAAGAATGGCTAAATATACAAAGACACCAATTCAAGATCTCCTAGTCATTGCAATGAAAAGATTTAGAAGCTCACACGGTGATTTTGATCCAAATTCTTCTCATAATAAATAGCCAACTCGGCTGAAGTGAATACGGGTAGAAATAATCATATGCCCAGTGATGAGTTATATTAAATAGTGATGTTCTCATGATAGCTAGAGAGCTTGCAATTTAAAATCAGCGAGCACCTGAACAACACTCATCCCGCAACTCTGAGCTCCTTTTATGCCAGGAAGGCCATCTTCAAAGACAAGGCAGTTCGCTGGGGAAACATTTAATTCTCGAGCAGCAAACAAAAATGGATCAGGAGATGGCTTGCCTCTCACTGTGCTTTCCGCGCTAACCAAAACAGAAAAATATTCTAAAAGCATCATTCGCTGTAAAATCAATTCAACTAGAAATCGGTTTCCACCAGAAACGATCGCCATTGGTTTTTTGCCATGATAGTGCTTCACTATTTTTAAAGTGGATTCAATTGGAGAAACAAAATCTAATTTCTCTAAAACTTTAGCTTCTTTCTTTTTTACTACCAGCTCTGGATCTAAACTCCAGCCAAAGCGCTGATTGAATAATTTTACAGTTTTTATATTGGGAATTCCTGCGTACTCATTCAAAATTTCATTGGTCATCTTGCAATCAAAACTTTTCAAAGTTTCAATCCAAGATTGGTTGTGCAATGGCATGGTGTCGGCCAGGGTTCCATCCAAGTCAAATAAAAGCGCCGAAAATAAACTAATATTAAGAGTTTTCATATCGGTACGTCTCTCCGGTGCACTAAAGCTCTTGAAAAGGATTTGTTAGCTTCATGTATTTTAAAAGTTCTTTCTCATTGTCTGATTTTTTGCTTGAAAGAATTTGAGTTAAATTATCATAATCAACTTGCTCACGATTTTGGCTTAGTTTAAATTTCCCATCAAGGGAAATAACTTTCAATTTGATCCAGACAATGGCCTTAAGCAATTTTTCATGAAAACCCTCTGGAAGATTATAGTTCCAATTAGTCTGATTTCTGTTTTCATAAAATTGTACCATTTTTTTCATAAGCTCTTTTTCTAAGTCATTGTCTGAAATCACTTCTGCTTCACACTTCGCATGAACAGCAGTGTAGTTCCAAGTGGGAACATTTAAATTATTGATGTAATAGCTTGGAGATATGTAAGCCTGAGGTCCCGTAAAAATGACCATGCACTGTTCTCTTGATAATTCTTGCCACTGAGGATTATTTCGCGCCAGATGAGTCCAGAGAACTATTTCGCCATTGTCTTCAGTTAAGAGAAAAGGATAGTGATTTGCTGATAGTTCATTTTTTGAAGAGTTTACAAGCGTTCCAAAACTATGATTAAGGATAAATAATTTTAAAAACTCTAAATCAGTTATGGAAGAATATTTTGGGATGTACATTGCAAAACTATACTGCGCTGGAAAGTAAATGGGAATAAAAATGCCCCCCAAAAGCGATCAATATCTAACATTCTTTCTACGAAATTCTGACGTCAGCCTCCGCTATCCCACTTTTTTTTCATTTATCACAGCAAAAAAAATCGTCCTTATTCTTTTTTTGCTGAAGCTTTAATTAAATTGCTTAGTCGGAGATATTTATATATTAAGCAATAGGTTAACCGTTCCTAGGAATCAATTTATTTCACGCTTCTACATATCTAAATAGACCTATCCTCGAGTGACATCCCTCTGAGCAAGTGAAAGAAGTGTAATCGAAGGGTGCAACTATAATTAAAAATGCGAATATATATAAAACTCATCTCTTTAATTTCTGAAATTGTATTGGTCATTTAAAATTGAATAAATTAAAACACCTTTAATGACTAATGTAGGTAACTACCGGTCTAAAAAAAATACACACTTTAACATAAAGTTTTATTGTGTGCTATTTTAATACAAACGAACGGCCTCAACTGGATCATTTATGAAGAAATTAATTTTTGCATTTTCCTTTTTAGCGATTTCATTTAACTTGTTAGCGTCAACTAAAGATTTAGAATGTATAGGTGATCTAACAAAAGATAATTTCAATCGTAGAACTCATTTAACCTTCAATGAAGAAAATTCAACACTGGAGGGTTATCGAGGTGCTCTGGAAGTAGGACTTATTGCTTTCAAGGTGAAACAGACTGGAGATAAGGTTTTACTAATTATTGCTCAAGATGAAGGTGAAGCTGGAGATAAAATATTTTCTTCAAAAAAAGTTTCGATTAATGAAGATGATATCAGTTTAACAACTAAACTAGATGATAACTTTGAAGCTAGTCTTGTTTGTTTTAAAAAATAATTAAATATTAAATCATGTTAATACTTTCAATAGGTGTTGCAATAATTTCAAATACAGGAGCAGAGTTACTTGAGTGTCATCTTACTCAGAGAAGTATCGATTAGGATTTACCAAAAGCTTTTGAGTTTCAAATGGACGATTTTTTTTCAATTTAATTTTTATTTAAAAGCTTATCAATAGAAATGGCACCGCCAGTGCCAGTGCCAATCCATCCCATCAAAACAATATAAAGGTATTATGATAATCCGAGAACATCTGGATACGCATTGATTGGTTGACGACAGTTATAATACCCACTGACGACAACTATAATGACAATTAAAGGAATCACTGTTAAGCGAGTCAATAATCCCAGAATCAGCAATGCTCGACCCACAAGTTCTACTGCTGACACCAAATAGGCCTGAATCATTGAAAGAGGTATTGCAAGTTCAGTAAAAAAAGCAGTGACCTTCTCACAACCACTTTGAAGAAACACAACGCCAACACTAAGTCAGTTACAAGTGATGCTTGGAAAATTTGTAGAAAATTCTTTCTATCGATTGGGACTTCAAAATACTGGAGGCCGGGAAGACGTTCTGCAAGAAATTATTAGTCAAGCCTGAAGGCCACTCCATTCAGGAGGTCGCGAAACTCACAGGGTATTCGGCCAGTGATATAAAAGTGAATGTTCACCGTGAACTTAAATCTTTACAAGAAAAAATGTAAAAGAAATATAGGACAAAAAGTTATGAATACTGACGAACTAATCAATCAAATGAGTTCCAATTTAAGGTCGAATAAAACCTCAGAGTGCTACCGCTTAAGCTTGATTTTTTTTAATAAGTAGTAAAAATTACAGAGTGGATAAGAAAAATTTTCTATGGATAATAAACCGATATTAACAAAAAAATTAGAAGTGAAAGCTAAGAATAAAAAAGTCTGAAACAAAAGTCCGACATAAATCGGGGCCCTGTTCAGACTTAAGTAGCCTATTCTATAGACATAATATTTTTTTAATTAATAATGACATTCAATAGAGCGAACAAACTGTCTTCCAACCGCATCATACTTTGTAAATAGAGATTTCCGTACACGCTTTTAAGTGTCAGGTAGTTATACACATGAACAAAGTTTGTTCACGTGACCTAGATTAACTCCTTATTATTTGTAAATAAATTTCAGGAACAAGATTTGCAAAATTAAAAAACATTACAAATAACCGTCGAGATCATAATGCGGCCAAGGCCCATAAATCGAGACAATATCAAATGGAGATATTTATGAACAAAACAACCGTTATGACAGTGATGTTGACGATGCTTGCAGTATCTTTTAGTGCACCTAAAGCAAATGCTGGAATAGGTATTGTAACCTTTGCAGCTGCCACGGCGGCAATTGGTGGTGCCTCGGCGTTAGGAGGTGTAGGTGTCGCCGTCGCTGCAACTGCAGCTGGTGCAGAACTTCCCACTGCGCTGGCCGTTCCTCTTTTTTTAGTTGAAGGCGCGGCCTTAATAGGCGGTCTTGTTTTTCTTAAGGACGAAGGAAACTCTAGTATTAAATTTACTGAAATTAGTGAAGATCAAGCTAAAAAGATGGATTTAACAGACGTTCAAATGGATGAATACAATAAGAATATTGAAATTTTTAATCTATGTAATGACCAAATTTCTTCAACGATTACCAAAAAGACACCTCAAAAACAAATTATATCTCAGTGGAAAAAATTGTTAAAAAATTCTAATGTTAGTAGAGATGGGATCGAAGGCCTAGCTCGCGTCTCTCAATACGCACTTAAGCAAGCTCAGTAAATTTTAATCGTAAATGGAAAGTAAGTAATTCACATAAAAACTGAGTTACTTACTTTCACTCACAATTTGTTCCGGGAATGCAAATGAAAAATTTTGTAAAATTAATCGGCCACATCTGTTTATTAGGGTCTTTCTTAATTTCAACAGCTGTCTTTGGAGCAAACGCAAATATCCCCAAGGAAAAACGAGTTACGCTTCTTATCTCTGTGTCTGGACTTTCACAGGAAAAATTTCAAGAAACGGCCGATGCCATTGCCAAAAAATTTTATGATCGTTTTTCAAACGACTTCGATACCAGGATCATTTTTCAGGCCGAGCAAGTCGACCTTTTCTCAGCTCTAAATGATGAAAACAATATTGGTGTGTTTTGGGTCAGTCACTCAAACAGTGGTCAAGGTGCTGCTGGGACCAATCTTGACGGACGCATTGTCGATTCACACGGCATTGATATTTCCAGTATATTTACTAAAATTCATCCCAACCTAAAATGGCTGGGAATTATTGCATGCAAAGCTTTTCCAATATTTGAGAAAAAAGCAAAAGAAAATGTTTATAACGATCGAGACCTACTTTTATATGATACCTCTCTTCGTTTTTCGTCCTTGCTCAATCGTGACAAGCTCGAGGATAATGCATTTTCTGGTATGATCATAGCCGCAAACTCCTCATTAGTTGCGGCCACCTTTGAAGCAGATAGAAATTTTTCAAAAGCTGCAACTTATCTTAGTCGTTTCAAAAATCAGGAAGAGTCATCGCTTGATCGACAAAATGGAAGTGAGTTTAATTTGAAAATTTCACGTTCCCCTGAGCCGGGAAATGATGCAGAAATGGATGCAGTCCAAGTATTGCTCAAAGGTAAAGTCCTTTACGTCTTTTCAGCTTCAAATCAAAAAGAAGAAGCAGAAATCACGGTTCCCTGGGATTTTAACCATCAAGGAGATGATATTAGTTTCGTGGTGGATTCCGGATTATCATCCAACTCGAAAAATTCTCACCATCCACATCTTGGTCGTTTTCATTTTTCAAGTGAGGATTTGAAGATTCAGTGGAATGTATTAACATTCAATGGGAAACCTTTAGGGGTCAATCAGAATGTATACCAATCAAAAAAATTGTTCCGCCGAAAATAATTTACTAGGTCTTAGTTCATCAATGAACTAAGACCTGAATTTAAAACTCACGATTATTTTTTTATAAAGATCTTAGATAATCCTCGAGATCTTCTTTCTCCGAATTGCTAAGGTCCAAATGTTTTAGGTTATCGTAGTGATTGATTACATCTCTATAAGTGGCAAATCTGCCATCATGATAGAACCCTCCTTTTTCTCGAACAAATAATCC
The DNA here is from genome assembly GCA_028710485.1 of Bacteriovorax sp. Lineage (GTDB taxonomy): Bacteria > Bdellovibrionota > Bacteriovoracia > Bacteriovoracales > Bacteriovoracaceae > Bacteriovorax. Next base: position 27,461 of record JAQTTZ010000021.1, on the reverse strand, counting down.
TTTTAAAGGAGTTGTGCGATATCCTCCATCAGGAGATCTGCTTGCCTGGAAGTTATCAATTCCTATTTCTTGAGCAGAATGCATATTCCATCCCGGTTCTGTATAAAGTGGTGGTACGTGACAGCTTATACACTTTGCTTTTCCTTCGAAAATAATTTGCCCCCTACTGGCGGCCTCTTTGTTGAAGGTTTTATCGTCTGGTTTTGGTGCTTGAAGAGATAACTGATAATGTTGAAGAGCTGCCAGTTTAGAAGTGACGAGATCCGTTTTATTCCGAATATCCCAAGTTCCATTTTTTACAGCTAACGGATATTTCACATTATTATTTAGTCGAGAATCAAAAAATGTTCCTTGTCCATGCATCTGAGTAACGGCGACATAGGCGTTCCAATAAGGCACACTTCCCCATCCTGTGTATGTATGAAGGTTCACTCCCGCAAGTCCAAAAGCTGCAGGCAAAAGTGTAGCTCCTGATTTTCCATCTGGTCGAAAGGCCTTTCCATCAACGTTAAGTTCAGCATCATACTTGCCTGGCCCCCAACTTAGCAGAACTGTTTTTACAGTCGCATTGTCAGCACCGAGTGCATCTTGAATAGGTTTTAAATTGGGTGCCATCGCAACAACTGCTCCGACATTAAGATCCCGATTTGGCCAGCCATCAAGCCGATTTCCGATTCCTTCGGTTAGTGAATTATCAACGGTTGAGTGACAAAGGGCACATTGTATCCCCACCGATTTTAAAACTTTCCCATCGAAAATTCCTTTTACACCAACAATGGAATCTAATTTTAGCAAGGCCACTGTTGTATCAGGATCATCTAAGTTCACAGTATTTGCTTTAATTGCCTTGATGAGATCATCTGGCAATTTTCCAATATCAACTTTCAATCCTGCCTTTAAAGCGCCTTTAGGGCTTAATCCTGGGCCTACTCCTCCATTTTTTTGACCTTTAATAGCATCATGAAGTTTAAGCTGATCTCCCCAATAATGTTCTGATCCAAAAGTGTCATAACGAAAAATATATCGACCTTCTTCAATTAATTTATCTGAAGTCGAAGCATGTACTCCAGTTATGATTAACATAGGGACAACGAATAAAAATCTACGCGCTGATGATTCTATTTTTTTTAAATTCATTAAACACTCCTTGCGTTTTTAAGTCTGGATTATCAAGAAAGTTTTTTTGCAAGAATTTATCCAAAATAATTAAAAAAAAATGATATTTAATCCTTTGATAAATTTGAAATCAAACTGGACCTATTGAGAATCTCATTTTCATTTGTGTGGCAAAATTTCTCTCTCTGGTTACATACTCTTTATGAAATTTCATCATTTGATTAAGTTATGCCTTTTGAATGAGAGCACGTATTCAAGCGAAGTGCGAAAAGCAGCTCGAATAATGCTTAAGTCTTTTGATTATCAACCTATATTGTTAATTCTTGTGGCTCTTAATAAATTTATCAACCAATTTTAATATTTGGTCAGGGTACTCTAGATGAGGATAGTGACCAGCTCCTGCGATCATCGCTTTTTCGCCAGTTAACACTTTTAAAATCCAGTTAATTTCATCTTCAGGATTTAAAAAATCCGGATCTTTGCTACCACCAATGGCAAGAACTGGTGACTTTATATCTTTCAATTGAACTTCGACATCACTCTTAGACGCAAAGACCATTTGACGAAGTGCTAAAATATGACCTTCCTGATTCAAGCTTTCTTTAAGAGCGTTGGTGTACCGCTCTTGATCTTTAGGAGGCACTGAAATAAATAATCCATCATAATAAGTGATCCACGAGGATGCGGCCCAGGGGCCTCTAAGTGCTGCTTGCAGAAGAATTCGATTAAATAAACTCAAGGGGTGATCTCTTAAAAAAGCGGCAATGAAAATAACTCCTTTTACTTTTTGTGGCAGATGGCCAGCTACCCAAGCGGCCGATGCTCCTCCGGAAGAATTTCCCATTACAAACACATCTGTCCCTAATTGATCTATAAGTTTAATAATATCTTCACCAACTGCACTCGCAGTATAGCTGCTAAAAGTTGCATCAGAGTTCCCTTGTCCGCGAGGATCTACAGTGATTACACGATATCCAGCTTTGACAAGCAGGGGTGCTATGAAACGAAATTGGCCGCGTGTATCGCCCATTCCTGGAATACATACAATAACAGGACCTGGCCCCATTGAATCCTCAAAAGTAATTGAACCTTCGCCTACCTGAAGAATTATCGGGATTGATAGATGATTTGAAATCCCTTCTATTGGTTTTAAGATATTGGATGCGCAAGCAGTGTTTATTAAAACACTAGTAAGAATAATGAATACATTTTTCACAAGTACCTCCCTTACAGCCGTAGACATTGTCTACTTATATGTAGTTGCTGTCTACATACTTATGTGCGATCATTTAAAATATGTCAAAAATTCTCAAAAAAACAAAGACTTCTTACCGCCACGGAAACTTACGTGAAGCTATTCTAACGACTAGTTTGCAAGTAATTGAAGAAGTTGGAGTCGCGGGTCTCTCAATTCGTGAGGTCGCAAAAAAAGCTGGTGTTACCCATCAGGCCCCCTATCGACATTTTAGCGATAAAGAAGCGCTACTCGCCGCCCTTGCTCAAGATGGTTTTGAAAAAATGCACCAACAAATTTCGCAATCGATGGCCAAAGAAATTAAACCATTTGAAAAATTATTGAAGTTAGGTTTAGGATATTTTTCTTGGGCATCTGAACATCCAGATCACTTTAGATTAATGTTTAGTCAAAATATTCCAGAATTTGAAACTTCTGAAAGTTTGAAAATCGCTGCGGATAAAATTTTAGAACTTGTACTTAGTGTCGTTCGAGAAAATCAAGAGGCGAAGATTATAAAAATTGATGAGACTAGATCAGTTGCACGTCAGCTTTGGGCCGCTATTCACGGAGCAACTCTTCTCTTTATAGATCGTCAGTTTAAGCCATTAGGAAATAATATAAAATCAGGTCAAATGCTAGTAACTAATATAATTACCAACTTGGTGAGTGGTTTTAATTGCTGACCCTGCGAAATTGTTATAAAACTGCAAGTTGCAAAATTCGAGAGTTAAAATAGCACACTCCGCTGGATAACTTTCGAACTAGTTGGCTGAATTTGATGCCTTTTTAAAACCAGTTCTCTGATTGTGAACATTAAGAATAGTATTTGATTTATAGCAAATTAAATTAGCCAATAGTCCAAAACGAGGATTAGTTTCGAATCCTTGAATGATAAATCCCGTTTTTAGTTTTGGTATGATGACTGCATTATTATCGAGGTGATGCTTTGATGTAATTTCTTGAAAACCATCTTCTTGTGCTTTACTTACAACTTTCTTTACAAGCTCAGTATAAATTCCTTTTCTACGATATTCGGGAAAAATGGCACTATTGCACATATAAAATTCAAGTCCACTTTTTTGGAATCCCCAAGACCATCCAACTAGTTTTTCATCATCCCAAGCAGTCAGATATAATCGATATTGAGTGGTGCACATTTTATCAAGCTCTGCAGTCTTTTCTTTTTCGGATTCAGTGTAGAGTGCATTTATATCAATGTCGTTATTGTCTTGAAAAATCTCTGGACGGTATTTTCTAAATAAAGGAACAAATTCATCTTTAGTAATAAATTTATAGCTGATCATTTTTTACCTCATTTAGATTATGCTAAGAAAGTAAAGTCTACAGGATATTTTTCGAGACATCCACTTGGGTAGTCTTGCAATATTCTGAAATTTTAGCGATTTTTTAAATGGCGCACCAAGTGGATAACTTTCGAACTACTTGTGCTAATTCTTAGGAGCAGTTGACTAGTGGTACGTCAGGCAAGAACCGCTAGAACTACACAAAACTAAATTTGTTCCTTTATTGGTATAAGTACCGACTCCACCTGTTTCAAAGACTCCCAAATAGGAAGTATTCATCCCACCGTGAGCTACACATGTACCGGCAACGGACCATCCTTAATCCCTTTTTAAGCAGTAAAACTATTGAAAGTTCAATTTCCTAAGAGGATTACAAAAAAGTTATAAAAGGACAAAGTCGCGTGGTAATTAAGAGAGGACAGAATCGCGTGGTAAGTACATCGCCGGAATCGTCTAGAAACTATACACCTGTCAATGACTTACGAGGATTTGTGAGTGCTGTTGTTTCTAAGCTATCAGAATTTTATTGCAAAAATTCGGCACCCCTATTGCATTTATTTTTCTCAAGATAAGCAAACATGTGTGATCTAACAGCTATTGGAGAATTTTATGAAATCAATAATCATTTTATCTACTTTTCTTCTATCTGCTTCACTATTTGCAAAAGAGATGACTCCTGAAGAAATTAAAGCATCACAACAAATCTCCATTGTGAAATTTGTAGATAGTACTAATTGCCATGATGTGAGAACTCAAGTTATTAGATTAGATGACAGTGAAGCAATGAACTATTCATCGTCTAAATGGGGCGATATTTATAAGCTCAAAGAAAGCGATGAATTCAAAGAAAATGGTACACATGCTGAATTTGATATCAACGGAATAAGATTAACAGGGAAAATATTAAAAGCAGAAAGTACTACTATGGAAAAAGGTCAACCCTGTGCTGATGGCTTTTTTGCATATAATTTGAAATCTAAAGACATCACCGTTCAACTTGATAAAGAAAGTACCCTAACAAAAACAGTCGTTCAAAAAAAATCAAAACCTTATATTTGCAAAGTCGAATATGGATTTATTGAACTAACTCAATTTTGCAAAGACTACCAGACAACTTTTAAATATGACTTAAATGAAGCTGTGATAAGCGAACAGGGGCCTTTTCCTTACGACTTGAAATAATAAATATGCTTATCTCGGGAGAACTTTGATTAAATCTTGAATCTACTTAAGTAAAGTTAATCGTGTGATTTTTAATTCTCTAATCAGAATTCCAAATCCAGTTTCGATCTACAAAGACTTTCAATAAATATTCCAAGAGCCGGAGACCTAAAAAATCTCAGGCTAAAGGAAGTGCCTGCGGTTTGGGAGGCCATCATTGATCCAATTACCTTTAAAAGAGATTTCACTAGAAACAGGCTTTCCTGTAGCAAAATGGCGCCCCCAAGTGGATGACTTTCGAACTGCCTATTTAAATAATTTTTTATGCTAGATTATTTAGTCGTTGGTAAAGTTCCCATAGGGCAGTCTTATTGCTATCCCATTTTAACAAACTAATCGCCTCATCATAAGAGCACCATCTCGATTCAGTATGCTCATCACTCAAAACAAAATTATTGTCGTTAGTTTTAACCCCAAAAGAAAATTCCTTAACAACGTAAGTCTCTTTCGGCCAATGTTTCCAATCCCGAAATATATCAGCAGGCATGCAACATATAGAATCTAAGACTATTAAATTTGCATTTTGAATCCCTGCTTCCTCAAATGCCTCTCGGCTTGCTGCTTGAGCAGGTGATTCTGCCCCTTCAACTCCTCCAGCATTGCCAGTAATTGGAATCTGATCTTTTGAAAATTGCAAATTGAAACAAGGCTTCTTGTTTTCGAAACGGAATCAGTAAGATTTGGATGGGTTGTCGATTCATAATTTTATTTTCACGCAGCAAAATTCTGTCTCCAAGAAAGTAATGAATAACTTCTTATTCTAGAACTAAATCAATAAAATGTTCATCTTGACTTGCAATTTTATATCCTAGATTTTGATAAAAACTTACTGCCCTTTTATTTTCTTTAAAGGAAGAAAGTGCTACTTTAAGGTTTTGTTGTTTTGCATTTTGTTCAATGATGAACATCACATCTTTACCATGGCCGTTGCCTTGCAATTCTCTTGTTATTATCAAAAGAGAAATATGAATTTCATTTTCATTTTCAGTTTGGAAAAAGCATACATACCCGATTCGTTCATCTTGGTTCTCAATCCAATGAAACCACTCCAGTTTATATGATTTTTGAAATCTATCGGATTGAAATTTGTCATCCCAACCAAAGACTTTTTCAATGACATCATAAAGTTCTTTCTTATAAATTTTATAAGCTTCATCTAAGCCCTCTTGGCAAAATGGAATTAATTTTAAGTTATTTTTATAATTATTCATGAAGTTATTTTATTTTGGGAATGAGTCGAAGGTTGGCCACTTTACAGTCAGAAAGAGATTGTCCTTTGCTATTATACAACAACAAATCATCCTTTAAGACATTATAAAGCTCAATAACATTATTTTTTGCTCGCTTGACTGGAAAATATCTTGATCCAATTACACTTCTAGAAGGCGCAAAATAAAAATGCGGATCTTCGTTTAAACAAGTATCAATTGGGTGTTGTGAGCCAAAATCATATAATAAAATTTTAATTTGTTCGCTTTGAGGTGTATTCAAGTTTTGCATGTATTTTAAGGGCGCATTTATGTCGTTAAGAACAGTGGAAACAATAAAATCTGCAAATAGCTCTGAATATGAAGTTTGTAAATCTCGGGCGTTTTTACATTTTGAAGACCAAAATGAATTAAGAATTTTACTCGTATCAAATAATGGATTTTTATTTCTCCACTTTTCCTCGGCATCTTGTTCCATATATTTTGTGAAACAATCAAGTTCTTTGAAATCTTTTTTAAGCATTTCTTGGAAAACCAAGTGACCAATCTCGTGTATCCAAACCATATCACGCTGATCATTTGTTTTAGCTTGATCCCAAGACATTTGCCTTTGATTAACAAGTATCAAGTTCCCAAATGTACTCCAGGATTCATAGCCAGTTGATTTAAAAAAAACACGAGGAAAGGACGATGGAAGTCCTAAACTTCGCTGGACGGTTTGGAATATTTTTTCGAAGCGTTCTATTGATTCACAGGTTACACCTGAATCCACTAAAAATGATTGTGGCCTTACTAAATTTTTACAAATAGGAATGGAATAGTCTGAGCTGCGCGCTTTGACTGGCACAACTAAAATAAAGAGAAATAGTAAGAGGAATTTACACATATTTATTAATTACTTTGAAGTTATCGTATTGAAAAGCCAATAGTATAAATTATAGAGGCAGAAACCCTCGTCGCTAATTGCTAGTTCGAACTTGTTTGGCATTTATGTTGCATTTTTAAAAGTGTATCTTCTTTATCGGAGGTAATTTGTGAAAAAGATAACAATAGTTTTATTCTCTGTTTTAATTTCTTGTTCCCATGCTCAGGATAAATCAGCTCCACAGAACAATGATAATTGGTCAAATATTTCCTCAAGCGAAAGAAAACAAATGTCCGAAATGCATCAAAAAATGGCCGACTGTTTAAAGTCCAATAAATCTATTTCTGAATGCCGCGAATACATGATGACCAATTGTCCAGATTGCCATTCGCATGGCATGATGATGAGGCATGATGGCCATGGTGGCTGTATGCATGGTTGGTAATAAAAATTAATTTTATCAAATTTCGAAATATCAGGAGAACTTATGTTATCAATTAATTTCAAAAAAGAGGTAAAAGGACAGATTGATGAGGTTACTAAAAGACTCATTGAAAAATTGGGTCAACAGGGCTTTGGCGTTCTCACTCGGATTGATTTTCATGAGAAAATCAAAGAGAAATTAGGAAAAGACCTTCCTCCTGTCATAATCCTCGGAGCATGTAATCCCGCCCTTGCCTATGAGGCGTTCCAAAGAAACACGGATGTCACAAGCCTCATTCCATGTAATGCTGTCGTTCGTATGATCGACAAAGAAAAAGTTTCAGTTGAACTTACAAAACCTTCATCACTAATGGCAATTCTTGGCGATAAAGAACTTCAGCAACTGGCAACTGAAGCTGATTTCAAGCTAGAGAAAGTCTTAGAAGAACTATAATATTAATTTTTTAATAAGCAGAAAAGAAAGCAGCATAAATACATGATCTGCATAATCTTGTCCTTGGAATTATATCTGCTTAAAGACAATTTCTTCTATTAATGCACTATAAGCTCGTCAATAAAAACTTATCTACGCCTTAAAACGATCTCTCAACTCTATTGCTGAAAACTCAGCTTTCATCTTTCCTTTAGGATAAACTTCTTCTGTCAAAAAGTTTTTCATTTCATCGAGCTCGGGCTCTGAAACTAATCTTGTCCAAAATTTATTTGGAGCATCCCATGAAAAACCATTATTCTTTAAAATATCTTTGGATTCAAATGGAGCTTGTACACAATCAACACAGACTTGCCTAGTTTTAGCATTTGCTAAAATTTCTTTTAAATAATCACCTTGCAATATTAGATTGGCGAGAGCATCAATGTCAGTAAGTGCTCTATGCCCTGAATAGTGAAATCCATGAAAAAGACTTAGTAGTTCTTGCTTCGCTGATAAAAATCCCATTTGGGCCCAATCAACTTGCTTAAAAGAGCACGTCCAAATTTTTGATGCTGATATCTTGCTCACTTCCGCTACAGCTTCAATCATTGGCCTGTCAAATCCAGCATTATGGGCAAGTACAAAATCTGATTCTCCAATAATCTTGGAGACAATTCCCCAATTAATTTTTTTACCTTTAACATCTTCCTTTGTTATTCCTGTAAGTTCAGTAATGACCTCTGATATAACATTCCGTTCTGGTTCATTTAGTTCAGAATATTCTTCAACTGGTTTAATTAAGTAATGCTCTCTTTTGTGGTAAATCCACTTTCTTATGGCAATCTCTATTATTTCGTCTTTTACATGGTCCAGGCCGGTTGTTTCAGTGTCTAAAATAGAACAAAATCCCAGATCAGAATTCATCACGACTGCTTTATTAAATAAATCGGGAGATAATTCTGTAAATTCACGAATTGTCACGCTTTTATCTGCGTTATAAATCTTATCAACAAAAAATTTCTTCATTTGCGTGCCTCAATATAAAAACCGCGGGGAACATTCGGTACATTTCTAGGAACGGTTGGAAAAGGCCAACGGGTAGGAGCAAACTCACTTGCTTGTGTGGCAACGGCATCCCAACCAAATTTTTTCATAAATTCTTCTGGTTCATTGACGCCAAAATACCAAGGAGCTCCGATGCTTTCTAAGAACTGAAGTTGGTTTTGCATATAAGGCGCTTCAATCAAAGTGCGAGTTAGAATATCAAAAAGCATTATATCATTTGTTGAGGCTAATTGATTAATTTGGTTTAGCAAATTTGTAACTTGAGATTCTTTTAAATACATAAGTAGGCCTTCTACTAACCACAAAGTGGGTTCATGAGTTTTAAGGCCGGCCTCAATTAATTTATTGGTCCATTCATCTTTTAGATCAACTGCCAGAGTTATTCTTTCACATTTAGGATCTATGTTTTTAAGTTTCTCTTGCTTGTAGTTAAACACTTCTTTTCGATCTAGCTCAAAAATTTTTGTGCAAGAAGGAAAAGTCATTCGAAAGGCACGAGAATCCATTCCCGCTGCCAGAAATACAAACTGACGTACTCCTAGCTTTAGTGCTGATTCAATTCGCGAATCCATATAAGCTGTTCTGATTGCAATTGCGGGTTGATCTCCAGCTGCTGCGATGGCCTTTTCTAAAAGAGAAAATCCCTCTGCTCCGGCCAATACTTCTGCGTATGGATCCGAAAATAAACGACCTTCGCTTTCGCTACGTCTGCTCTCTACGGCGCGCATGGCAGCCGTTAACAGTGATGTTTTTGCGACTGTGTCCATATTTAATATTTTTTCTTTCATAGCTTTATATTTTAACTTCATTGGCGTGCATCGTACAGACGCATTGTTAATAATCACCGTCGTCATCGGAGCACTATCAACAAATCCCAACTTCAAATAAAAAGAATGTGCCGTTATAGTCGAATGCAGATTAAGTTCCGTAGCATTTAGTAGATCGCATTCAAGAAATAAAAGATCCATCATTTTTCGACCAATACCCAGGCATCTACTTCCTCCGAGCTGTGATCGCGAGAGCAGACTTCTTGGATGGACTTCATGTGGGCCGTGTATATTCCAAAAGCATCTTTTGGTTCAGCTTTTCTGATTATGTATTTCATCTAATTCTCCGCATCTGTGTATTTATTAACACAAAAAAATCATAAATAGATCAAAAATACTCATCTGTATTAATTAGCTCAGAATCGTCGTGTTGATTGTAGTGATCACTCTTTAAAAAAGAGTGTACTTCTTAAGTACTTAAAGTGAAAAATGGATAAAAATTTTCTTATCAGATTGCAATCAAGCTTTAACTACTTAATGAACACTAATGAGCATCGTTGTTAAAAATACTTTAATACTATTTGGGATCATAGTCGAGGGTAGATTTTTTTAATTAAAAACCATACAACTTATAAAAATCGAATAGAAATACCAAGAGTACAAAAAGCAGAGAAAATATTGCCTTTGAGTTGTAACTTGTAGCCGTTTCAAATTTTCTGGTTGAATAATCCTTACTGCGACTTGCTGGATACGTTTAATTAAATCTATCCATTTTCTTAGAATAAGTTTTTTTAATTCTTTTTTCTTTTTTTCATCTATAAAGCTTTTATCGATGATCTTGTCCCAAACAGGCCGCAATATTTAAAAATTGGAAATAATTTTCTCATGCACCTTTGCATTGATTCCCAAACTCTTCGCCAAAACCAATAAATTAGAAGCTTCTAATTTATTTTTTTCCCATTGATAGCAAGTGCCGATTCTTCATTGTCATCATAAATGTACAGATCAGTTGAAATTAAGTCATAAGCTGGACTAAGCAAAGTCTTTGCTCCATTTTCATTTTCATTTTCATTTTCATAAATCAAAGAAATATTTTTCAAGTGAGCATCTCCCCCCGAACGATTATAGTTACTCAATGCTAGAGTTTCAGATTACAAGTCTAAAATTCCAACGGCGGTCCATTCGTAATAAGAACATCTTTATCAGAAGGAATCAAATTTCCAATAAATGAAACCAAGGTTGAATTGGGGAACCCCAAAATTTAATTCCATCAATTACTAAGCAGCATCCTTCTTAGCATCTTCGTAAAGATTAAATTCAATTCCTGCTTCTTTGAGACGGTCGTAAATATCACCTTTATTAAACTCCCATCCATTCGGCATCACATTTTTTAGTCTCAAGGACTTATCCAAATGATCAGCTTCTTCAAAAGTTATTCTAACAATGACAATGTGCCTTTCAATTGCAAAAGCTACATCTTCTGTATTCGCGCCACCTTTAAACATTTTCCAACATTCATCACGAATTAAACAGCAAGGAACAACATGTTCTCTATAGTCATTACCTTTTAGCGATTCTCCGACCAACACTACTTCATCTGGAATCAACACTTCAAATATACGTGAATGAATTCCTGATGAGCCGTTTTCAAAATTATCGTGCATAATCTGAGCAACTCGCATACACATTTTTCTTTTCCATTCTTCTTTCGTGAACTTCATTTTAATTATCCAAGTTGAATATGTTAATGGTTTTCGGCTTAAATCATCTAAACCTGAAGCGCTTATTACCAATATATTCAGTTAAGATTCTTTAATTCATTTAAAATTTATTAAGATTAAAAAGATGTCTATAAATATTAGTAAAAAAGACCAGGCAAATGAATAGAAAAGTAACTTAGATTGCAACTCATGCAATCATGGCCGGACTGGCGATTCCCAGGACGAGTCTGTATCAATCTCCGTACCGGTGCTTCCACGTGGACACCAGAATAGCGAAGCCAGCGACAATCAACAGTGCGGGAATGATCCAGTTCGCGATTGCGCCCAAAGGGATGCTTAACGCTCGAAATGCTCCAGCTACTACCAGGCAGATACCGAGAGCTAATCCAAAGCCGTCTACTTTATAGTCAAAGTACTTCCGCGCAGCTTGGCCGATGATCATGATCAGCCCTACTCCGAGTAACCCCACTGGCCACCCCACGCCTGCGAGAAAAGCAATTCCGCACCAGATGAGTAAAAGACCCCAACCAACCGAGTCGATGGTCCTGGCCGTAATTGTGTTTTTCATTCGGTACCCCATTTCCTAAAGAATCAAAAACTTCTTCTGCTAATTAAAATATATGATGGCCCAATAAGAGAATAAAAATATATTTAACGAATGCCTTATATAGTTTTGATGAATAAGCAAAGACACTAAAAATATGCTTAACTATTAATAAGTTTCTGACCTTAAAACCAATGGAGAATACTATGAAAATGATGGACATCAATAAGGCCTTCACGCTAATTGAGCCAGGACCTGTTGTTCTCATTACTACAAATGATGGGGTTAAAAATAATATTATGACCATCTCCTGGACCATGGTGGTGGACTTCACTCCAAAGTTTGCCATCACCACAGGGGCCTGGAACTATTCTTATAAAGCCCTAAAAGAATTTAAAGAATGTGTGATTGCGATTCCCACTGCTGAGCAAATTGATCAGGTCATAGGAATCGGAACATCATCTGGTAGAGATATTAATAAATTTGAAAATTTTGGATTTACTCCAGAAAAAGCAAAAAACGTTAATGCTCCTTTAATCAAGGAATGTCTGGCGAATATTGAATGCAAAGTTATCGACATTATCAAAAAACACGACATCATTATCCTTGAAGGTATCGCTGCTTACTTCAATAGCTCTCGAAAAAATAAACAAACCATTCACGCGGTTGGCGATGGCACCTTTGTTATAGACGGGCGTAAAATAAGTCGAAAGAAAGCAATGCAATCGAAGTTGGAAGGGATTATCTAACAATCGATGAATCATTCCAGGTGCCACTAAGTGGTCCTAAGAAAAATAAACAAAAGAGTGGAAAAACAAACGAAGCTGCTTCATAATTTTTCTCACCAACGTTAATGTGACTTTGTGCCAATTTTTCCAGTGTAGGGATTAATATTTCCACGAGTACTCCAATTATTGAGTTTGCTATGATCTGGCCTTGATCGATAATGTGGCCGCACATAAGTTCCTCGTTTTGTGCGATATCCTCGAACGTGTACCACACTACTTGTTGATCCTGAACGCAAATACGAACTTCTGGGACTTCTATAAGAAGAATGAGAGTAAGAATGTCCTCCTCCCCCATGCCCACCACGGGCCCAAGAAGTTGAAGAAAAGATTAGTAAACATGAGAGAAGGAAAAATGAAATTAAACGCATCGACTATGCCTCTTTTTTATAAGGCATATAATTTTCTTTTTCCCCAATAACTTGTTTTAACTTTTCCACAAAAGTTTCGGCTTCAGACAAATCCTTTGCTGAAACAATCCTTTTGATAACCATGTTTCCACCATAGATCTGAAGTGTAAGCTTGCGAGTAAGAAAATAAACGGAAACAAAGAGAATCACAGCAAAAATGGAGGCAATTCTTGATTGTTCAGAAAAAACTCCCAAGCAAGAAATCATGGCAAATAATATAAAGAGCTTATAATCTGTAAAAGAAACTTCTGCACCGTCCACTTTATCAAGTCGAATATAATGCTTTTGATATTGAGTCTTATACTCAACACTCTCGTTAGTAACTAAGATAGAATGCCATTCGAAATTTTTCATTTTTGCTCCTAATATTTTTCTTTTCAAAATTTATCGGATTAAGGCACTAAATAAATGAATCAAGATAAATTGATATAGCGGTAAAAAAAACATTTTATAAATGTCTCCAAGTTGAATATTAGGCAACTTCTTTAACAGAATCAGGAACGATTACTACTTGTTCTGCAACAATGTCCTCTTTATTCACTAAAATGGCTTCACTGGGGGATAATTCTTGTTTGCTGACTTCTTTTCGTAGAGATTTTTCATTAAGCCGCTTAAGTAGCTTTTTATTAAATTCCCCACTCCAATTTTTAAGTATTGTTTTCTCCAAAATTTCATAAACACTTTCTTCATCTACCCTTACTTCGTGTTCACTCGATAATTCTTTTGAAATTGCTTTAACAATACGGTCCGATAGCATAACGGCTACTATATCCTCTACTTTAGTGGCTTTAGTCACTTCAGCAACATGTTTCCAATCGTTATTCAGATAACTCCATCTCGAAAATAAATAAAACTCTTCAGCAAGCTCTTCATAGTCAACGCCAGTATTGAAAACAACTTCGTGTATTTTAATAGCTGTCGGAATTTTACCTTGTCGTGAAACTTTAAACATTTGCCATTTTACTGCATTTGTTAAGAAGAAATAATCAACACCAGTGCTAATACAATAAGGAAGAGTCTGATCGATTACCATTTGGTTCAATTCTATATGGCAGGCTTTGGCTTCAATAATAAAATCTAATTTATCGGCCTTATTTTTAAAGGGGCCATCAACAAGTCTCACTCCGTAGTCAAACCTATTATTTTTATCTCTCATTTCTGTTTTAAGTTCATTAAACTTATTGTAGCCCAAAACAGAATGAAGAATGTCGTTTAGTAAAATTCTGGCATCTTCTTCACTTGATGATTTACCACGGGCCATAAGCGAATTTATCAAGGGTACAAAGGTTTTTAACTCTTGAGCGATTTGTTTCTTATACTTTACGGGTACCTTATACATCAGGATCTCCTTATTTTTTTGTCATAGATCTATCGGTTATAAATTATTTATTGAGTAATTATTTTTATCAATTATTCTTGATACAGGAGTAAGCGTTAAGTCTTCTTAATTCTTCCAACAAGTTTGCTGGGTTCTCCAGTCAGTGCAGAATCGAACACTGGTCGGCAATTTGCACATTTGTTCTGCAAATGCATACTTTTCCCAAGGAGTTTTTATGCAAACATCACAAGAGAGAGAAAATCGGCCTTCAACACATATGAATTCAACTCTTCAATCAAAGTTATTAGAGATTGAGCACAAATTTAAGGTTCCCATTGATCAGCTTTTTGAGGCTTTCACAACTTCTGAAGCTTTGAAAAATTGGTGGTGGCCTGAAGGTCTTTATTCCGATCATATCGAAATGGACTTTCGCGAAGGCGGTAAATACTTTATCAATATGAAAGGTTTTAATCGCAGCGACAGTGGCGGTGGTGGAATGACCGGCCAGTTCGAAGAGATCATTGACAACAAACGCATCGTAATGACAGATCAATTTGCCGACGAGAAAGGACGCGCGATCTCAGCTGAAGAAGCAAAAATGCCTGGAACATGGCCCAAACGGGGTTACATCACTTTCGATTTTGATTCCGTTGATGATAATACGAGCAACCTCAAACTTTCTCAAGCTGGCATTCCGAACGAAGTGCAAAAAGATTGCATTCAAGGATGGTCAGAAATTTTTAATAAACTCGAAAAATATTTGAACGATCGCAAGCACTAACTAATCGAAGCTTCGTTTAATTTTCTGTTGTGGTGGATATATGGTGCATATTGAGAGAACTGTTGAATATTATAAAGCAAAACATAGGCAAACTTTTCACTTAACTCTCAATATTCTCTAAAAATTTCAAGCATCCAAAATGTATCGCAATAATTACTGCCATTAGACTTAATATGCGGCCATTTTTCCCTATCAATTCCAATAAAAATATTCATAAAATAGAACATGACCGACTCACTTACCATACTAAATTCTGTTTTTAATTTTGATCAATTCCGCGGTGATCAAGAAATTATTGTTAACTCCATAATCGAAGGAAAAAATGCCCTTATTCTAATGCCAACTGGTGGAGGAAAATCACTCTGTTATCAAATCCCAGCACTCGTGAGATCTGGAACCGCCATCGTTATTTCTCCGCTGATCGCTCTTATGAAGGATCAAGTGGATGCTCTCCTGAAAAAAGACGTCAAAGCAGCACTCCTCAATTCTTCCCTATCAAAAGCAGAACAAAGATCTATTGAAAAGGAGCTAGTTAAAGGAAGTTTGAAAATACTTTATGTCTCTCCAGAGCGAATGATGACTTCTTTTTTTCAAAATATTTTAGACAAAATTACAATTTCTTTATTTGCCATCGATGAAGCTCATTGTGTTTCCCAATGGGGCCATGACTTTAGACCTGAGTATATGGAACTTGCTATGCTCTCCAAACGCTTCCCAAATATTCCAAGAATTGCACTCACTGCAACTGCAGGAGCCGCTACAAAAAATGAAATTATCAGTTGTCTGGATCTTGTTAATGCTCCTGTTTATATCAGCTCTTTTGATCGACCTAATATTCGCTATAGTGTTTCAAAGAAGTGTTCTAAAGCTGAAAATAGAGATCAGCTTTTAGCCTTTATTAAATCAGAACATCTAAGCGACGCTGGCATTGTTTATTGTCTATCGAGAAAAAGTACTGAAGAAGTGGCCCTCTTCCTTAAATCAGCAGGACTCAAGGCCATGCCTTATCATGCGGGACTCACCCAAGAATATCGAAATAGTGTTCAAGAAAAATTTATTAACGAAGAATCTATTATCGTAGTTGCCACCATTGCCTTTGGAATGGGGATCGATAAACCTGACGTACGTTTTGTGGCACATATGGATCTTCCTAAATGCCTAGAGTCCTATTATCAAGAAACTGGTCGTGCCGGACGAGACGGGCTCCCCTCACATGCCTGGATGCTATATGGACTCGCTGATCTAGTCCTATTAAAACGTATTACAAATAAGGGATTAAAAACTGCCGCCAGAAGACGCGTTAGTGATGAAAAGCTTGATGCTATATTAGGTTTTTGTGAAACCACAAAGTGCAGGCGTGAGGTTCTTCTCGGTTATTTTGATGATCCCTATCTTGGGCCTTGTGAAAACTGCGATACATGCCTTGCTCCTACTGCCAGACAAATCAATGCCACTCAATTGGCTATTACTGCTCTTCGTGCCGTGTACGAAACAAATCAAAAATACAACGTTCAGTATATGGTTAATCGTCATGAGGGCGATCAGGCACTCTGGTTTTCGGTTTATCGACAGTTAATAGCTCTTGGCCATTTAAAAATGTTAATGGATGGCAAGTCGGAATTAAAACTCACGTTGAGAGCAATTAAAGTCTTAGAAGGTAGGGAAGAAGTTTTCCTTAGGGCCGATTATAAAAAGACCTTAGAGCAAATTTTTCCGCTAATAAAAAAGAAAATTGTAAAAAAGAAAACGAAGAAAAAATCAACACCTTCGATAGCAAAAGAATTTAAAACTGCCGATGGAACAGAACTTACACTATTCGAAAATCTCAAAATTTTCCGTACTAATCTGGCGAAAACGAAACGGACTAAAAGTTACAAGATTTTTCCTGATAAAACTCTTTTAGAGATGGCGCAAACAAAACCAAAAGACTTAAGTGAATTTGAAAGTCTTTTTGGAGTTGGGCCTAAGAAGCTTAAGAAATTTGGAAAAATATTTATTGAAGCAATCCTGGAATTTGATTCCTATTAGCTGGTTCTCGATCAATACAGAGATACTAAGTAGCTCATAATTTTTTTGAATAATATTTATGAATCAGCTTATGATATTTTTTCTTTTAGTGACAGCTCGTCTTAAAAAGGAGATCTCATGCTTAAACGACCATTGCAACACTTTATCAAAATCCTGACATGCTTTATTTTTTTGACCTCATTCATGGGATGCTCATCCTCAAGCAAAAATGAGACTGCCGGACAGTATGTAGATGATTCGGTCATCACAACAAGAGTCAAGACTGCCATCATTAAAGATCCTGATCTCAAAGCAATGCAAATCAATGTAAAGACATACCAAGGAGTTGTTCAGTTGAGTGGTTTTGTGGATTCACCAAAGGAAGTTTCTAGGGCAGGAGAAGTTGCTAAAAATGTTAGTAATGTTAAGTCAGTTGAAAACGATCTGATTGTTAAGTGAAAGAACAGAGAAAAGATAACAAAAACAGTCATTTAAAAAAAGATACAAATAAAAACCATCTTGCGATGGATAATTTTTTAAAAATGGTGGAGGTGGCCACCTGATAACGAAATCAAATCGTTAGTTGGTGATTGTAGCCAAAATAGCCAAAGGCCAATCCTCTTTGAGAAAACAACATTTTCTTTTCAGATTGCAATCAAGTTTTAACCACTTAATGACATCAAAAGAGCATCGTTCTTGAAATTATTTTATTACTATTTGTAAGTGTAGTCGAGACAAATCAATTAGGAATTTTATTAACATTTTCAATTTAATTAATGTGGAAATTCTTCAGAAGTTAGAGCATAAATCATAAAATCCTTCCATTCTCCGTTGAGAAAAAGCCTTCTCTTGCTACGTCCCTCTTTTCTAAATCCTACTTTCTTTGCAAGCTTTATAGATTTTCTATTATTGGGAGAAATGCCGGCTTCAAGACGGTGCAATTTTAAATGAGAGAAGGCCAAACGATTTACTCCTCTTACCATTTCCTCGCCGAAGCCCTGCCCCCAGAATGGATTTAAGAGTTGATAACCTAGATAAGCATTTTGAAAAATACCTCGCGATACATCCATTAGAAAGGTATAGCCAATCAATTTTCCAGATTTCTTTTCAAACACACCAAAACGATAGTTGGTATCTGTCTTTATTCCCTGATCCAACTTTTCTAGTCGCTTATAAAAAGTAGCTTTATCTAGTTCGTGAACTGGAAGATTTTCCCAATCCCAACGATTTTTCTTTTTTCCAAGTGTTGAAAAAGCCTCTTTCCAGTTTTTATAGTCAGACTTTTTTATTGGACGAACTTCTAATCGTTTCGTGGTAATAGAAAGTTTGTTTTTTGCAGTCATAGAGATCCTAGTATTTCATCATAATTAACCTTAGTAAAATCACTCGTATCAATCCGAATTATTCTTTCCGACACATTCAAAGGCACTGCAACTTCTTCTTTTAGCTTCATCTCAAACTCTTCAAATCTTTCATTGTCAGCGTGTCCACGATGGCGCTCACCAGATTCCCATCTCTTTTTATGTCGATTGAGTATAACGGCCGGATCAGCCTCTAAAAATATTTCCATTGATTCATAATCGAATTTCTCGAGCAATGATTTGAGAGCTTGACTGTGAATTTTGGGATTGAAGTTGTTTTCTATGATAAAAGACTTTTTAGTTTTTAATAATTTCTCAATTGTCATAAAAAACAGTGAATAACTCATGCCACCTAATTTCTTTGACCACTCAGCATCGCCTATACCCATTTGCTCAAAAAGCATTTCTTTAAATTCATCACGAGACACATTGGGTAAATCTAATTTCTGAGTAAGCTTATGAAGTAAATAGCTCTTACCTGTGCAGGAATTTCCGTTTATAATGATGACTTGTGGAGTGGTATTCATAATATTACTTCTTTAAAACACGAAGAAATTCATCAAACACATGTAGTGAATTCTCTCCTTTACACCATTTTTTGATACTCGCCAGATTCACTTCTTGATTTTTTGCAACCAACACAGCTTGATCTAATCCTTCTGGTGCTTTGAAATGTATGTAACTTGCCAATCGATCTTTTACACAATCAGTTGGCGACAAAATCTTAATGACAGTTCCATTTACTTCAACTTCATCAGGTATAATTGTATTGTCTTCACCTATACCAAGAGGTGGCCCTCCAGGAAATTCAACAAAAAGCTGTTTACAATCTGGATGAATAAAATGCCGACCATGTTTTATAAAACCAAGTTCTTTCATTGTTTCGTCTAGCTTCGTAACAAACATACTGGTCTTAACAAAATCCAAATCGCCAGAACGATAGGCGCCCTTGGAATAAATTGCCACTACAGCTCCTCCAACTAAGACGGTATCAATCCCTTTCTTTTTAAGATGGACTGCTACAAACTCCCAAAGTTCTTTTTCTCTGCATGTTTTAAAATTAATCCCCAAGTGATTGTCCTTTTCCAATTACAGGTTTTCCTGGTCTTCTAGGCCGTCTTCTTGTTGCAAAGATATTTTCTTTGTCCTCTAAAGAGAGTCCATCATAATAAATTTTGATTAAATCCATAAAAGGTTTTGTAGCAGGAGATTTCTTATTGAATAAATAGACCCGTGTTCTTCCAACAAGCTTCGAGACCAAAATACCTGCTTCTTCAAATCGTTCAAATTGTTTTTGAACTGCACTTAAAGCAATTTGATAATCCTTGGCCACTGCAGATGGATAGATCTCTCCATAATGGATTAAATGTAACATGATTTTCATGGCAGTATCGCTGCCTAAGATTTTTTCTAGCATGTAAGAATTTTAGCAAAATCTAGCTTGAGGGTCAACCTTTAATAGAGGTCATATAACCTCTATTGAAGGTGGTTGAGGTGGCCACCTGGTAACGAAATCATATCGTTAGTTGGTGATTGTAGCCAAAATAGCCAAAGGCCAATCCTCTATTGGGAAAACAGCATTTTCTTTTCAGATTGCAATCAAGTTTTAACTACTTGATGAACTTTAAAGAGCATCGTTGTTAAAATTATTTTATTACTATTTGGGGTTGTAGTCTAGAGAAGATTAATAATTATAAATTAAGCCCAACCCTTCTAAAGTTTTTCGCTCTTACTAAGATAAGTTCTTTGACTCTCTTCTGGATTTTACTTTTAGGAAATTCTTTACTCATTTCTTGGATAAGATCGTCTTGTACCGCTAAAATATTTTGGTAGATAATATTCATCCTTTCCATAATTGTTCCCTCTTTTAGAGCTAACATTTTCTCTTCAAGGGAAACTGCTTTTTTTCCCATTTTATAGAGAATTACTTCGCCACCAATTTTAAACGAAAAGCTTGAATCTAAATTGGGGTAAATAGCAGTCGAAATTAAATCATAAAAAGGAGCCAGGTCGTATTTTCCGTCGACTAAAACAAATGAAAGGTTTTTTGAATGACTGTCATTATTACCAATGAGAAGGTTGAAACAGACCCAATCAATCAAGCGAAACGTACTCTCTACGCGCTTTTTTGCACTGACTTTATTAACCATCAAATTATAGTTTGATGCTAAAGACGGTCCTCCGTCGGATTCATATTTTTCACTACTCATGACTCCTTGGGCCTGACAAAAATCCTGCTGATGAATTCGGACAACTTTCCCTTCAATGTTTCTTCGATCATATCTTTCGACAACAAACAGGGGGTGCTTTCCATCTATTACAGAAACTTTGGGCACATTAAATCCAATTTTATCGGCCAAACTCATACAAAAATATTCATTATAAACAGACTCTTTAATTCCTTTCATAATAATTGGTGTTTTTATTATGTGAGTAGTCGGCTCGCCACTCATGGGAAGATAAATTTTTCCATTTTCATAAATACACGGGAATTTGTCTTGTGCGCCCGCAATTGAAAGATATCCTGGATTTTTATTTGCTATAAAATCAACAGCACTTTTACTTTCGTCAATTGCAGAATAAATATCAGAAAGTTTAATTTCTGAATGCTTTTCCTTCATTTTTTTCTTTGGAGGAGAATCTTTAGCCGTAATGACTAGTGCTCCTGCACAGTCTTCACCGTATTTTTCTAAAGTATTAAACGCTCCCTCAGCATGATGCCATTTTTCTAACATGGCCCTAACATTTCCTTCAGGAAGAAGGTTTTCAAAGAACGCAAGAGTCACCTTATTTCCAAATTCACTATCGCCCAAAGGCATAGCGATAGAAATTGGAAACGAATTTTTATTCTTCAACCATTCCATTGAATATTGAAAAGAATGAATCATCTCTTCATTTTGGGAAAAGATCCCAACTAATTTATCTTCAAAAAAAACGTTTAATTTCTTCATTAATCATCCATCTCGAGAACAATCTTAAAACCTAAAAACTTTCCCATTTTTAGAAGTGTTGATAATTTGATATCAGAGTCGGCCACTTCGATTCGACTAATTCCGTTATGAGAGAGATCACAAACTCGTGCCAAATCTTTTTGGGTAATAGCTAAATCTTTTCGTCGTTCCTTTAGGGCCTTGGCCAGTTCATTTTCGTTACTTATTATTTTTTTTAACATACAAACCTCTAATTCTCACTATAAAGAGAATTATACCAAATTCCTGGCTTGCATGCTAGTAATTCTCTCTGCAGTGAGAATTACTAGAGAAATGCACAAGAATAGACTTAATTCTCTTTACAGTGAGAATTAACAATTCTGAGTAAAAAAATCTTATATTTCAATATCTATTGGTGAATTTGTTGCTATATATCTTTCTAGTCATGATTTCCAGCAATCACTATTTTATGTCGATAATTTAAATTTTTTATAAATTCTGAAAACTCTTTTACTTCAGGTAATGCTCCACGGGTTGTAAGATCACCACAATAGACCAGGACATCCCCCCTTCGAGAACTCAAGTCTTTCATGCTCGTTATGTGTGTCTGAAAAAAAAGTAAGTTTCATAATTATTGCCTCAATTTATATTAATCATAAAAGGACTTAGTTTAAAGGACTACATGCGCGTAGTCCCTAAGAGGAGAAAAAAATCACCTTGAAGTAAATCAATAATAATGCTAAATTTCTAACATGAAGATCAATTCACATTCTTTCGCTTTCATCGTTACTATCATCACCACCCTTTAGGGGTCATTAATTTTTTTTACCCTCACCTCAGAGGGGCACATTTACATTTCAAATATTATTTATTTTTTATTGCGATAAATTCGCATGGAGATTTTATGTCATATTTATATGATCATCGCTTTTTAGCAGATGAGATGGAACTATATTTTTTTGAAGAGATGGTTGGAGCAGGGCTGCCTATGTGGTTACCAAATGGCGTTTATATTAGGGAGGCGTTGGAAAAATTCATTAAAGACAAGGAATTTAAGTCGCAATACCAGCGAGTCTCAAGTCCTCAATTGGCACGAGCGGAATTATATCAATTATCAGGTCATTTAAAATGGTACAAAGATGATATGTATCCTGAAATGAAATGGCCTGAAGATCATAGTTCTTACTATCTTCGCCCAATGAATTGTCCTCATCATCATAAAATATTTTCAAGTGTTCCAAGAAGTTATCGAGAGTTGCCATTGCGTTTGGCCGAATATGGTCAAGTTTATAGATTTGAGGCAAGCGGCGCGCTTCGTGGTCTATCTCGAGTAAGAGGACTATGCCAAAACGATGGACATATTTATATTGATCCAGAAAAAGCAAAAGATGAAATTTTAAAAGTTCTTCAGCTGCACGAGAGTTGCTATAAATCGTTGGGACTTGTGGGATATCACTATCGTTTATCAAAACACGACTCAAACAATGTGAGTGAATTAGAAGGATCATTGGAGAACTGGTTGATAAGTGAAAATATCCTGCGCGAGTGTCTTATTGAAATGAATTTAGACTTCTATGAAGAGGCAGGAGAGGCTGCTTTTTATGGACCTAAAATCGATATTCAAATGAAATTCTATAATGAGAATCAAAGCAATAAAGAAGAATCTATCTCAAGTATACAGTTAGATTTTTTATCACCTGAAAGATTCGATTTAGAATTTATAAATTCACTTCAACAGAAAATTCGACCATGGATCATACATCGTGCGCCACTTGGTAGCCATGAAAGATTTATTGCATTGTTATTAGAATATTTCGACGGGCAGCTTCCGGGATGGCTTTCCCCCGTTCAATTATTACTAATACCTGTAAATAAAAGTTCGTATGAACTCGCGCAAAAAATTCAAGAAATGTTAATGGCAGAAGGAGTCAGAATAAAAATTGATAACCGTTCCGCAAGTCTTGGAAAAAGAATCGCTTTAGGCCGAAAACTACGTCCGTTTTCTTTTGCTGTAATTGGAGACAAGGAAATTAATTCTGAAAAATTTAAAATTCAGTTTAGAGATTGTGATGAAATAGTTCCATATAGTGAATTGCTCGGAAACATGAAAGCGAAATTATTGATTCCTCTTTAATCTGAAATAAATTGATATAACGTCAGCCACGTCCGAATAAGACGTGGTTTAATTTTTCATTGAGCTGAAATAATTGAAAGTAATGATGGATATGGTCTTTCTATATTTTAAATTTAAGAATCTTCTTCTCAAAAAACTCTGATCCCCAAAGTTCTAGCGTTTCAGCCTTCTCTGATTTTAAAAACTTCCTCACGTCTTCTCTTGTTTTTTTCCAATCAATGCTTGCAATTTTTTTTCGCAATTCATCTTTAATAAATTTATCATTCCACTCAATTTCTTTATTTTGCCATGGACCCGTTTGGAATAAGGCATTTTTAAGGAAAGCTAAATTAGGGGTCACATCTTGAGAAAGATACCAAAGCAAATCATACCAATCTCTTCCTTTCACATAAGGTCGACATAACAGAGCATGAATCTTTCCAGACATACAACTTTTAAGATCATAGGCCGAAACTGGAAAATCCAAAGGAAAATTTACATATTCAACAGACCTATCTGCTCCGACAGGAGGATTTGTATCGATTTCAATTTTGATTTTAATTTTCGAACGAGTATCTTTAATGTGCTGAAACGTGAGAACGTTCTTAATTGAGTCGTCTTTTAAAAATCTACTTTGAACAGCTTTGTCACTTAAATCTTTTTTATCAAACGATAAATCATAGCCATAAGCGTTCATGTAAACCATGGCCTTATCTAAATAATCATCAAGCGAAAATGCTTGATCCTCTTTCCATAACGAAAAATCTAAATCTTCTGAAAACCTATCGAGTCCATGAAGAATTCGAAGACTTGTTCCACCTAAAAAACATGCATTTTGAAAAAAACCCGCTTTGTAAAGCGAATAAAGTGCCACTTCTTGAGTGATTTCTTTCAAAGCGTTCAGTTCTTCATCTGGTGATCTGGGATTATATTTTTCGAGTCGTTTTTGAATGATGTCTTTCATTTAAATCCTTTCACTAAAATTTCTGCCAATTTTCTAGTGTTTTTTTTCTTATAGAGATCACCTAGACTTAGAATTTCACTCGCCTCATAACTAGTTAAATACTGTTTCAATTCATCTAGATCAATTCGTAAGTCATCTTCTAAGTCAGAAATCATTTTGTAATCTTTACGATTGCTATAAATTGTATCAAACAAGGCCCGAAGTGGATTTGCAACCAAAAAGGATTGCTGTTCATCTTTTACTACGTCTAAAAAAAATGGTGTGACTGGTGAATGTGAAAAACTAAAAATGCCTTCAGTCGTCTTAAACATTTTCTTTTTCTCCTGAAAACAGGCCGAAGTGGTTTCATAAACGGCTTCTGGAATTAGTCCGTAATGCGACAGTGCTGATTCAAAAGAAACGTAACTTGGATTATATAAAAAATTAGCCAGATAAAATTTTGAAATTGAATTTTTATTTCTTGGCTCAACTAAAGAGTAAACTCCTCGTTTATATTTTTTCAAATGCCCTTGTTTAAAATGATAACTGAGAGAATTGTGAATCTTCTCTTCAGTTGTCTCAGGCAAAATGAGTTTTAGATCTTCATCCGTA
The DNA here is from genome assembly GCA_028710485.1 of Bacteriovorax sp. Classification (GTDB taxonomy): domain Bacteria; phylum Bdellovibrionota; class Bacteriovoracia; order Bacteriovoracales; family Bacteriovoracaceae; genus Bacteriovorax. The sequence continues at coordinate 2,297 of JAQTTZ010000021.1, read as the reverse complement.
AAGATCTTAGTCTGAATTTGATTTTCGATAGTTGATAAAAAGCCATCTTTCATTATTTATCCAATAACTATGAAATAACCATATTTATTGTATCCATTGTACCATAATTTCAACCAATAACTATTATTAATTCATAGTTATTGGTCAAAAAAACGCCTTATTGTGATTTCAAGATGTTACATTGAGACACAGATTCTGCCATATCTCTCCTTGTTGATTCCAACATCAATCGGCGGAAATGCAGGCAAATACCTTTCTTCCAAATTACAAGCATTAATGAACAGAGTTTTATCAACTCTCAAGCATCCATGTCCTTCGTGAATATGGCCAAAGGCATGGATCCTTGGCCTAATCTTTATTATGGTTTCCAAGAGATCATTACACCCTACTCTTTCACCATGAGAGCATAAATCTAGTATTCCAAATGGCGGTCCATGTGTAATGAGAACGTCAGTATCGGTCGGAATCAGATCCCAATGCTTTTTGATTTCTTCGCCACGTGATCGATTGAAGGCCCAGTCGTGAAACCAAGGTTGAATTGGAGATCCCCAGAATTTTATTCCTTCAATCTCAATACCGGAGTCATTCAAATAAATTAATCCATCATTTAAAAAATATTCTTCTGCTGTTTCTTTTCTTTGATCGTCAAAACAGAAGTCATGATTTCCGGCAATGATAATTTTATATTGATAGTCTAAATTTTTAACAAATTTTGAGAAGTCTTTAACCTGAGACAGCTCACCTCGATTGGTAAGATCTCCACAAAAAACCAAAACATCTCCTCCGGAGAATTCGATCTTTTTATGACGATTATGGGTATCTGAAAAAAATGTTAGTTTCATGATAATAGGTTAACTGTGAGTTTATAATCTTTAAAGGACTACATGTGCGTAGTCTAAAAAATTATTTAATTGTCCTAATTTGGATTACATTGGTCTTAAGAATCCGATTAATGTATCTTCTCCATCATGACAAGAAAAATTGAATTATTGGCTCCAGGCGGAGATATTGAGGCCGTAAAAGCTGCCATCGTAGCAGGTGCCAATGCTGTGTATTGCGGTCTTGATGCCTTCAACGCGCGAAACCGTGCCTCTAATCTATCAATGGCTGAACTACACGATGCAATTCGAATTGCCCATGAATATAATTGTGAAATTTTTCTAACTCTTAATGTAGTTATCTTAGAGTACGAAATACCAGCATTAATAAAATTACTTAATCAACTCGTAAATAGCGGTCTCGATGGTATCATCGTGCAAGACCTTGGGGTCTTTAATATAGTTAACAAGTATTTTCCGATTTTTAAGATTCACGCGTCCACTCAGATGACAACCCATAACGAAGGTCAAATTCTCTTTTTAAATAAAATTGGCGCCACTAGGGTTAATTTATCTAGAGAACTTAATCTGCCAGAGATAACAATTTTATCTGAATTGGCACATCAGCACGATATGTTAACAGAAGTATTTGTCCACGGTGCTTTGTGTATCGCATTTTCTGGTCAATGCTACTCTAGCTCAGTAAGTGTAGGTAATTCCGGAAACCGCGGACGCTGCAGTCAGGCCTGTCGTGACGAATATGAAGAAACTGCTACAGGTAATAAGTATCCACTCAACCTTAAAGACAACTCTGCTTATTTTTTTCTACCACAGCTAGTAGATGCAAAAGTTGATTCACTTAAAGTCGAAGGCCGCATTAAAGACGCTCACTATGTCTATACAGTAGTTGAAAGTTGGCGAGCTCAAATCGATAGTTTTATTAAATCGGGTAAACTATTAAATGATGATTCGAATTTACATAAGGTATTTAATAGAGGTTTTACTAGTTCTTTTTTAACCGGCAACCTCTCCAAAGATATGTTTATAGAGAGCCCCCGTGATTACAGCGTCAAGCATGCTATTGAATCCGCAAATGCCAACACTGAAAGTGAAATAACAATTGCTAGAAATAATATCTATGAAGATAAGGCAGTCCTTGGTGCTGCTCTTGCAGAGAAGTTGAAGAGTCTAAACTTAGAGAAGGAAGAGCTTACAATTTCATTTTCTGCCAAACTAGATTATCCGCTAATAATTAATGCAAGGACAAGCGACAAAAACTTTGAAATTAAGTCTAGCGCACTGTTAGTTCAGGCATCTGAAATATCAATCACAGAAAATGAATTACAAAAGGCATTTAAGAATATCAATAATGCAACGTACTTATTACTCCCAATGGATTTTACAAACTTTGATAAAAATCTTTTCGTACCATTTAAAGAAATCAAGGCCATGAAAAACCAATTAGCGTATTTGTTGAAT
>JAQTTZ010000115.1 GCA_028710485.1 Bacteriovorax sp. | reverse complement strand
AACTATTAATGTTTTTGTCATGGCGTTCAGAGGTACATCGCATTCTGCTTCTTCGTTAGTTTCTTAATCATAGCTATTTTTTGGGAAAATCCCAATGACAAGATTTCTTGATATCCCAGCTGCTTATTGCTGGAAGTTCTTTCCCAAAGCAAATGATCCCTCTGGATTTGGGCCCACCATTTACTTCTAATTTAGCCTGAGGAGTTACGGTTCCGATTCCGACATTTCCCGTTGAATTAATAAATAGATCTGGAGTCGCATTCGAGCGCCCAGAAAGATTAAGGCCTGCTCCGGCCGTGACTTGCGACCATACCCTTGCTTTTTCTGTTCCTGAATTATCTCTAAAAACAAGATCACCAGGAGGGGCGTTCAATCAGACTCGGGATATCGTAAAAAATATTCTCTTGATGAATTAAATTCTAAAAAACAAAAGATCGAACAGGTACTTTCGACGAATAAATGTTCGACCCAATTTAAATCTCTTTTCAAAGACCACTAATAATAAAAAATGAAGAAAATCAAAGAAGTAAATTCTACTTTCCCGTTCGTTCAAAAATGCACAAATACATATTTAGTTTGCATCAAATCAAAAAACTGTTTAATCTAAAAAGGAGTAACAATAAACCTATAGGATGAATTGTTAATGGACATGACTGTTCTCACTATCCACATCCTGTACATAATTTCTGGAGGATTCCATGGCCGTTAAGAAAGCAGTAAAAAAAGTGGCTAAGAAAGCAACGAAAAAAGTGGCCAAGAAAGCTACTAAAAAAGTGGCCAAGAAAGCTACTAAAAAAGTGGCCAAGAAAGCAACGAAAAAAGTCGCTACGAAAGCTACGAATAAAGTTGTTAATACCGTAGAGAAAGTTGCTAGAAAAGTAGCTAAGGCCACTAAAAAAGTTGCTAAAAAAGTAGCTAAGGCCACTAAGAAAGTTGCAGCGATTGTTGAATCTGCAGTCTAGTTTTTAAGACGATTGAAGTTAAAAGGGATGCACGCGGTCCCTTTTATTGAGAGAAATTACTTCCATTTTTTTGGCAGAAATAATTTTTAAAAGTTCCAGGCAATTTTCAGTGTCAGAGAGTGCGCGATGAGCACGTTTTTGCTTAATCTTAAAATAATTGCAAAGATCTTCAAGACTATAAGAAGGAAGATTCGGAAACAAGTCTTTAGCCGTTTTATATATGCAGAAGATTTCTCGCTCGTAATTATAACCGAGATCCATAAATTCTCTTTGCAAAAAGCGATAATCAAATACTGCATTGTGAGCGACGATGGTTCTTCCATTTGTCATTTCAACTATTTTTTTTGCCACTTTATAAAAATAGGGCGCTTCCATTGCTTTTAAATTTGTGATGCCTGTAAGAAGTGTGATTTGATGATTTATACATTTTTCTGGATTGATCAATGTACTAAAAGTTTCTTCGACACATTTTTTTCTTTCATCGTAATTGATGATAGCAATTTCTATAATCTTTTGTCCTTCACGATTACTACCTGTCGTTTTCAGGTCCACAATGGAGAATTTATTTTTCATTTATCGACTATAGCTTTAATATAATAAAGAGAAAATCGTAGTGATTATCTTTATAAAATAAATAAAGGCCGAGGATTCACTCATGTGAAAGCCTGAGCGATTGTCTGTGATATCCAAGCTTGAGTGAAGTTTATAGATTGAGTTCTTTAGTGCTACTATAAGAGATGCCCGAGGCTTTCCATGTCTTATGGGATCTCAAAACAATGTATTCTTTTTAGAAACTATGGTTTAATTGATCCTTGTTCCAAATTTGTGCTAGAGTTTTTATTAGATGAAAAAATACATTTTAATCTTCTTTATTATCTACCTTTCATTCTTCTCAGTTTACTCAGTAGAAAAAGAATCTGTAACACCAGAACTTAATATCAAAGACGAAAAAAATTATCTCCTATTCAGACAATATCTTCTTCCATTGAATTAAGTTTAAAACAACAACAAAATGCTTTTGAGCAGCTCAACTTCGATAACTCCCAGACATTTCTTAATTTATTGCCTTTAAATGAACAACAGGTCAATTATGATCTTATCAAAAAAATTAGTAACTCAAAAATCCCGCTTGTTCAGATTGTAGACGCTGACGGTGATCCAATACTTTTAGTGAATGGATTTGATTTCAGGGATTTTCCACATGAATGGATAAGACCTTTCAATAAATTGATAAAAAAAAATTACCTGAGTTATTTTTTCAAGTGGGACAGATTTATGTCAATTGAAAATAATCGCGATCAATTGATTGAATCAATTCAAAGTATCTTAGATAAACATAAAGATAAGAATTTAACAATTATTGGCTATTCTGCAGGGGGAGTGATTGTCATTTTAGCGATGGACCAGCTGGCCGATGGCCCCCTCGCAAAGCGAATTCAATTCAATACGATTGCAGCTCCACTTTTTGGTTACAGATCTCCTTCAATTTCTTGGTTGGGCTCGCCTTTTGTAGGTAAAACTACTATCCAATTAGGAATAGGTAATTATGATAAATTAGTGCACAAACAGATGCCTCAATGTAATCATTGGGTAACTACTCGTTGTGAAATGGACCAACACTCTTGTGAGAATGATGGTCTAAGTCCTCAAGTTGGCCTTCATGGTTTACCTTCTAGTTTGCCTTGCGGGGAAGATCATATTTATCGCGTTGATAATGAATGTCATGCTTCAGTCTTAAATTATGCCTTTAACAAAATTATAAAGTAAAAAAATCAATTCTCACGATTGTAAAAATTAAATAAAATATTTAATTAAGTGATTGGTGCCATTTTCTTCAACCATTTCGATTCTATTTTTCATGATCCGCAATATCCACGTTCAAGTTGGGACATATCCAGAAACTTATTTTTTTGCGACTAACAAGACTGCAGATTTTTTCGATGCATCTTTGGGGAAGATGGCCGCAATTTTTCGCCACTTTTTCCGCTGCAACTTCGATTAGGCGATTTTTAATACAGAGCTAAAAGTTTTTCTAAATTCTTGAAGGATAAGGACTATTTTTCACAACGGCCCCTCAAAATAATTTCTTATTTTTAGAAACTATGGTTAAATTGGTCCTTATCCCCAATACTTAATGAATTACTTATGATTGATTATTTTTTAATATAACTCTTCAATCACCATTTTAGAAATACCAGCATTGACTCCAAGTCCTTTTAAAACTTGAACTGAGACGTTCATTGATAAATGAGGAAAAGATGCTCGTACGGCAGTTAAGGCCCCTGCTCCTGCGATGACAGCTCCTTGTCCTTGAGCGACTACGTACAATCCTAGCAAGTCTTCTGGATCGTTTGAGAAAAGATTAATTTGTATTGCTGATCCATACATATCAAATCGTCCCATTGAAACTCTTGGTGCAAAATATTTTGAAGACATATTAACACTTACTGGAATTTCTCTCACTTCTTGAAAAGGGCTTACGCAATGAAGTTTTCCGATACCTTTTACTGAGAAGGCACCTAGTATCACTTGAAAGCCAACGGCATGAGCTTTAAAGTTTAAGTTACAGGCCCAGGCCGGAACTGAGTGAGTAAAATCTTCAGATACTTCAGATACTTCAGATGTTTGAGAGGCATGAGAAGCCGTAGACATAGTTAATGCCAATGTCGTAATCAGAGAGAGAAATAAACTTTTCATAAGATCTCCTTGTGGTAGTTAACTTTAAATGTAAAAAAACATTTAAAATATTTTTCTCATCATAATGATTTAAATTAAATAAGCACAATAAAGAAATTTTAAAAAATAAGCTCATAAGAGATAGTTTTGTAAGTTATAATTTTTTATTATATTCTTTATTAAAGAAGATCTGTTTTTTTCAAGAAAATTTTAGCCAAAAAATCCCTTGAAATATTATAAGATCGGCCGAAGGCGGGAATCAGCGACAATTTCTGCGAGCTAGACGTCGTTATTTATAAATACCTGATTGGACTTTTTTCTTAGTAAAAAAACTCATACGTTGCCGCACACTTGCCGAGAATATCTTTAGATAAGCTTAACATCAATAAGGATTTGTGAAAAATAATCTCGATTTGAAAATAATGGCAATTATACTCGGAATTTCTCTGGCCACTTTTTTAGTAATACGCTTCTACGTTATGAATTCATTTCGAGAAAAGTTAATCCGCCAGGTTCCCAAGTCCGCAGTGGATACCGCTTTCACAGTAATAGAGAGTGTCGCTAAAGAATATCGAGAGAAGAAATTAACTGAAAGTGCAGCACAAGAACAAATAAAGTCCATAATTAGTAATTTAAGGTTGGATGATGGCTCTTATTTTTGGATTCACGACTTAAATTTAAGGATGATTCTTCACCCAATTAAGCCTGCGCTAAATGGCACTGATTTAAATAATTATAAATCGCCTACGGGCCACCTTATTTTTGTGGAGATGAATCAAGCCATGGCAAAAGAGAATGAACGTGCTTGGTATAACTATTATTGGGCCAAGCCAAATGAGGCAGTTGATAAAGAAAAAACTTCTTATTTAAGAGTTTACAACCCCTGGGGTTGGGTCATCAACCAACTCACAGATGCCGGTCACAGGGAATGAACTCTACAGAAAATATCAAACTTCAAATTGAGAGTTTGTATAAAGGCACTGAACATTTAGATGGCCCTGTCAAAGTTCTTAATAAGGAAATTCATGGATGAGTCTGAGGGGTTATGATTCCCCTTATTGTTTAAAATATTTAAAGTTCTTCCTTAAATAAGCCGATAAATGGATAGACTACGTTGGAGGGTTCATGAAAAAATTGATCTTGATGTATTGTATATTAATATTGCTCACATCTTGTTCAAGCTACAATTTTTACCAAGATGCAAATTACAGAGAAGTCTCCGCTTCTAAAATAAAAGTTGATAAGGAAGTGAGAGAAAACGCGACGGCCATTTTTAAAATTGAAGATGATCGCGCATTTGCCACCAAATATGTCGAATACATATCTCAATTGCCACCAAAACAAAAAGAGCAGGCCTATGGGTTATTTATAGAAAAACATTTTACCTTCGTATCGCTTACAAGAGAATACAGAAATAGAAGAGCCAGAGCGCTGCTCGATGTATTGAAGGAATTAAGTATTAATGATGATGCTGCATTTCGATTTCGATACAATATTGTAACGGATGGATTGTATCGTCCCTCAAAAGACGATGTGGATGTCTTTTTTAAATCAGGAAAATCAGATGATCGTTTTTCTTATGCCGTAGATTACTACATGAAATATTATTATAATAGACGTGATATAAACAATATGACGAACAACTACTCAATGGAAGATAGAGATTCCGCAAAGTATATTGTGGCAATGATCGAGGAAGACGAATTTAAAACTTCTTTTACACGTTACTTTTCTGAGGGGCAAAATTTCGTCCATTATTTTCTAGGATGGGAAGGAGATTTTTATGATTATCCATCTATTTTAAAAGATTCAGAAGTATTAAACAAGCTTTCAACTCTAGATGATTTTGATTACTTTGACCTTTTATATAAAACTCTTGATAAACAGGAACAAAATAAAATTTCAAAATTTTTCCTTTATCATGTAAATGAAAATGAGACGAGTAAGATCGAAACATTTGCAAAATTGTTTATTAAAAATAAATTGTACAAGGACGATTATTTTTCTGAAAACTTAGTGAAATCAAAAATTTTTTCTCGTCTCTTACCTTATGTAAAGGATGATTTAATAAAATACTCAAACTCGAAGGGATACGATATTCGAAATTTTGACTCGTTCAATGAGCAAGAAAAAGCTGGAAAGTTTATTGTGAAAAACCGTTTTCAGGATGTGGAAATCGAAAGGCTCAAAAAAGAAGGGCGTGGTAAGGATTTTTGGGTTGAAAGAATGTTGCGTTATGGTGATCTTGGAAATGATGCAAATAAATTACCAAAGGGTCCTGATAGTTGTATTTCAATAGCAGGACGATTTTTTTAAATTACATGTGATCCTTTAATTTTTAACAGGAGGATGACATGGCCAATACTTCTGAAAAATTAATTTTAAAAATGATTTTTTACTCATATTTACTCATGGCGGGGCCAGTCTGCAGTACTTATAAAACTGGTGTCGTCGATGTGGGTATTAATAGCATATATTAAGTTCACATCTAAGGTTGGTAATTGGGGGGAAGGTGTCCTTCTATTAAAGGACGGTATTCCGATGAAAAAACTAACCTTCATTACGATTTTAAATTTATTTATTACAAGTTGCTCATTTTTTACAAACCAAAGAATGCCAGCAACAGAAAAGGTTGTTCAAGCAGATGATAAAATTTTACGGGTTTTTGAATTTCGTTCTTCAAGTATTCTAAATCCTGATAAAGATTATCGCAAATTGATTCAAGAATACATAGAATTGAAAGAAATATTTCACAGCATCTCTAGAGTGGGGAATGAAGTTAAGTTGAAGTTTGTAGAGGATACAACACTTCATAAAGATATCGCTTATTTTCCAGAATTACGCGTGAAAGAAAATTTTTATGAAATCATCGTATTTCATTCTAAGGAAGCAGTTAATGATGCAGTGGCATCATCTGAATTGTTAAATTTCCTAATAAAATTAAACGATGAAAAATATTTCATATCTTATTTTGCTTCTTTTGAGATGTATTTTAATGCAACTGAACGAGATCCTGTAGCTCTCTATAACTGGGCAAAGATAAGAGAAGCTGCCAATTTTATGGAACCCCGTATTCCAGATTATGAATCAAAGGTCATGGATGAGCACAAAATCCGTGGGAATGAATGGTCAAAATATAAATATGATTACCTAGAAATGGCCAAGAAAAAATTAAAGCTACGAAAAAAGCAAGATCTTGAAAGGCGAATAGTTATAGATGAACTAGATAAAGCAACTGACGATCTTCAGTTCAAAAACCTTGTGGCCAAAAATGACCGCGTAGGAGTTTCTAATTTGTTAAAAAAATACCTTCCTTGGGAGCAAATGGCGCCTTTTGAAAAAAGATATTGGGAGACATATTTAGAGACGGTTGTTCATCCTCTTCCATTGGAGCAAAGAGTTTTTATTTACCGAGGAATTGATGACGATTTTTTATATTCAGCTTTTGAAGATGGAAAAGAGCTTGAAAAAGTCACTGCTCAAAAAGAAGAGAAAATTTTTATGATGTCTACCATTCTTAGTAAAAATCAGGGGACTTGGAATCGCAGGCTTCGTTCTCTCTCTGCTATGAATGAAAAATTTATTGCAACTAACGAAAAATTAGAAAATGAGTTTACTCAAAGTGCTCGCATTGTAACTATGTTTGTGAATCACTCCGAAAAAGCACAGGGAAGTCCATTTCTATCATTCACTCCTATATTTAGAAAAGCTCAAAGGTTTGGAGTCCATAAAATGGCCGCCTATGCTTTTGACCCAAGACTACTTTCGTTCAATTTTACATCTCTTTTTAGTGACGAAGTTGAGTTTCTCCTTCCTTTAGTGGTTTTCCCTGAAGATCTTGTTGGATTTTATGATATAAAAAATCACGTCAATAAAGAGATTACAGAAGATAAAATGAGAAACCTTTTTAAGGAAAAATTAGTAAGTGCTCACGGTGATGAAAAAGGAGAAGAAATTTTTCAAAAAGTTTTAAAAAATTCTGCGGATTATTTTGACTCGGCCCTTAATCGCTATAACGGAAAAAAAACAGCCATTGTTACTGACGAACTTAACTTATTTGCAAAACCTTTTAATAATATTTCAACTCACAAGTCAGTTGTTCCTACGGTAAATATTGCTCAAGATACTGGAGTTACATGTATGGATATTATTGCTAAGTTTTGGAAATAAATGGAACTAATGTACTTCGCAGAAAAATTATGAGCAAATCGTCTGCGATGTCAAAGATTGAGTGAAAGTCTCTTTATCCCTTAATAATGCAATTGCCAGATTTCTTGATATCCCCTGAGACTTCTTATCGGAAGTTATTTCCCTTTCTGATCTTTGTATTGATTTTTTGAGAATCTTTTTTATTTATACCGAATGGAATGTTGAAGGTATATCAAAACAATGAATAAAATTTTTTTTCTAATATTTTTGTTTTCTTTTTTGTTCGTAAGTTGCGTCCAAAAAGAATTACATCCACCTCTCTCTTCTTTAGGAAGAGGAATAGCGGCCACGGGAATTCGGGTTAATTCTGTTTCGGTGAGTAATAATCAATTAATTATTCAAGGTTCAGGTTTTTCAAAAATAACAACCGTTATGGTAAAAAATAATTTGTTATCATTTAATGAATCATTTGCCATTGAATCCAGGACTGACTCTCAAATTATTACAAATGGCCTTAGAAATATCAGTGTTGTCTCTAATGCTTTTTTTGATTTGATTCTATCAAGTGCTGAAGCTTCCTCTACATTTTCCATAACTTTTAGTGTTGCAAATGGAAGTATCACTGCTGCGATGTTGAGTTCAATGGGAGCAACGGCAGGACAATATTTAAAGTACAATGGAACATCCTGGATTGCCGCTTCGATTATAGATGGACAAACTTATCTTGGAACTTGGAATGGAGTAGCTAATATTCCAGATCTTACAGTTCCATCGTCTATAGCGGGAGATTATTACGTCGTTGCGGCCGCTGGAACTTTCAACGCGATCACGTATGCGGTTGGGGATTGGGTTATTTCTGATGGATACAATTGGCAGAAGATTGCTTACTCAAAAACATTATCGGGATCAATCACAACGAATCTTCAAGGCGGAGTGGTTGTTAATCCTTATGGTATAGCTGCCGGTCAAACAGGTGAGATTCGTTTAAAAGAATTAGCAGCAAACGGGGCCTCTTATGTAGCACTCAAAGCGCCTGATCTTCTCGGGGCGAGTGTTACCTATACACTTCCTAATGCAGACGGATCTGCCGGACAGGTGTTAACCACTAATGCAGCAGGTGTGATGTCGTGGACAACCGTTGCAACAGGCGGAACTGTCACAGGTGTCTCAGTCATGGCACCGTTAACAAATACAGGAACGACCGCTGTTCCTTTGATTGGAATGCCGGTAGCGACTACTGCGGTAAATGGTTATTTATCTTCAGCAGATTGGAACACATTTAATGGCAAGCAAGCAGCAATCGTAGCGGGAACCACTGCTCAATATTATCGTGGAGACAATACTTGGCAGACGCTTGATACGAGTGCCATTCCAGAGAATATTACTAATTTATATTTTACTAATGCAAGAGTGCTTGGAGTTCCGCTTACCGGTTTTGCAGCGGCAGCGGGATCAATTGTGGCAACGGACACAGTTCTTCAATCTTTTGGAAAAGTGCAAGGACAAATAAATACGATTAATACAGCTAGTGCTAATTACTTAATCAAAAATTCAACGGATTCAATCTCTGGAGTTGTTAATGTTGGAGCGATTGGATCGCTAAATTTAATCTACACTCCAACAAATCTTACCGATGCTGTTAATAAATCGTATGCCGATACAAAAATCTCTTCAGTGGGAGGATTTTCGACGACTGATGTGACGATTAATGGGATAACGGTGGGAAGAGGTGGCGGAAATCAAACGGAGAATACTGCTAACGGATCTTCTGCGCTATCTTTAAATACAACAGGTTTTCAAAACTCTGCCTTAGGTGCCGGTTCATTAGCAGCAAACACAACTGGATCGAATAATACAGCGATAGGGTTTCGTTCTCTATTCTCCAACATAAGCGGCGGCCAGAACACCGGCATCGGCTCTCAATCGCTTTATTCAAACACAATCGGATTATCAAATACAGCGATTGGTTTTTTTGCCCTACATGCAAACACGATTGGAAGTCAGAACATCGGAATCGGTCTTAATTCTGGAAACTTAATTACAACCGGAAATAATAACGTCATCATTGGTTCCAATACGGGATCAACCATTGCGACACTTTCGAATAATATTTTGATTGCTGATGGGGCAGGAAATGAAAGGATGCGAGTAGATAGTTTGGGAAATGTTGGCATAGGTGCAATACCCGCTGGATATAAGCTTCAAGTTGGTGGTGTTGCTGATGGATCAGAAGCTCGCGCTAATGCTTGGAACATACTTTCTGATGAAAGATTAAAGCGAGATTTTGAAATTATTCCAGATTCCTTAGATAAACTGCTTACTTTGAATGGTTATTACTACTATTGGAATCGCGGTGTAGACCATTCTAAAAAAATTGGATTAAAGGCCCAAGAAGTAGAAAAAGTTTTTCCAGAAATTGTTTCACATGGAAAAGATGGCTTTTTATCAGTGTCATATAATCATCTTGTTGCTGTTTTTGTTGAAGCGATTAAAGAGCTTAATCGTCGTGTCGACAATTTATTTAAAACGACTGAGGGCCAATCGAGAAGAATTGCATCTCTTGAAGAAGAAAATAAAATGCTAAAGAATTATCTCTGTGAGAAAGATTCGAAAGCAAAATTTTGTTCCAAGTGACTAGTAAATAGGGCTAAGCTTTTTTTGAAAATGTAGTTAAAGGCACTTTAGGTTGCAAAAAACAAGTTGAACTTTATATTTGCACCATATGCTATAGAATATGATTTTAAGACGTAATATCGAGAGCACATTTCTTAAACTTGCTTCATCTTTTTTGATTGACAATCACAGGACTGGATTATCAAAGTTTGGAGACTGATTTAAAGAAATCGGCCTAATGATCGACGCGTTTTCCTATTTTTCAAACTAATAGTTAGTAAAAGTACTCCATCCCAAAAATCATATAAGTTGCGGTAAATTTAATTTCATTCACGTCGCCCGGTAGAGCGAAACTTGATCCACCAGTAATTGCCTGTGATTTAAGCGAATGATCAGTGTGATTAAGACCACCGTAAAGATCAAATTTATCATTAATCGTATAAAGAAGTTTTAATTCCAGGTCGTAGCTCAAGCTTGGTTTGATTTTTGTTCCATCCGGACTTGAAATGCCAATCATTGGAGAAAAGAAGCTCGTTTTAACTTCAGTACTCCAAATAGAATTCCAGTGATAGTTGTATTGGAAATTTAACTCAGGGCCAATCGACTTATAGCTTTGATTGGTGATTTTATTATTAAACCGGTCAGCATAAATGAGCGGGGTGGAGTCAAAATGAAGGCCGCCTGCAAAATAGAAGCGGGACTGATTAAACACAAGGGCCTTGCCAATGTTCTCAGAGATAGCAAAAAAAACAGCATCGGTGTTACTGTCTGCCACTTGAGCGATTTCAAATTTTAATAAGTTTTGAT
>JAQTTZ010000114.1 GCA_028710485.1 Bacteriovorax sp. | reverse complement strand
AGGCCAGTGGGGCGACCAGTTTAGCAACAGATAAGTCAGGTGGAAATTTAGTTTTGAGTGGTGGAACTTCGACTGGTACAGGAACTTCGAGCATTCAATTTCAAACATCGAGTGCGGGAGCGAGTGGAACGGCCGATAATGCCTCTTCAACCAAGATGACGATTTTAGGAAATGGGAACGTTGGGATCGGAACAACTAACCCTGCAACCAATTTAGAAGTCAATGGTGCCTTAAAAGTTTCAGGTACAGGGACAAATATATTTGTTACACCAGTGGGAAGCAGCATTCCAACTAAGATTAATATTCCTCTCCTTAATCCAGGAAATTTCGGTCAAATATTGATCATGGGTCTTCCGTCAACAGCATCAACTTCAGCGAGAGCGGCCAGCTTTGTCGATGCTCGGACAACAGTGAACCACCAACCAACGGTTGCAGTTTTGACACCTGATGAAAGTCAAATTTTCGGCCTTTCTGCAGATGGATCTAATTCATCTGGTTATATAACTTCAACAGTCGATTTGGGATTTAAAACTAACGGCACCGAGAGAATGCACATACTTTCAAATGGCAACATCGGAATTGGCAATACACCTGGCTTTAAACTCGATGTGACAGGTGACATTAACACCTCAACAGTTTTGAGAATTGCAGGTACTCAAATCTGCTCAATTGGCGGTTGCACTTCCTCTTCTGACCGCAAGCTCAAAAAGAACATCAAACCACTTGCGAACTCACTTGATAACATCCTGAAGCTTCAAGGTGTTGGCTACGACTGGAAAGATAAAATAAAATTTACTGACAAACATCAAGTGGGTCTCATTGCTCAAGATTTAGAAAAAATTTATCCTGAAGTAGTTGTCACCGATCCGAAATCAGGGCTTAAGTCCGTCGCTTACGGCAATCTGATTGCTCCAGTGGTTGAGGCCATTAAAGAGCTTAACAAACGAGTTGCAGAGCTTTTTAGAGCTTCTGAAGGCCAATTTAAGGAGCTGGCCTCAGTTAAAGCTGAGAACAATCAAATAAAGGCCGATAATTTCAAGATAAAGTCCGTAGTTGAAAAATTAAAACAAGAAAACGCAGCTATTAAAGCTTATCTTTGCGGAAAGGATCCAAAGGCCGCCATCTGTAAATAAAGGCACTATGGATGCATTTCATAAGGATTTTTTCGGAGCAATTGAAGAAGTCGACGTCGCCTTCCGATTGGCGCTTATATACTCTTCACTTGTTATTACCGTTCCATCATTTTGGAAAACAAAGAGCGGATACATGAATTGAGTTTTAACCTCTTCAGGGAAAACCAAGTTCTTAATACTTCTTTTATCATTTAAAGAAATCAGTTTATTATTATAAAAGATTTTAACAGCACTGGCATTTTTTAAGAAAAGACGAATATTTTCTCCGCTTATAAATACTTTGCGCCCCTGACGAAGAACATATTTTTTAATTTCTTTATCATCAACCTTATAAGTAATCCAGGAGTCTCCGTCTACTGCATTGATAAAGATATTATCAATGCCCTTATTCAAGCTAACTTTATAACGAGAAGGAAAAATTTCTTCTAATTCGTCACCGATCATTGAATTATCTTCAGTGAATTGCTTTAGTGTTTTAGTGAAACTTTTAAAACTGACATCGTTAATAGTGATTTCAGTTTTTTCATTAACTTTAATCGGTTCTGGTTGAACCAGCTCGGTCGCCGCTGGTTTTGAAATGATTTCCGATTCAACAACTTTCGGCATTGATTTAATTTCTTGGTGCTTAGAGCTTAAGGCCTTCGTCAGCTTTAAACGATTTTCGGCCGAGCGTTCAATAAAATATTTTGCAGAGAATCCGCTGGCACCGACAATGAATAGACACACGACAACTTTTGCCAATAAAGTATTTGAAAATACACTTTTGATCGGATCATATGGAATCGAGTTCAGTAAAGTAAGTGGATTACGTGCATTTTCGTTTTTAATTCCTACATCAGTAGTCGCTTCTATTTTTATGATTTTATTATTGGGATTATAAGTCGATTCAAGAATATCGAGAGCTTCCGCTTGATTGATCTCTAGAATTTTAGCAGCAGATGAAACAAAACCACGGACATAAATTTTATTAGGTAGTTTGCTCAATTCGTTATTTTCAAGATGCACAAGCAATCCAATATGAATTTTTGTTCGAAAAGACATATTTTTAAGGTTCAGGCCTTTTTCTTCGCGCCTTGAGCGTAAGAGTTCACCAATAGAGACGGCATGGCCGGCCTGGATTTGTTGAGACTCATTTTTGGTAAAAGGCATATCGCTTAATTCTTCAATCATAATTTTTTAAAGCTTGTTAATTAAATTTTGGTTTTTTGAAAATTTTACTCTTAAATAAAAAGTCAGGTATTGTCGGTAATTTTTGCCCCAAGCAATTTACTCAATTATTGATTAACCATAGCAAATTCATTCAAGACTACCCTCTTCGGCCAGTGCTCAGTTTTTAATAAGGATTTATTTTTGTGGTAAAATAAATCTAATAATCATATTTGCGATAATTAGGAATCAAAAATGAGACGACCTGCCCCCACTCAAAATGAAACAACATTTGGTCTCGACGAAATGTTTTTCTCAACAACTGACCATCGCGGAGTCATCTTGGATGGAAATGAAGTCTTTATAAGAATCAGTAAATATTCTCGTGAAGAACTGATTGGAGCTCCCCATAATATTATTCGTCACCCTGATATGCCCAAAATAGTTTTCAAAGCACTATGGGATACAATCCTCGCCGGTAAAACAATTTGTGCTTATGTAAAAAATCTCGCCAAAGATGGATCCTATTATTGGGTCTTTGCCACCGTTATTCCCATTGGGAATGACTTCCTCTCAATTCGATTGAAATCAACAACTCATTTAAAAGAAATTGTCGAAGGTTTATATAAAGAACTTCTGACGGTTGAAAAATCTTCAGGTGTAGATGCATCATTGAAAGTTCTCGTTAGCTCATTAAACTCTTTAGGATTTCCTGACTATGATTCTTTTTCATTGGCTGCAATTTCCGCAGAGCTTTCCAGTAGGCATGCTCTCCAATCAAAAAAACTTAAAACAAATTCGAATATTGCAAGCGCAACAGCAATTATTAATCCACTTTATTTATCAAGAATTCGTGAATCACTTTTTAAAATTTTTACCCTTATTAATAAGCTATCTACTCATACAAATGCAATCTCTGACAAAATAACCAAGATTGGAGATGTTTCTAAAAATATCGAATTTTCTGCGCTTAATACTATCATTGAAGCAGAAAGATTAGGCGATCAAGGCAGGGCATTAGGTGCCGTAGCTCAACATATTTCAGCCGGGGCCGCAGAGACAAAAAAGTTGAACTCAAACGTTAATTTACTTGCAACAAAGATGCTAGGAAACTTAGGCGAGTTCCGCACCATTCAATTATCGATCGCTTTATCAACTCTTCAGGTAGAAATGCTTTCTTGCTTTGTAGAACAATGGACTGCAGACACTACATCCATAAGCGAAGAAGGATTTAAGAAAAATTATTTAATGCTCACGACCTTAATAAGTGAAAGCTTAAATCAGGCAAAACCGATTATTTTATCTCTTGGTGAAGACACTCAACTTATTTCTTCGGAAATAGAAAATACTTTTCAAGTTTTAAAGATACTAAACTTTATACAAAGATCTGGCTCAATTGAATCGGCCAGACTCTCTGATGACAGTATTTTTTCTCATCTCTTTTTAGCAATAAAAAATCTTATCAATGAATCAGAAGCTCTCTATGCCGAATTTTCAGCAGTGATAAATGACGTTATTAAAAAGGATGTTACCGAAGTTATCAAGGAATATGAAATAGCTGCGGAGACAATTGCAACGATAACTATTCAATAATTATTTTGTATTATTTAAGCAATACAGATAATTGCATGGAATCGGTAGAAGTCGGCGAGTTTAACAAACGAATATCTTTTAATACCCCACTCATTGCAACGTTGCTAAAGGTATGCCAATACAAAAAATTGGCATTTTTAAGATCTGCTCTACTCATAAGTTTCGTAAGATAAGAAACTACTTTTGTAGTATAAGTTGTATCGAGAGAAATTCCCTCGGAGTGGGAAATTGATTTCATCAAGTTTACGGCATCTCCATCGGCCTGGCCATATTTGACGGCCCCATTGTCCACAAGATTAATTTCGGAAAATTTAATTCTCCTGTCAGAACCTAGCGATGTTAAAACTTGATTGCATAGTCGAGAAATATTCCATTTGTTGCAGATAATTTTATCCACACAACGAACGCCAACTATATTTACAGGATGATTGGTTAAGATTTTGGCGGCCAAAAGTCCCGCAATGGTGCCACAGGTGCCAGCTCCGACGACGAGGTAATCCGGGCATGGAATCTCATCTTGCTCTACTTGTTCCAGCATCTCTAGAAAAGCATTAACGTGCCCCATCGCCCCTGATAAGCTTGAGCCTCCAGTGGGCATAACAAATGAGTTTTGGTGATTAAATAAAACATCGGAGGAAAAATGTAATGTTGATTGAAATAAAGATGGTAAGTATCCACCTCGATAAGTTTTTAATTGAGCGCCAACTGCTTTGGAGTAGTATGCATGTTTGATCATTTGCTCAGATAAATGGGGTTCAAAATGATAACATTTTACAGGTATTTCGACTTTTTGTGCTTGAGCAGCTAAAGCTGCGACAAAATTTGATCCCAAAGGAGCTAGGGAGAGAATATTGTCTGCCCCTCTGTATTTTGCCTGACCAAGAAGAAATTCAAGATTCCTGACTTTATTGCCACCATATAATTCAGAAGTAAGATCCTCACGTTTCACATATAACTTCGAGTGATTAAAATCAGAGGAAAATTTTTTTAATTGATAAACTGGCGTCGCTTTATCAATTAAAGATATCCACTGCGATTCTAATTCTGGCAAAAATTTAAATATTGGTACTGATCTCATTTTATTCCTGATTAGAATAATAGTTTAGAGCTATTGTTGTTAATAATTATTTTGCCGATAATGCCACATCTACAAAACGATTCCGCAATTTTTGTAAAAATTACGCACAAGAGTTCAAAAATATTGCAATCAGAAAACGTGTATTTATTTAACAGCACATCTCTAACAATAAAGAGACCACAATCTATTAAAGTTATACCCTTGAAATACGATACGATTGATGAGGTTTTAATGCGGAAGTTATCCCTATCATTTCATTTAGTATCTTTCTTTTTGGTACTTAATCTCCCGGCCAAAGCAAGAGCAGATGCTGCTCGGCCTCAGCCTGACACGCAAGTGATTGATTGCCAGAAAGAAGGTTTTACAAATACGATGGACACTCGTTTGCAAACTTTTACTCAATCAATAAATAATGTTACAGGTTCTGCTGCCTGCTCTTCAATAAAAAAGGCCTCCAGTCCTGAACGCCTTTCAGAACTTAATTGTAAATTATTAATTGAATGTGTAAAAAGCAAAACAAATATCGACCTTTTATCGTCCTCTCCAGATGCGATAACCCAAGGAGTATCTTTTCAACTTCAAACTCATATTGATCAGATGGAAAACACTGAGCTATTGAGAAAATTTTCTGCAAAAAAATATGGCGAAGAGTTTGCGTCTTCCTGCAAATCACCATTAAATGATGACCCCAGCAGTGAAAATTCAAAGGACAAATGTTCAGACGACAAAATGATGGACGAGGGCTTTCTCCGATTACAAGACAAATGTTCTATTGGACCTTTTTGCTATAATTCTGGAGTCGGTTCCAAAAAAGAATACCGGGCCTATATGCAAGACTCTAAAAAAAAAACGGGTTACCTGAAATCTTTCTTTAGAGATCGCACCAATTCAAAGACCAATGTTTATTTAGCAAGTGATAAAGAAGTAATGGAAAGTCTCGTCAAGATTATCGCTTTAGAGACAGTGGCACCATCTGATAAATTTACCCTTATCCATGAGAAGTTGCTTGAATATGAAATAAAAGGGACTCTAAATCCTATTTGGCGCCATAGTAAAAATGTTTTCAATGTGAAGGACAACCTTGAAAAGCTAAAAGATAATGGCTATTACTCTTTTTTTACTGCGCTTTTCGCAGGAAAAAACTCTGCAGATAAAATCAGATCTCAGCTTGAGGCCTACCAGAAAGAGACTGCCGGCTTCATTTTACATGATGTGTGCCCTGAGCTTTTAAATTATAATGATATTTGCAAAAACGCATATGACGACGCTCATGATAAAAACGTACCAACAGGGAAATATTTTCCAAAAAGTATTAAAACTCACGAAGATCAAGAAAACTTTGTTGATGCTAAAGGGTGTATTAATTTAAAAATTGTTAAAAATGATAAAGTCGATCTAGTTTACGACGATTCTTTCGACAGTACGCCGGATAAAATAACCAGAGAGAGAGCTAGAAAAGATGATGATGAATTCATTTTTGTGACATCACCAAAAGTTATCAAGAACCTTTATGCTTCTAATACTTATAGTAATATTGATAGCGAAAGGCATGATACTTCAAGGCCCGCAATAAGCGCTACGCCAGATTCATCCACTCCTTCAACTGAAGTTCCCAGCAAAATAGAAACTGCGCCTGGTGGTGCTTCATTGGCATCATTGAGTTCTTCACAAAAAACGGCCCCCACTGTTTCTAATTATTCTCCTGCGCATTTCCAAGTAGGTAATGAACAACAAAAAGATGCTTCTCCTCGCGACCAGGAAGAAGAGAAAAAAACAATGGCATCCTCCGTTGCGGGCTTAAATGATAAAATTTCAGCACTGTCACACAAACTTTCTTCAACTGAAGCAAATTTGGAAAAAATGAGGCTGGAAAAAGAAGCTGCTGAAATAGAGAGAGTACATCAAAAAGAAGTTGATGAGCAAACCACAACTATTACCAATTTGCGTACTCAGATTAGTGAGTTAAAGAATTCTCAGAGGCCAAAATCCATCAGCGAGTTAGATTCAGTTAAAAAAATAGAATCACCAATCGCCGCGAATTCATCCTTTACTACTTCATCAAGGAACTCGAATTCTGCTTCAGCTGAAGGAGGGACAGAGTCCTATGCTCCCTCATCAGCTGAAAGTGGGTCTTACACCTCTGTCTCATCCCGCGGTGAAGACGCCCCGCCAAGTAGATCTGGCAATTTCTCAAGTGACAGTGGCCAATCAAGCAGCATTAGGTCGCCAGCATCAACAGGCGTGAGCAATGCGATAGCAAGCACTAATTTAAAATCGGGAGTGGTTTTAACCAAGATTGAAGGCTTGAGCAGCGACAAGGCAAATGAGACGATCACGGAAAAAATTATAGAACTTAATGGACGTCCTTTTTATATTGAAGAAGGTGGAATGGTAAAAGAAATTATCACTGCTGTTAAAGCAGGAAAAGTTCTATTGGATGATAAAGGGAAACCTATTTTTGAAAAAAGAGTAAAAGGAAGAGTTGGTGATCCCAAATTTGGACTGGAAAAAATTAAAGGGAAAGCAGAAAGAGTTTTGGGAAAAATAGAGAGTATCGCTGATTTAAAGCATGAGGAAGATAGGATATTAATGCTTCATGATCGAGCTCATTATAAGAAGTTGAAGGAAATAACCAGAGGGGCCCTCTAATAAATTTGCGATTAGAAGTCTAGTCGCCTGGAAAAAACGAATTGTGAAAGCTTAAATAAAATTTTAATTGTTGAACTTTTCTTTTACTTAAGGAAAGATTAGACATGAACAAAACACTATTTTTATTTTTATTTTCTTCTTTTTTACCTTTAACTTCGTTTGCAAAATCCTCGCAAGAGTTAGAGATTAAAGGTTCAACAAATCAAGTCATGAATATTTTAACAATGAATATTCATTGCTTTAAAGATGATTGGAAATTTAGACTTAGTCATATTCTGGACAAATTAAATAAAATTTCTCCAGATGTAATTGCTTTCCAAGAAGTTTGTGTCGATCCAATCACTCATGAAAGTGAAATTCTTTATATAAAGAATTTCTTAACTCAGAATGGATATCCAATAAATGCCATCGAAGCACAATTCACTCACTACGCTTGGGATCAATTTGATGAGTATATAGTCCTCATAACTAAAAAAAATGTTTCAGCAATTGATCGCGGTTTTCTCCCTGAATCGCTCCTACAAAGAGGCTATATTGGATTTAACATAGCGAAGCGTTGGTACATCAACACTCACTTAGAATTCAGGGCCGACAATTCACAGTTCCGAAAAAATCAAATTAATTTCTTAACAAACCATTTCTTGAATCAATCACATTTAATCATGGGCGATTTTAATTCATCGCCAGATGATGAAGAACAAAGCATATTCAAACAAAAAAATTACAAATCTTATTTTCCTGGTGCAACTCAAACAGGTGACGATGGAAATTCACATAATAATATAGATGGTTTTTGGTTTTCTCCAAATTTTAGTTCATCATTAAGTTCATATTCAGGTTCTATTCTTTTTAAAGAAAAAGTCCAAGACAGATATTTAAGTGATCATTTTGCTGTTTTAGCTCAATTAGATTTTTTTGAAGGCAATTAGGGACCCTGAACCCAAAAGTGTTGGGAGTTTCGCTTGCCGGTCTAGCATTACTCGCTTCCGAAATTATGAGGCCTTATCCCATTTTGACTTCGATGGATTATCAAAAATTTCTAACTCATCTGTAAAGAATCTTTTCTCACAATCAGCTATTGAATTTTTCATTATACCGTTTTTGAAAGCTGCATCGATTTTGAGCCATTTCTTAATATTTTCAGGGCTCACCTTAGCTTCTATTAACGATTCTTCAAGAAGTGATCTTCTTAACTCAAATAATTCCTCATTAATATACATATGCTTATGGGCAGCAACTGGCAACTTTCCAAGATAGAGGGATGGCCCACCAAAATTTTGGCCCATAAAATCATTCTGCTGACTTTCAATAATGGTCTGATCAATTGTTTTAAAAAATTGTCCAATCCAGGGATGGGCGTAAATTTTATCATAAAAAATTTTATGAACCTTCCGAATAACTATTGCCCCGCCTACTTCGTCGAAAAATGTAAGTTTTTTATTATCCATTTTTATGCGGCCTCGTCTTCGTGCCAATAAGATTTTTCAGACAATTTAGAAAATTCTTGATCTGATAACTCCATTTCAAACTTAAGATAATTATCAACTAAAAAATGTATATCTAAGATCGTAACCGTTTTATTGTCGATAAGAACTGTTCCTATAAAGCCAACTCTATCTATATTTTGAGTATCCAACAGCTCTGAAGTCGTGCCAATATCTAAAATCTCGTCAACAACGATTCCAAATCTTTTATTACGTAAATTTACTACTATTACATTTAATATTTCAGGGTAAAATTCAGTTAAGCTGTCGCTTACTGCACACAGCTTTAGCTGCCTTTCAATGAATAGTAATGGCATAGGTTCATCACGATACCGAACAAGAGGAATCGAGCCGCAAAACTCTATCTCACTAGTTGCAATTTCCTCTAAGCGATTAACAACCTGGAGAGGAAATGCATAATTATGAGATTTATTTAAATTAAATTGCATGAACTCCATTTCATCCGCGTGAGAAATATTAGCAATATCTAGGTCATTTGTTTCTATTTCACCACATTTTATATGTGACATTTCAGCAATTGAAAGTAAGTTTAAAATAAGAGCAAGAGCACCGTGACCGATAAATGTTATTCCCATAAAGCACTTTGCGTTTTTTAAATGAGGAGACATTTTCTTAACAACGATTTCTTCAATATCCATAATTTCATCTACTATAATTCCATATTTATAGCCATCGCCACGTACGATTACTATATTCATAATATCAAATTGGTCATTGTGGCCTTTCTTATATAAAACTTGATTTAAATCAACCAGTGGTAACAACTCATCATGGTGGCTCAAAATTAAACTGCGCTCTATGCTGTGAAGGATTTTACTATCCGCATAGTCTTCTAAACGTACAACTTCTGCGACTTCATCCAACGGAATGGAATAAATTGAATCTCCAGATCTTATCATTAGCGATTTAATGATAAGTACCGAGCGAGGTATAGGCAGGGTTAAGGTAAAAGTAGTCCCTATGCCTTCCTTTGAATCAATTACAATTTTCCCGCCAACACTATCAATTGATGATCTTACCATATCCATTCCGACACCTCTACCGGAAATATCACTGACCTGTTGAGCGGTAGAAAAGCCAGAATCAAAAATAATTGCAAATATTCTTTGATCAGACATTTTCTTAAGCTGTTCTTCACTAAAGAGGTTTTTCTCTATAGCTTTTTGCTTTATTCGACTAAGGCTCAGACCATTTCCATCATCAGAGAGTTCAACAATTATATTTTCACCATCTTGAAATGATTTTAAACGAATAGTTCCAGTGTTGCTTTTTCCAGCACCAATGCGTTTCTCAGGCAGCTCGATACCATGATCAATACTATTTCGTATCATATGAACCAGAGAGTTTGAAAGTACCTTGCCAATAGATGTATCGACTCTAAGTCCTTCCCCTTCAACATGAAACTCAATATTTTTATTTAATATTTTCGAGGAATCTCGAACGACTCTGCGTAATGGTTTATAGACCACTTCCAAACTAACTTTCCGCATTTCTGCGATATCATTTTGGAGAATCGAACTTACCTTGTGAAGCTCTTCAAGTGAATCAATGACTAATTCAATTTCATTATCACCATGATATCTTTGCTCTAAAACCATTGCACTTTTTGTAAGAGTATTTCGAAGAACAGTAAACTGTCCGCTAAGCTCCATAAAGTTATCTAAGATATTAATAGAGACACCAATTTTATCTTCAGTTGCATCAACTGATTCAACAATAGGTTTTTTACTAGGCGCTATATCATTTTTATACTTATTCTCAGTATTATGAATAATTTTATCAGTATCAAAAATACAAAGGGCCTCATCAATATTTACTTCAAGATTCCCTAGTTTTACCTGCGCATACATAAATTTAAGCTGATCGAGGCCCTTTAAAAGTGCATCCGCCACTCCTCCCGTTAGAGTTATTTGACGGTTCTGGAGTTTTACAACCAGATCTTCATATTTATGAGTAAATTTAGGGATATTTTTCAAACCTACACAGCTGGCAGTCCCTTTAATCGTATGGAGTAATCTAAAATAGGTATTAAGCAAATTTGCATTGTCAGGATTTGATTCAAGCGACATAATTAGATCTTCAATTTCAAGAAGCATAGGATGAGACTCTTCGA
>JAQTTZ010000222.1 GCA_028710485.1 Bacteriovorax sp. | reverse complement strand
GAGATGACACCGGCAATGGGGGATATGCTTACAAACAATCAATTAAAATATTAGAGATGGCTACAAAAGATCTCGAACATAAAATTATTGAATCGGATTTGAAAGAATTAACGGATTATCCAAAGAGAAGACAAATTCTTCAAGAGACTTTAGCTTATGATCATCTTCAAAAGCTTTTCAAAAAAAATACTGATAGAGATGGGAAAAAATTAGCGATGGATTATGTCGTTAATCCTCCATCGGTAAAAATACTAAAACCATATTATGAAGCATTCATGGGAAAAACAGATGGAGAATTAGATCAAGCTTCACTAGAGGTTCAAAAGCGTTTACTTCATGAAGCTTCTCATATTTGGGGTTTTAATGAAGATTTGTCGGAAAAATTTGCAATAAGTTTTTTAAAGGAAAGCAATCCACCGACACCAACTCCAGGTGCACCTCGACCAACAAATCAGTTAACTGTAAAAACGATGTGTATTTGTTTGAATGGAAGATCTGACCTAGGAAAAAATGTAGAATGTGAAAATGTCTGTTGGAACACTCCATACTCTAATTCACCAATGCTTTATTTAGAATTTGTATTAGGGGATGAAATACTCCTTCATCCAAAGCTTGGGAATTTATATAATTGGTGCAACGTTATGCTGGATGGAGATGTGACAGCTCCGAGTTGCAACTTAAGTGCTAAGGACGGATTCAATAGAATAAATAATATTCCAGTGAGTATTTACCCTGGAGAAAATATTCTTACGGCAAATCTTCAACAATTAGCATACGACCGAACTTATATTATGAAATTGTATGAAGGAAAGACTGGCTCTAATGCTCAATCGAATCAATTTTCTTTAAAAAGAGAAAAAAATAATACAGGAAGGACAGATATTGGCGGCAATTGTACAAATGATTTCGAATGCAATTCACTTTGCTGTAATAGTTCTAAAGGTAGCTGCGCGCCTCATAATCCAGATGGAGCAGATCCAATTTTTTGTACTAAAGAATATGGGCAGCATTGTATGAGCAAAGAGTTTTGTAAAATTGAATCTGTCGTTACTTGTAAAATCGTAAAATCGGGGATGAAAGCAGATGGAACTCAGGCCTGCACTTTAAGATGCCCTGCAGTTCCTACCTTTGGTGATTGTATTGAAAATACTTGTGTACCACCGAAGAATCTACCGATTCCATCGTTTGATCCAAATGATTGTTCTCAAGCTGTTGATCCCTAAAGTTGGTTATGCTATTAAAGCTAAATGAAAAGCAATCACGGTTTTACCTATAAATTAAAAACACTATCGGTGCTCGGCTTCGAGATGACTTCTCTATTTGATCTCGATGAAAGTATCGATACTTTGTGTGAGTTTTTTGGCGAAGAGAATCAAGATAATTCTCTCAATGAAGAATACTGTCCTTATTTTGGTGTTCTCTGGGAAGCAGGGATTGGCTTAAGTCAGCATCTTACTCAAGTGGATCTTAAAGATAAAAAAGTTCTCGAGATTGGTTGCGGCCTAGCTCTTCCATCATTTCTTGTGACTAAAATGGGAGGGGACATAATTGCGACTGATTTTCATGCTGATGTTCCGTTGTTTCTAGAACTCAATCAAAAAAATAATGCGATAAAATTTCCTTATCGAGTAATGAACTGGCGTGATGAAATTGAGCGCACTAAGTCTGATCTTGGATTGTTTGACCTGGTTATCGGCTCTGATATTCTTTATGAAAGTCAGCATCCTATGCAGGTGGCAAAGGCCCTAATCGCATTTTTAAAACCGGGTGGTAAAATTCTTTTATCAGATCCAGGTCGAGCCTATATCCAAAAATTTATTACTTCGATGAATGAATGCGGCTATAAAGAAAAATTTACCACCCAGATTGTTTCAGCGGAACTCACTCCAAAGAATAAGTCGCGTGATATTTTTATTTTTGAATTTTCAAGTTAAATCAAGATATCTTCAAAAAAAGCACCACGATTAGTGCTTTCATCTATCAGGTGAATTTCTAAAACCCATAGGTGAGGGGCCGGAGAGATTTCAAGTGAGCCCAATTTTCCTTTGAAGTGAAGGGCGTGGGGAAAATCTCCAAGGCGATGGCCGTACATCTTGGTGTTTAATACTAAATTCAATTTAAGAGCTTCTTGTTCGGCGAATTCATAGAGCTGAACTCCCGTCAGCTTGTGAGCTTTCCATTGGGCCTGAGTAGCATAAAAAATTTGCTTGGGGGCAGCTTGCAGTTTTTCAAGTCGAGCATCAGATCCCACCAGAAACGTTTCACCGTAATCTCCTTCGTGATTGAAAAAGACGGGACCGATATCAATAAAAAAAAGATCATTTTCAAGTAAAACGGTCTCATCCGAAATATCGCGAAAACTTTTAATGGTATTGCTACCGATTCTAAATTTAGTTGGGTGCCAGAATTTTTCGACCCCAGCTTGGTTTAATTCATGATTTAAGATAATTAAAGATTCTGCTTCATTCATACCAGGATGAATATGTGCGGCGGCAGATTGAACTGCTTGAACTGTTTTGGCCCGTGCTTTTAAGTAAAGCTCGAGGTCAAAATCAATTCCACAATTCTCGGTAGTCATTTTGTTGTTTTAGTCGGCGGACAAATCGCGCATCCAAAATCAAATACATGGTCAGCGAGTTCGTCGTCCATGCCTTTTTTGTATTCTGCGATTTCGCTTTCGGTGGCGCCCAAGGATTTGATGAGAGTTTCAGTCAATCCGGGAGCATCAATTTTGATGTCAAGGCCCGCGTCTTCCAACATCGCGGCAAAAGCGTAGGCCTCACTCATCTTCTCCACAGAAGTTTCAAAGAGAACTGTGCCTGAAATATTATCGATAACTCGTAC
>JAQTTZ010000113.1 GCA_028710485.1 Bacteriovorax sp. | reverse complement strand
TTAAGGAACCATGGAAATTAAAAGAAGATAAAGTGGCGTTGAAACAAGTTGTTTATAACTGTGTTTACTCTATTCACTCACTCACTACTCTGCTCTCACCATTCCTTCCAGATACGGCCTTGAAGGCACTTGAGCCATTAGGTGTAAAATTAGGCCGCTTTGAGGATGTGAAGTTTGGAGCGACTACTTACGAGCTTACAGAGCCAACACCGTTATTTCCGAAAATTGAAGTGCCTGTTGCTCCAAAGCCAGAACCTAAAGCACCAAAGCCACCAAAGGTCCCTAAGCCTAGCAAACCTGAAATGGCCTGACAGAATAACTGACCTGCCTCATAAAAGACCCAAGTTTCGTGAATTAAACTTGGTGGCCCACTAAAAATAACAATATTTTTTAGTGAGCTAAAAAGTCACTCAACCTCTTAGAACTTTGAGCTATACTTAGATAGAAGCGAATCAATTACGCAAGATTTGTAAAATGGACGTAAAATTTGGGTATAGGCTTTCTAAACCTTATTTAGGTAAAACGAATGGATGAAGAACAATTAGCATTAGTCGAAGAAGGATTGAACCTTCTGATTAAAAAGTTTAAGCGCAATACTAATGAGGGAGATCTTCAAAGAATGAAAATCGCTCAAGATGCTAAAGCTGCTATTCGTAAAGTTATGCTCTCACTTGCTATAAAAGGAGATATCAAAGACATCGTGCCCGTGATTGAAACTGGAAAAGGTGCAGGTTGGGAAGTGACCGATTTCGACGATAAGATCATTCGATACCATGCCTAGTCTTGTAGGCTCGATAAATTTATTCAATAATAGCCTCCAATAACTAGGGGGCTTTTTTATGTTCGACCAAATAACTGAAGATATCAAGAAAGCAATGTTTGCTAAAGATAAAGAGCGCCTCGATGCTCTTCGCTATTACAAAAGTTTGCTGATAGAAAACAAAACATCTAAGACAGCACCGATTCCTGAAATGGATGTTCTGATTAAACACGTAAAGAAACTAAAAGATTCACTTGAGAGTTTCCCACCTGAAAATGAAATTCGCAAAAAAACAGAAAGAGAGATTATGATTCTTTCTGAGTACATGCCAAAACAATTAAGTGAAGACGTGGTTCTAGGATACATCAAAGAGATTATTGCTAAGACTCCTGGTGTGAATGCTGGTCTTGTAATGAAAGAATTAAGTCCCAAAATTAAAGGCCAATTCGATAGCAAAGTAGCCAACGAATTAGTTAAGGCTGCCCTTTCGTAAAAAAAGCGCCGTAATTATTTGGCTTAACTAGTTTTTACAAGTGATCGAGACTGGAAAATGATCACTTAAAATTTCTTGATAGAATCTATAATAAAACGCATTGGTGAGTTGATTCATGAAGACTCTTCTCTTGAAGCCATCAATGCGTTCTTGCACTTGAAAATCATCTGCAACAACTTCATTCTTTCTAATGGTTAACATTCCGGTTAACTGAGTAGTGTAGTCACTTACCAAACGATTGAGCTTCGTTTGTCCTGCTCCAGTGAGGGGATAATCTAGCTTTGCAGGAAGAGGAGTGTCATCCGGAGGGATATCACCACCTATGAAAACGCCACTGTCATCAAACGGCTCAAAAGCCTTATTGCGAAGAGAAATAGGATTCACAGATCGTATCATATACATTTTTTCAATATCAGTTTGGATATCGGATTTATAATAATTATAAACTTGCCCATCATCGCAGCCCGGAAAAGCAGATTTATCTAAAACAAAATGATCATATGTGCTTGCTACACCATTTGTTTCTTGGCCATCTCCCATATAACGAGGAGGAGAAATGGTTGTTGCCTCATTGATTAATAAACTTCCTCCAGGAAAGCTTTTTAGAACTTCGGCCCAATAAGGATTACTAGCTGTTAAATTAGTATCAGAAACAAACATGATATTTTTATCATTATATTTTTGTCTAAACCTGTTCATAAAATTTAAAGTCGTTTTTACTTCGGCAAAGCGTGCAAAATTAGAGCTGTTAATTCCAACACCAAGATCACTTGGGGCATCAACTCCAAAGACATCATTCATTAATTTTTTCTGGGCGACTTCATCACCTGAAAAAGTAAACACTACATGCATGCTAATTAAAGAGAACTTCAAACTGCCAGATTTAAAACTCACCATGAAGGGGCGACGTGCAAAGTTATGAGTATAGTCTTTGCCCATAAATATTGGACCAAGATTTAAAATGCATGCGTATGGAATTCCGCCATTTTCATCTTTATATTCATCACAATGAGGATTTGAGATGGGAGAAACACTATTAGCACGATAGAAAAAACCAACCATCTCTTCTACTGACCCTTGAAGTGCTGAGTCTCCACGTGGAGAGAGAATTAGCGCCCAACTAGGATCTAGTTTTTTCAAGGCCATTAAAGCTTTAAAGTATCCTGGCGCTCTATAAAGAGAATAAGCTGTTTGAGTATCTGCAACGAGCGTCGTTAATTTAGCATCGATTTCTTTTAATTTAAAAGCATCAGAAGTTTTTGCCTTCAGAGCTTTTAAAGCTATAACCATTTGAGGGCTGCTACGAAGAAAAGTTAGCACCGCTTGGTTATTAGCTTCATCATGCCCGACCGTTCCCAAAATTTCTAATCCGGAAACCACATCATACTTATTCATAATTTTGGCAATTAAAGAATAATCTTTGAAAAGAGCTTTCGAGGTTCCAGGGTGAAGAAGATTGTATCCTGCGATTCGTAGAGATCCATTTGATCGAGAGGTTTTTGAAGTTGGTCCGAAGTGTTGGTAGTTGCTATAGCACTCTACTTTAAATTGTTTTCTTACCAAGAGAGCATCAATTGTTTGGCAGGCCTGATTGTATTCTACGATTTTTGCTTGATCGTCTTCAGCTGTTTTTGTAGCACTGCCAATATCTTGCAAATCCGCTTTTGCGGACAATGAGGCGAATAAGGAAGTCAGAAGAAAAAGCCTGATAACGATGTTCACAAATAACCCCTAGCAATTAGATCAACTAATGAAGTTTATTAGTTTAATCATTAAAAAGCCTATTGAGCAATTCGCCCCTACGCCCTAAACAAGGTGCTAACTGTCTGAATATCCATTTACGCTCAAAAATTAAATTCTCTGAAAAAATGACTTCGCTAAAGAAAATCAAAAAAAATCCGAAAAAATATCAACTGCCCTGAAGTTTTGAGTTAAAGCGAGGAATTATCTATGTTTAAGTATTTTTTAGTTCTCTGTCTCGTAATGAACTTGTCATC
Source organism: Bacteriovorax sp. (assembly GCA_028710485.1). Taxonomy (GTDB): domain Bacteria; phylum Bdellovibrionota; class Bacteriovoracia; order Bacteriovoracales; family Bacteriovoracaceae; genus Bacteriovorax. Next base: position 8,007 of record JAQTTZ010000113.1, on the reverse strand, counting down.
AAATGCCTTCGCCGGAGCGACCACCAAGTTGGTTGACTTCATGCTTAGTGGAAGTGGTGTGGTCGAAATCCTGGGTAAATATGGGATCAAAGGAAACGATGCCAAGCTTGTTGAAAGCTATATGGCCACTTCACTCGCAGCTCTTGGATCAAAAAAATCTTTAACCAAACAAGAGTTAACGGATGTCCTTTCAAAACTTCCAGTGACTGGGCCGGATGCAAGTGTTCGCAAGGAACTTCAAATTCTGTTAGATAAACCTGAAAGCGAAATTAAAAAAGAAGACGTTGTTAAAGCAATAAATAATATTATTTATCTGGCAAACCGCCATGGTAAATCTGTCATTATCACATGTGCTGAATGTGTGAATGAAAACTTGGCAAAAAATGGATTTAAATTTACGGTAGAAAATATTAAAAATGCTTCAGCTGCAAAAGTATTAAACGAAGTAATTCCTAAAAATCCAGCTGAGCTTAATACTTTTATATCTTCGCGTATAAAAAGATTGGGAATGGGCGATTACTCAAAAGTCACTCCTGATGTTGTCTCTCCGGCTGAAGAAAAATCTCTCGCCCTGTTTCTAGGATTGGCTGAAAGTGGAAGTGCTGATCAAAAAGCATTGATCGCTTCAATTAAAAAACTTTCTACTCGAAACGGAAAAACAAACATCATCGACCCAAAAAACCCACAGAAGTTTTGGAAAATTGTTGCTGAAGATATGTCTCCACAAGATATGAGTGGTTGGACTAGGACTTTAAATGAAGTGGCTGCTCGTGCAGACAAAGATAATATTTCATCTGAAGAAGCTTTCTACCGCACATTTAAAGAAAAGGCTCAGGGAAATGATTACCTGATGAAGCTGTATGAAACATTAAAAGCCAATAGATGTCTTTTTAAATAAAGATTGAAAGTAAATTTACAAAAAATTAAAAAGCTCGCATTTATCATGCGGGCTTTTTTTTTAGAGTTTATAAATATCGTCCCAAGAAGTAGCTGCTGGAATTTCTTTTGGTGAAAATTGATTTAATTTCTGACTCACCTTTTCACTTATATTTTTACCCAAATCATTTTCAATCGGATAGTCAAAGTCATCAGGGGCTTCAGGAAGTTTAATAACAACCACGCATTTTACCGCTGTCTAAAAAAGAGACAGGGCTTTTTAGTTATTGACGCTGGTGATTTCCATAGAAGGAACTAAGACCTCAACCTTAACTTCTTTATTTTCTTTTAGACTTTTTTCTAGAAGTTTTTTTAATTGCTCGAATTTTGGATTGTTTTTATTAATTTTGTAAACTGCTGCATGAATTTCAAAATGCAGTTTAATTCCTTGATCAGTCTCTTTTACCAGTTTTACTTTATCATTGAATGAATCAGTAATTATTTTCATTTTTGTGTCCGCAAGCACTGAGGTCGTAAGGAGAAGTACGGTAACTAATATTTTGAACATTATTTTTATTCCTTAACTAAACGACTATTTACAATTTGACTTAAGGTACTTCTATAAGTCGACATAACTGTCTGGGTATCTGCTAAGTCGTATTCATTGAAACTTGTTTTGGGCGGTGGAAGTTTATCATTTGGTGAGTAACTAAATCGGTTCGTAAAATATTGATTATCAAGATTTTCGGCTTTTCCGCCAGTCATAGAATCTCTCCATTCATCAAATGGAACTGGTTTTTTGAACAATGACGGATCAATGACGTAGGGAATTTCCTTTCCGTTCTTTTTAACCAGCACAACTGGAGCGACATGATACCACCAGTTTACTTTTCCAAGGAGAGGCGAAACTACATTTAAATTGCCTTCAACGAAAGCTTTGCCTGTGATAATACCTTTGGCCGCAAGAATGTGGGACATTTTATGTGCTCGGGCGTAACAGCCATCATAGGCATATCCAAAAGGTATTTTGTCGTTACTGGCCAGTTCATTGAAATATTGAGTGAGTTCTTCTTCACTTATAACTGATAATTCAATTGTCTGATGATTAGATACTGAAACGAGATTACCGAGTACTTTTTTATGATTAGACTCTTTAAGACAGGTCGGACAATTCTCTTGATAATTAATTGTTCCAGCTTGCTTGAGTGCCCCGGAAACGCTTTCAAACGATGTCTTTAATTCATCTTGGCCATAGAGGTTTGTGAGTGCCAAAAATGCAAACGATGTTAAAACAAATAATTTATTAATCATAAAGCCCCTTCGAAATGACCCCTTCGTTTTATCGGACTATTGTTTATTCAACTTTAATTTACATAATTTCCAAGACTGCCGGGTCACGATTGATAACTAAGATTCGAAGAGCATTGATATAGCGCTGGAAGGAGTCAACATCATTGTAGTTAGCAAGCTCCTGAACGGCCTTGTGAGCAAAAGTCCCCACTTCTTTCATTCCCATTAATTCGTCTGCTGGTACTGCTTCCCAAATGGCCTCAGATATAGCGCGGTCTTTTAAGTTGCCCGGATTTGTCACCATCGCTTTGAAGGCCTTGTATTCCATCTTCTGCCCACTCTCTACATATTTTAGATAAAGACGTTGGGTCATTTTTTCTTCAATCGTTCTATATTCCACCATTATCGTTGAAGCTTCAGCAGAAGTTTTTTTACTGGCCATTTCAGCTACCGAATATTGAAAGGATTGAAATGCACCTAATGTTGTTTCGGACTGAACAAAACGTTTTAACTTCAAAGTTACTCGGGCATCAGCTTTATAAGATTCATAAACAAGACGCGCTCTTGCCGTAAATACTTTTTTCAGAGTCTGGCCTTCAGACATCATACTTAGTATCGGAATTTTTCGTCCCTTGAAAAAATTAAAATCTGGCATCCCTTGAATTTGAATAATATAAGGAAGTTCTCTTGTCTTCATTGGGATATCAATAAATATATCAGTTAGGTCATCGATATTTTTATTGATATAGGCTTGGAGAACACCAGGTTTTGAACTTAGGCTTCCAAGTTCTTTTTCAATCCTTAAAATTTTACTAGCATTCTTGGCAAGAGATTCATTTCTCATTCTCATAAACCAATCTCGAACACCACTATAGATGGGAATTCGTCTGCCAATTCTCTCTTTGGATTCGATTTCGCCCATGATTCTGACGGCTTTATTCAACCGCTCACCAGAATAACTTTGAATCAAGCGAAGCATGTCTTTTGAATTATCAGCAAAATATTGTGACACAACTTTTGAAGCTTGCCGATCAATCTGAGCTTTTGATTCTTTAACGACCACTCTGCCAGTTTCACTTCTTACCGTTTTTGCGGCAGCAATCTTAGCGCGTTTGATTGGATCGAGTATTTTACCAATACGAGAAAGCATGGTCTCTAAATTAATCTCTCCTGAGGTATAAAGTTTTCGAACCATATCAATTTTGGTCTTGGCTAAATCCAGGCTTTTTTTATCAAGTCCTAAATTTTTAGAAACACTTTCCACTCCTAAAAGATAACGAGCGGACCGCACTTCTTCTTCATGAACGGCTGATTTGGCAGCCGATCTAAAAGCAGTCTTACCTGTTTGTTGCATAATTGATCTGACAGAGACAGCTGCTAGTTTTGGCCCTAGAGTTAAAGATCTGGTCGCAATTCCAATCAATGGAAAAATACTGATGGCCTCAAAAGCAGTCCATGCATAACTGCGATGAACTTCATCAGCACTTCCTACGTTGGCAAACCCAAGGTCTTCCATCACTTTTACTTTTTTCTCCGAAGCATCAGCATCTAACTTTCGCTCTAACTCATTAGACGTAAGTTTGACTTGAATTCCAAGTGAGGCCATTCCGGCAACGGCCATCGCTCCCCCCAGTGGCGCACAGATCCCGCCAGAAGCCACGGTACAAGCTCCTCCAACAATAATGGCGGCCATACCGGCAACACCTGAGCCAATTCCCCACCACATATCTCTAAATTCGCCGGGAGACATTTCATTAATCTTCTTGAGAACATCTTCTGGGACAGAAGGAAGACCTGCCATCTGATTTAATTCGTTTTGGGCCTTACTAGTCGAATAGAAAATATTTTTAAATTCTGTTTGATTGTTAATGTCCATCCCGCAGAAAGTTTCCAGATGTGAAAGAATCTGTAGTTTGCGGGCCATCGCAGCTTGTCTTAAGATATCTTTATAAATTGGTTTTTTATAAGAGTCATCAACAGCTAAGAAATTAAGTTTTAAATTAAATGTATTATCAATACCGTTCACTTTTGAGAATTCTTCAAATAATTTTTTTTGTCTTTCGACATCATTTTTTACTTTATATAGTTTTAAAAAGAAATTTCCAATCTGTGCTTCATTGGACTTTGCCGCAAGAGCGATCTCTTGACGGGTTCTGTCTGTTATATTAACTCCGGACTTAAGTGCCGCATCCTGATCGAGAATAGTTTTGTAAGAAAGATCTTCTACTATTTTATAAAAATCTTTATTTCCACTCGTCACGCTGAACAATTGAGCATTGCGATGATTAATATCTTCAATAATATTTTTCCAAATAAAACTTTTTTCAGAACTTGAAAGAATTTTGTCGGCATGATCATAGGTAAGTGGATAATTCAATCCAAGGATCTGACCTGCTTGCATAATTTTTGAATACTGGAGATTGGCGTTTTTATCCTCACATTTAGCTTTTTCATTGGTCTTAAACCACAATCCTGAAACTTCGTAGACCGGAGGAATACCCTCTTTTTTATATTCAAGTTGATCAAGCGCCACCATATAACTAAATTTTAATCTGGCCCATGGATTTCCTGCAGACATCTGATCCAATAAAAAATTAAGTTCAAATGGTTTCGTTTCAGGGGTAAGCTCTGTGTAGTCTCTAAGTGATGTCCAAATCATACTCAGGAGTGGATAAATGTTTTGAAATTGTCTTTCTTCCAACCGTCTTGTTGGAATGTATTTTTCTCCGGAACGAAATTCACTTAAAAAATTGGAAATATTTTGAACGCGATTTCCTGTACACAAAGCTTTAACTTCTCTGCTAGATGGTGATCTTTCACAATTTCCTTGAGTCATTCGATGAAGAGGTGAATTCGTCGGAAGGTCTCTATACTGATAAAAAGTATCAGCAAGAAGTTTTAAACTCCAGTCTCTCCATACGGGAGATGAATACATTGACGGAAAAGCGATCAGCGCTTTTTTTCCGGCAAATTTCTTTTTCATTCTTTCTGTAATTAATTGAGTGTAATCAATAAAGCCGTGCTGCTTCATTAGCTCCAAAAGATAGGTCGAAAGATTTTGTTTTCCCGGATAAATTTGCTGAGTATTTCCATCCGGAAGCTTTACTTCCGCAATCTCATCGGAAGAAAAAGTGCCTAAAATATTTTGAAAGGTTTCAGCACCAGCATACGTGATGTTTTCGGTTGTACTACTGCCTCTATTTCTTTTTGCGACTGTTCCTTTAAAAACTCTTAGTGCCTCAGCGGCCTTAAATCCCATGATTGTTTGAAAATGGGCAACGTCATCAAACTGTGGACGATTAGTTCCGCCAGCACTGGCCTGCTGACTCAAAATCATCTTCGCATTTTTATAATTCTCAAATGGAACCATGCCATTATAGCCTTCTTTCGTCGGATCTTTATTGATATTATCAATATAATAATCCAAATAAGCGGTATCATCTTTTTTGAACGTTAAACCGTGGCCTGCCAAGATACTTTCCAAAAACTGATCACCAACGCCATCTTCAAATTTAAATTTAAATTCGGCCGGTAAATTTCCATTGAATTGGTTTTGACATGAGTTCGGTATATGAAGAGCACCTTTGGTACCCAAGATTGTATCGTAGAGATAAACTTGAGAAAGCATCATATGCAAGGTCATCCACTTTAATGCCAGAACATAGTTCTTTGAGGATGGTGCTTTTAACAAAGTCACGACATCATGACGAATAATTTCTGCCGCAGAAAAATTTAAAAGATAAGAACGATTTCCTCCCGAGACTATCTCCATATAGAAGGGACTTGAACCTGGATTAGGCCCTTGGGTTAATAATCCTAATTGTTCAGTGTTAAGTCCATGTGCAAGTGAATCTGGAAGAGTTGGCAATAATTTTTTATAGTATTCGCTTCCATCATTTTCTTTTGCAAGATACGAACGCTTAATAACAACCAAGTCACGCATAGGAAGTAAAACGTTTTCAACATAAGTGGCTATCAACTCAATGCGATCATCTACGGAATAATTTTCATCAATACTAATGGTATCCAAAGCTTTTAAATGCGCCCGTGCTTCTTTAAATAATACCAAAAATTCGGGATCAGCAATGTTCTTAAAATAAGTAAGCGGTTTGCCGGCCTTTTCCTCTTGAATTGTCTTTTTTACAACTCGATCAAAAAGCCCTTCCACTTTTATCTTAGGACAATTCTTTTGAACAAATTCTTCTTTATCTAAAGTAAAGTTATCTTCTGCGCACGAATCTTTTTTAAGGGAGGCCATCAAACGCTTAAAGTCCTCATCTAATTGCTCTTTAGAACAATTAGCATCTCGTTCCGAGCCTAAGGCTTTCCCTCTAAATGCAGTCATTTTAACTTTATAGTCGTTAAAATTAGCAACGGATGAAGGACCTCGGCTCCAACCTGGTACTCGAAAACTGCATGACTGCAGGATAAGGCACATAATTAACAGACACTTCATGGCCATTACAAAACTCCCGAGAATATATCTAAAAACAAATGCAACCAGTTATCATATCGGCATACTCGGTTATTACTTGAGTGGCTAAGTTTTAGCTAAGTTTTAGCCCTCAAGTTATATTTGAATTTAGCCGACCAGCTTAGTATGAGATTTTTTTTACTCCTTTTTTTAATGCTCGCTCTCTCTTCTTGCTCTTCCAACAATTCTTACAAATTGGAAGAGACGGGAGTCTCTTCGCGAACTCCCGCGGAAGGTGCTACGACCTGCTCTGACATCGCAAAAAATATATTCATGAGTGAAGACTATGATAAAAACCTCACTAAAGTTTTAACCGAAAGAAAACTGCTCACTTTTACTGAAAAGCGAGTTCTGATTCATTACCCTCATTTGGAATGGATCAATAAAGTTAAAAGATCCTTTTATACAAGTTTGCGCAACTGGAATAATAACCGCTACCCGGCTTTTTATATTTTTAACGATGAAAAAATAATTCTGACGGCTAATAGATACGCTGAAAATTTAGATAAAATTCTCACAAACCAACTCCCTGTAAATGATGATGAGACAACTAAGGCTTACCTCGCCGTGAGCGATTGGATGAAATCTTTTCAAAATTATAAAATAGATGTGGATCAATTGATTGAAGAGAGAATTTCTCTTCAATACAATATCAGCTTGCTCAAAAAGTTAAAACTGGATGCCGACGGAAGTCGTGACATTCAAATTACAATTAAGCGCGAAGGCATACTGAAAAGTGAAATCATCACGCTTAGAAAAGAAGACAAAAACCTAAATTTTACCATCAATAAATTAAAAGAAGAGATGAAAGAACTTGACGGAACACTAATAAAAAACGGACGAATTAAAGATCGTATCATTCGTCAAGCAATGCTATTAGACATGCTTAACATTCTTCACAGAGAGCTTGAATATACCGTCAAAAACGCAGCTACTCCAAGTGATGAGCTAGTCAAAGAATTAGAGAAATTGTCTCTGCTTATTAAAACCAGTGATTATTCTCCAAGCACTTATGGTGTTTATAAAATCAGCAATAAAATATTTATCCGTGAACTTATCGCGACTTCAAAACTTGATGCCATCTATACCAAGATCAAAGGGCCATTGATAAAATTAAAAAACATCGCATTCGATTTTTTTAAAAATAAAGCTGCCGGTACGGATGAAGAAAAATTTGGTATCTTTAAGAAGATGTATCTTAAAATTACCAGCATTACACCAACGCAGGTTTCGATTGGTGGTGGTTCACTAGTTGTCGCTGGAATTGGATTTGAACGCTATTTCTGGTTCAAAGAAAAAGGTAGTACAGAAGTAACGGAGCTGCCCTCCTCCAACGAATTAAATCCTGCTGATATTGCTCACGAGCA
>JAQTTZ010000112.1 GCA_028710485.1 Bacteriovorax sp. | reverse complement strand
CATGGGGAATATCCTTTCTGATCTAAGCTTTTATCTAGAAAATTTTGTCAAAGGCTAAATGAAAGCCGATAATAGTTAGGGACGAAAAATTACTTAACAGAGGTGTATTAATCTTGAAAAAAATACTAATCATTGATGATGAGTCCTCAATCAGAAAACTGCTTCGAGTAAGTTTAGAAGCCAATGGCTATCAAATTGTCGAGGCTCAAACTGGTCAGGAAGGATTGCAAAAAATACTTGAAGAAAGACCTGAAGTCATTCTTCTGGATTTGGGTCTACCAGATAAATCTGGACTTACGATCCTCAAAGAAATTCGCCAATGGTCACAAACTCCCATTATCATCCTTACTGTCGTAGACAATGATCAGATCAAAGTTGAAGCCCTTGATGGTGGTGCCGATGATTACATCACCAAGCCTTTTAGTATTTCCGAATTATTAGTACGTATTCGTGTGGCCCTAAGACACGCCTCCCCTGCTGAGCAAAGTTCTATTTTAAAATGTGGTGCACTGGAAATGGATCTGGCAGCTCATTTAGTGAAAATCAACAATCACCAAATAAAATTAACGGCCACTGAATATGATATTTTAAAAGTTTTAATTCGCTATAAAGGAAAAGTTGTTACTCATAGAGTGCTTTTAAATGAGGTATGGGGACCAAATTCAATTGAGCACGTTCACTACTTGAGAGTTTATCTTGGAAATTTACGGAAAAAACTTAAAATTGAAGGAACTGATCAGGAGCTTATCTCTACAGAAGCGGGAGTAGGTTATCGACTCATTGAAAGTTAATCCTTCATGAACTTTTATCAAAGCGAATATTTTCTTTTGATTGTTTGGAACAAGTATTTCTGAGGGATTCATTAGACCAGTTCCAGATAAGAAAAAGCAAATTGATTTAGAGTCAGCCTTCTTATTTTTTGAATTTCTAAAATCGCTCTATCGAGTTCTAGCAATGATGCAATTTTAAAAAGTGGAGTTCCGTACATATTCTTCGTCACGGAATGGCAAAGCTTGCAAGGCAGGTTCGTGGTGGTCTAGATGCGGTCATGGCGATGACTGGACACAAAGATATTAAGCTTGCTGACCACTATTCAAAATGCACTGAAGACGACCAGAGAATGTTCTCGGAAAAAATTATGGAACACATTCGAAACGTTTTCAAAGAAAGTGATCAAGGCCATGCCACCTTTAACAACGTTGTTTCACTAAAAGAATTTAAAAATTCGGTGAATAATTGATTTTAAGGATGGCATTGGATGGCATGGAAGCCTTTTTTGTGTTATCGTGTTAATGAAATTAACAAGATAGGTATCCCATTCCAGAACTACCCGATGTGCAGTTCGAGCTAAAACAGAATTAATAATATTGAACATTTGCCAATGAAAAACTAGTCTTTTCTATTTTTCTTCTTCACTTCATTTCATCATATTTCATGCCATTTCATTGAGAAAGTCGGAATGGGCGGAATAATTAATTCCCAAAATAAATCCATTAATATTTTTACTGACTAAAAGAAAAATACGATAATCAAAAAATGTCAAAATCATTAGAAGAATTATTTTCAATCAAGAGGCTTAATTCCTACAATAGAGAGGGGAATCCTTCTGTAGATGAAAAAATACTTCGATATAATTTTAATATTGAACTAAGTCGTGCCTTCTACCCTGCACTTCATATTTTAGAAGTTTCCATCAGAAATAATTTGCACCTCGCTTTCGCTGATTACTTAAATGACCATAACTGGTTAATGAACTATAGCAATCACTCTCTAATACATAGTCGCGAACGAATGAAAATTGAAGACGCGCTAAAAGAGCTTTCAAAGAAAAAGAAACCTATCGAAGAAGGTCGCATCATCGCTGAGTTAAATTTTGGATTCTGGGTAAATCTCTTTGATCGCCCCTACACCGACGTTCATTTAAAGACGGGAAAAGATCAATTTCCAAATGCAACTGCCCCACAGAGAAATATTTCAAAATTAAGAACTGATTTGAACCAAATACGCTTTCTCAGAAATCGTATTTTTCATTATGAACCTATTTGGCATTGGAACAATTTAGAAGAGCTTTTTTTAGATATAAAACAAATTATTAATTATATGAAAAAAGAATTAGGTCTTGAAAGTTTCCTAGAAAGTGAAAAAGAAATTTTTGGATTGCTTGAAAATAAAAATAGGCTTAAAAAATAAAAACCCCAGAAGCATCACCACTACCAAAGGCAGATGGGAGGGGCCGATCTGGGGAATATTAAATATATTATCGTCTATTTTTGCTAGTTTCTCAAGAGCTAGCGAAGATCCTAACTATTTAATTTTACAAAGGATATTTTTCTAAGATTATTTTAAACAAAATATCCTAACTAACAACATGACTTTTGGGGCTAAGTTCTCGCCTATTCGTCAGGCCAAGCAAAAAACTGGCTTTTTTCCGTTTGCCAAGGCAAAGAAATTCCAAACATGGCCCAACTTTCAGCCATTAGGTTTAATTTCAGGATTGCCACAAGTATTCAACTTCATCATACTTTACACCACGAATAGTATCATTTTCAGGTATTATATTTACTCGAATGAATCCACTTTTTTCAAGTACTCGATATGAAGCTTCATTTCCAAGCGTTACTGATGCTTGGATCTTTGAAACTCCATTCTTTGAAAAATGCTTAACCAGCTCCAAGACAGATTCACTAGCGTATCCTTCGCCCCAATACTCAGAAAAAAATATATAACCTAAATTTGTCACCACATTCATGCAATCAACTTCCGCATCCAGTTTTCCAACGTAGGCACCATCGCTAATTCTTCGAACGGCCCAATTTAGCCAAGCTTCATTTCCATTAGGTGATAAACGTGACTCGCGTTGGAGCCACCTTTTCTTGAGTTCATCAATAGAATTTGGAGGGGTTATCGAAATCCATTTATAGATGTTTTCGTCTTGCATGGGCTCAAATAGTGATTCTGCGTGAGCGGAAAAAATTGGCTCTATTAAAAGTCGACTAGAATTTAGAGTTGCATTTAGGTGTTCGGCATAAGAAGGAGATATTTTAGTTTGCATTATAAATTAAGTAACAATTAATGTGCTAATTGTCATTAGTTAACTCTAGAAAAAATCGCAAGCCGTGAACTGAAACACATAGAATTTTTATAAATTTACCAAGTGCCAGAGACTTACTGGATTGAGCCAGTATGAAATGTTTTCAACAAAAGCAGATTATTGAGACGTGTAGGAAAACTAGACTCGAATGAATTTTTATGGGGAGTTACCTCTAAAGGTGGAGAGCATACAGGTATCGATCATTTTAAAACTCAATGGAGTAAATCGATGCTTGAGCATGACCTTAAGCTTTTATCCCTGCGCTTAATCTTAGAGGGACTTGGTATTGTAAATTCATGGACAGCAGAACATCAAATTCGCTCGATGATTTACAAAAAAGCGGCTATCGTTTTTTTTCGATAACCGCTCATTATGTCTTTACTCTTCGATCTGTTTATCGATTTTGACTAGTGATTTAGTGACTATGCTATTTTAAAACCCAGGCGGCTGAGTTTCATCTTATCGCGGATACCGAGCATTCGCATTAGAAAAGTTGTTGATGTCATCAATTGCACTTATGGACACCCTGGCATTTTAAATGAGCCAATCCGAGTGTGCCAGTTAAAGCTTCCATTGTTGGCCAGATATTGATTGGTGTACCAAAACGTGCAGTCGTCAACTGGATCGACACTGATACTTGAATAGTCTCCCCATCGATTTAAGTTGTTTCCAGTTTGTGAACCTCCTCCAGCAATGAGTGTTCCTTCACCCTGGCCCATTACACCAAGCCGGTCAGTAGTTGCATGTCCGGTGTAGCGTATACCTGGGTGCATGTTTGAGCTTGAAACACTGTAACCCATTCCAATATTTCCAAGTCCATCCATCGCAATACTCCCCATCCAACGATAGAGGTCATCGGGTGCAAATGTACCTTGTTGATAAACGTAGGTACCAATATTTGGACTGCGTATTTCATACCAACGAACCCCAACTCTTTTCCCCTCTGCTACGCTATGATTGACGACAAGCGATTCATGATCAATGAAATTTCTATAAGACAGCCGATACATTAGACGGTCTCCAAGAGAATCCAGTTTTTGTGTCGTTTCGGACTGAGGAATACAAACGCCGCCTCCACATGCCGGCGCAAAAGGCGCGACTGAAATTTTAGTTGGACCAGTTATACGGGAGTTTCGAGGATGTACCCAATCGACGTGAAATTTCCAAAGATTGAGCGCGTTTGAAACAAGATTTATGAGATAGTTGGGCGAGCCTGATGGCGGTTGTGTTTTGCCATCAAGATCTGAGGGCAAAATGCTGGCAATACTTGAGCTGAACTGAAAACACTGTTGACTTGCGGCCGTTCCATTTAACATTGATTGACGGTCATAAGCACAGGTTTCTGCGCCCACAAAACGCTGCCCTTTGAACGTGTTGGACGAGATGTAATAGGCATCTGGCCAGACACCAATCTTTGAATAATCAAAAGAATTTCCATACAGAAACGAGTAGCGCGCATATGCACCGGTAGGGTCACCTGTTCGAGAAACAGCAACACATTGCATGTAGGGCTTTTTTGTAAAAATTATTTGGCTGATGATCCAGCGATCAGCAAGTTTGTCGTATTTCACAACCGGGTCGCCATCGTTGTTAGATTCACAACCGCCACCAAACCCAGACCAAATCGTATTAATGGGAATCGGCCCCAAAAGCACGTTACCCGCTTTATCAAAAATTGCGAGCGCGACATTTACGACCTCAACGATATGATTAGGTCCAACATCACTGTTTGAGTCAGAGGGTGCATAAATCACATCATAAGTACCGTTAGGACCTGTGAAGCCAAGACCTACTCCTTCAAAATTTAAAAGGAGCGGCGGAGCTTCTTCAGTCCCTATCCTACTCTGTAAGAATGGATCAAATCCTCCAGTATTAGTGATAAGGTTAGGGATTGGGTATTTGGGTATCTCGCGTTTTAATTTATCCAATGGGATTGGGGCCGGTCGAATATCACGTAGTGGAGTGGAAACATCAAAGCTTACCGCTGGCCCCGAATCGGCCGATAAAACCACAGAATTGGTATCAGCAAAAACAGAAGCTCCTAGAGCGAATGTCGTGATTGCCACAAGTGATAAGAAAATCTTGCAAGGTCTTTTTTTATTTGAATCAGGATTTAATAAATATTCCATAGACACCCCTTTTAAAATGCTCACTAAGTAAAAGTGTCAACGGATGAGTGGAAAGAAAAATACAAATTAAGAATGAATCAAATAGGTTTTTAACAATCCGCTCTCATGCTTTTAATAAGGCTGCACTAAATTTTGCAATTAGCTTTGCCCTGAAGCGATTAACAATAAAAGAACGGAAGTATTTCGTGATTAATCATATTGATTAAGTTTTTTTATCAAAAAAAATCTTGCTTCAATCTGTTCACATTCCTTATTCAAATATTTTAAACTGAACAATACAGTTATTGCACTTACTCGACTGAGCAAAGCAGCAAGGCCTTAATTCTGCAGGAACAGCAGCATCTTCTGTGATAATAAGACTACGTGCACAATCCTTAAGCTTTAAAAAATATATATTTTCATATTCTTTTTGGAATATTATTTGTAAAAAAAACAATAAAAGATTAAAAATCTTCCCAGTAACATATTGGTTTTTTTTCGGGAATTTAATTGAAAAATTTTTTTATCAATATTAACGACCACAAAATCTCCTATTATGATAATTGTTCTGATGGGCAATCAATTATCTTCATCCACGGGAATTCCCATAACGGGAAAAATTTTTGGAAACAATTTTCTGAACCACTACTTTCTAAATTTCGTTTAATTGCCATTGATTTACCTGGACATGGCAACTCTTCGCCTGATTTTACTGATGAGGCGTACTCACTTTCATGCTATGCAAATACCTTACAAAGTTTTGTAGAAGAATTGGGTTTAAACAACTCTCTCTTTGTTGGTCACAGTTTGGGAGGGCACATTTTACTGGAAGGAATTTCAAAGTTAAATGCGAAAGGTCTTTTAATTTATGGTACTCCCCCAATAGGTATCCCCTTGAATCCTTCGGTTTTTTTGCCACATCCGGATTTTAAACTTTTTTTTAAGGGGGAATTAACTGATCGTGAGGCAATGAGTTTTGCCAGCGCATGTTTTACTTATGATTCACCTACGATCCGAGAAAGTATTGAATCTATAAAAAAACACATCCTCAAACAAGAGTTAAACTTGCAGCGAGTTTGGGAGAATCAAAATACAAGGATGAAATAGAAGTTATTAAGAACCTTCAAATTCCTCTAGCAATACTTGGTGGAAAACAAGAAAAACTAATTAATTATGATTGGTTTAATGAAATTTCTATCCCGACACTTTGGCAAAACAAAGTATTTTTAATTGAAGGTGGGCACAATATTCACTTAGAAAATCATCATAATTTCAACTTTTATCTTTCACAATTTGTTAAAGATATTTTTCCATTGAAATTGAAAAGGAGTTAGAAAGTGCTCGTCCAAAGTTCATCTGAAAAAAATTTAAGAAATGATAAATTCAATAAAAATATAGCTAATTTTATTGTAAGATTTCAAAGTATTCTCAATATTTCTGATGAAGAAATATTGGACGTATTAGAATTAAATAAAAAAGAATTTACGAAAGTCATTCATGGAAAGACCAATCTCGACATTCTAAAACTATGTAATCTTTCCAATATTTATAATTTTGATCTTGATGCTTTATTTGACAATAGCATTGATTTTGAAGTTTTGAGACAACACCATATTGGAAATTGTAACTGCATCTCTGAAAAATATCTTATTGGTGCACATAGCAAAAAAAGACTTTTAATAACCATTTTTGATTATATAGAGAAGAATTATGGTTGGGCCATCAAAGAGGCCATTTTAAATCATTTCCAATTAACAAAATCAATTTATTCAGATCCTGATGGTGCAATTAATGTTTACTTATTTGAGGATGTCCTTTCATTTATTTTTAAATATGGGCTAACTAAAAAAGATATTTACAGTATCGGCCATTATAGCCTCCTCACTACAAATGCAGTTATGACGAGGGAACTTTCTAGTTCAAAAAAACCAAAAGATATGTATGAGAAATATTTCACTGAATTTATTCCCTTTATCGAACATAACAATTCCTACAAAATAACCTCACTTACCGACTATTCTTGTGAAGTAGAGTCTAGGGAAATAAATAATAATTTGGATCTTTTTAAAGTGAAGCATATTGGCGGGCCACTTAGATGTGCATATCGACTTGGGGCATTGCAAGCGGCAACACAATATCTGGGGCTTCCTTTTTCTCAAGTCTCAGAAATTCAATGCGCCCATAAGGGCGATGATGTATGTAAATATTTGATTAAGTATGAATTTCCAAAATTTTACTTAAATCATAGAGGCAAGCAAACCAGAATGCCGCAAACATGGAAAATGCAATGAAAGAAAATGTATCAAACGACCATATAAAAAGAAAAAAATTGGGAAATTTAATTGAGTGCATTAGATATACTTATGGACTGAATCAAACAACTCTCGCGATGACTTTAGGTGTAGCTCAGTCATCAATTTCAAAAATTGAAAAGGGTGATCTTACACTTTCAGCATTTCAGTGGTGTGATTTAGCGCAAAGCCTCAATTTGCCAATCGAAACAATAAAGAACTGTTACTTAGACAATAGAACTGTCACTGTTACAAATTCATACAAAATGGAAAACGGTTATGAGATTACCCCCAAATATTCTGAAAACAGATGCATAAAAGTTAGATGTCTTTTACCTTTTATAAGTTTTATGGATTTAAAAATAAATAATGCTTTTTTTGATAATTTCTTAAATGAATTATCAAAAGATACAAAGAGTAGCAAATCGACCTTTCTCAAAAGAAGTTTTTTTTGCAATTTAGATAATCAGGTAAATTTATTATTTGTTGAAACCTTAATCCAAAAAATAAAAGACTCTGGGGCCAGTAATCACTCTATCGCAGAAATTTCATATTTTTTTAGACTATATGATTCCCATGGTCTGCTTGCTAAGTCTTATGAAAAGGAAAAAAATCAAATCAATATATTAAAACAGTTTATCCAGAATTTTCCAAAATATAATAACGTATTAGTTCATCAGATAATGGATCACGATAAAAATAGCTTAATTTTTTCTTCAACGATAAACGATGATTTATCAGAGAGTTATCTGACAACTAGTGACTATTGTAGAAATTTTATAGAACTCTTGTTTGAAAAAGTAATTAAAGATATCTCATTAATTAATTTCCAACATAGTAAAATAAATTCCCCCCCACCTGTTTCGATCAAAAAGCATGGAGGTTGGAATAAGAAAAATGGAGAAATGATCTTTGAAATTACGCAGCCTCTTTTTGCTTAATATCAGGAATTACGAAGGGAGAACCTATTTTAGTTCTGTTGTTCCAAAGTTCCTTATACTTTTCTGCTAATGACATTGTTAAATGAGAATATTCCTTCAGATGCATCATAACTCCATTAGTATTGGGAAGAAAAATTAGAGGAAACTCCTCTAGATTTTCCCCATTTTCTTGGCATCTTTCATATCCCCAATCATAAAAAAAATTTTCAGTTTTAAATTTGGGAACTCCTAGTCCAAGCAAATCTGTAACAGCATGTTCTTTAAAATATAAAGCTGTAGATCCAATAAATAGTTCTCTAATTTGCTCGGTAAGTATTAAATCGCTTCTTACCTTTGGATCAATAGTGTATCCACCATGATAGGCCAAAGTTCGATTATTACTTTGAGTATCGTTTAAAATTTGAGATAATGCTTGTAGGTGTTTTTCTTTATTTCCTTTCTTAAAACAAGACTCCATTGCAAATTCTAAATTAAAATATTTACATAAATCATAAGTAATAACTTTCGATCCTGAAACTGGTTCTAAGTTTCCCTCATCATCTCTTATACAAATGAGGGGATGATCTGCAACAAAATCATTAGCATCCAAAGGTAGTGCCCCTAATTCATGACGATTCCCATAACCTCTATTTTTTAAGCGTAATAATTTTGAAAAAACGTCCCTTGTTGTTTTGTTTTCAATGTTTGCATAAGGACAATAAAGAACGGCAATCTCTAGATTTAAATTATTTAATTCTAACATTTATTCCTCATATATTTACGAAATTATTTTTTTGCAGTCACAATAAATTTATTAAAACAGAGAACATTTCCTTCTTTCACGGATTCATCGAGGTAAAGCTTTACAAATCTATCAGCAATCTCTGATCCACCGAGGATTCTAGAAAACTCATTAAAACAATTTCGACATCGTTCCTGATTATTACGAAGTTCTAACTCCGTCTCATGTCCTTTAAATTGCATGACATCTACATGGTAATTAATTTGAGAAAAATTATTTTTTTTAAGATAAGTAGGAATTTTATGACCTATTCTTAAATCACCAGCAAAATTACTTTCTATTTTTTTTAGATATTGAGTAAGTTCTTCATTATCGGAAAATAAATTCAAGAAGATTCCATCGAAATCGATGACATAAAGAGAACCACCTGGTCTTAATATACGGCGTGCCTCACTGATGGCACGAAGAGGATTATTTAAATGCTCGAGTACGTATCTTATAACAACAAAATCGTAGGTATTATCTTCAATGTCCAATTGATCAAAATTTGCGGGAAAAAAATTTATTTTATGATGAGCAGGAAGTCTGCATAATTTTTTTGCCTCGGCCAATCGTAATTCAGATAAATCACAAGCATCTATTTGAACTTCTGAAAACTTCTCAGCAAGGTATCGGGAAAGTAGACCTGTCCCACAACCTATGTCCAATATTTTGGAACCAGTAAAAGGTAGAAAATATTTTAATTCGTTTTCAAGAGAATATTGAGGAATTGTTGCCTGAAACTCAAGTCTCTTCGCTTCGCTTTCATGTTCAAGAATATATTGTGCCATTAGAATTTCCTTTGTTTTTTAAATATTCTATTTGGAATAATTATCATTTAACATTAGGCAAAGATGGCCTGTTTCATCAAGTGCTTGTTTCTGGGCAAAATTTCCTTTAAGGGCCACTTCACCAAGAACGGAGTAAGTACTCTGCAAAATGAAGACCTGAAGTTCTGAGCTGAATGAGAAGGAGGTAATGAGTTGTGGACTATGCGATAGTGAAATCACTAAACTTTTAAAAGTCTCTTCGAATATAAGAAAGCTTTGTAATGGATTATCTTCTCAAATTTCTTTCTGCATAATCAAGAAGAATTTCAAGAGCATCATATGTCTTAAGTGAAGTGTCTTGAGCTAATAATAAATCAAGTCTTTTTTCTAAATTTTTTGATACTTCACCAGTAGCTATAAAAATTTTAGCATCTGCAATTAACTGATTTGCATCTTTATGTGCAATTTCTCTCGTTCTTTCATCAAATTCAATAGGTTTAAAGTTGAAGAAAGAATGAATAGATTTTAATTTTTTTAAAAAAAAATCACTCCATCTTTTCATATGTTCTCCTTTTGTTGAATACTTATTAAATTAATTAGAGCGCGTGGTACGAATGGCACTTTTGACCATGACATGAGTTATCCGTCAGTTAAATGTATTTTTCATTGTAATTTTTCCAATTACAGGAACTGGTCAATTATTCCATTCGGAATATTTACATAGCAACTTTCTACTGTCAAATTACTGCGGATACGTGATGAGTAATATCCTCGTTAAAACACCAAAGCCTTGCTCCACTTCAAGATGCGCTGATACAAAAAAGACTGTCGACAAGAAATCGGCGGCCATGCGAGCGTTAGAAGTTCTAAAAACTAAATCAAAAATTTCCCATGTACACGCTCTTGTTGGTAGTTCCAGATCGTACCCCCCTAATCACTGGATTAGGGCCTGGGATTGGATTTGTCGATGCACCCAGTAAGGCGGCACGAACCTGTGCGGGAGTACTTCCTGGATGTGTCGATAAATAAAGAGCGGCGGCACCTACAACATGCGGCGTGGCCATGGATGTTCCGCTCATGATTGCTGTAGTACTCCCCTTATATGTCGAGAGCACATTCACACCTGGCGCAAGCACGTCGATGATCGAACCATAATTCGAAAACGACGCCCAGGTGTTAGATGATGCGCTATATGCTCCGATTGTCAGTGCCTCAACGGTATGAGCTGGTGAAAAGTAAACTGCATTTGCCGAGCTGTTACCAGCTACAATTGCGTAGACAACACCTGCAGCAATCGAATTTCTGATTCCGTAATCGAGAGAGTTATAGGCCGAAGTGCCTTCGTTGCCTCCGAGGCTAACATTGGCCACCATGGGACGTGATGGAGTTGTCAGCTTTCGATTCGTCACCCAATTCACTCCAGCGAGAACTTGCGAG
>JAQTTZ010000020.1 GCA_028710485.1 Bacteriovorax sp. | reverse complement strand
TCAAGAGTACGCCTCTAATCTTTATCCATGGCAAGAAGCATGCAAGCGAGCGGGGGCCCAATTAATTATTGTTCCAACTGATAAAAATTTTACAACTCCGATTGAAAAAATAATTGAGAAAATAACCCCTAAAACAAAAGTCGTCGCTATCTCTTGGGTACAATTTCTAACTGGTGCAATGACTGATCTCAAGGCACTTGCAAAAGTGACGAGAGAAAAAAATATTTTTCTCTTTGTCGATATTATGCAGGGACTGGGCCTTCACCCCTTTGATATGAAAGAATGGGGAGTGGACGCTGTGGCCGGGGGAAGTCATAAATGGCTTACGTCTCCGGTGGGCGTTGGTTTTTTAGCTCTCGACATGAAATATATGAACATTATTAAACCGCATAATGTAGGAGCTTATACTTTTGGAACATGTGATGACCCGACTGATTTGGCGTGCATTCCAAAGAGAGATGCTTTGAAATTTGAAGCGGGATCAAAACAAGTTTTAGAGATTGCTGCCCTGGGAGCTTCAATTGATTTGATTTTAAAAACAACCGTTCCGGTAATTGAAAAAGAAGTGATAAGACTTTCCAGTCTACTCCATACGGGGCTTTTGAATTTAGGGTATGAAGTTTACTATAATAATAGTTCAATTGTTAATTTTATTCCTCGCAAGGAGAGTGCTCAGGCCTTAGCGGCCATTCCGTGTAATTTTGCATTGAGAGGACCTGGCATTCGGCTTTCTCCTCACGCTTTTAATACTGATCATGATATTGAGAGAATTTTAAAGGCACTTTAACCTGTGCTGTTGCTCGATATTACTTATACGAAAAGCTATAATTTACTTTAACGTGAGCATAGCTGATATCAACACTTGAAAGATTTCCTGCTAAATGGATGAAGAATTTAGAATCAAATCCAACTCGGCTATTCTTCCTTCAAAGGCCGAGGTGATGGATAATGTAGTGAGCTTGTTTGGTTTTAATAAATACTAACTATTGGGAATCAGGATTTAGTGCTGATTCCTTTTTTTAAGCTTAAGTCTTAGAATTTATTGACGATAGGTTGTTGTGGGTTTACCCATTGTGGGAAATCCCACAATATGCTATGCTCAAAATAGGTAAATCTAGACGAGGTATTTATGGCTTTAAAATTTGCAACAGTTCCGGAAACAGTAGCACGACCTGATGAGAGAGGAAGAATCACTCTTGGCCGTGAACTGACTAATGGAGTTAGTAGATATGATGTTTTCGTAAACAATGAAACGGGTGAGGTTTTACTTCGACCCTATAAAGAAATTCCTGCAAATGAAGCATGGCTATATAACAATGAAACAGCTAAGAATTTAGTTGCTAAAGGATTGGCTTCGGCAAAAGCTGGCAAATTTTCAAAACGAAAATTTGAAAAATCAAATTGGATTGATGAAGTAGAGGATGAAGAGTGAGTTTTAATATTGTATTTGTTGAACCCGCTGATTCGACATATTCCAGATTAGAAAGTGAGGCTAAGAAAGCATTTGATAATCGAAAGAAAAATAAAATAGAAAAATCATCGAAGCAAGAAGGGCTTTTTAAGCAAGTCCATAAGACGATAAGTTTTTTGGTGGAAAACCCAAGACATCCATCTTTAAACACACATGAATATGATTCAATTCCGAATCCATTTCATAAAGATCAAAAAGTATTCGAAGCCTATGCTCAAAATATAACTCCAGGAGCTTATAGAGTCTTTTGGTGTTATGGCCCGAATAAAACAGATATAACAATTATTGCGATTACTCCGCATCCATGACTTTAGGAATCTGGCCGAGAAAGATACTACCCAATTATGCCAACTATTGAAGCCACTCAGACTTTATCCTTTTGGTTTTTAAAATAGCTGGAAGGACAGTAACATTAAAAATATTAACAGTACCCGACTAGAATCCCTTTAATATTACTAAAGAGAATGTGTTTTAAATCCGAATCGTTTGATAAGTTTTATTTTAAACCTATCAAGGGAATTGTACTCATGAAAGTGAATTCAAAAATTCTAGCATTACTTGTGGCTTCACTTTCTACTTTTTCGGCGTATTCAAAAACCCCATCAAAGGATTGCTCCGATTGCAATCGCAAAACCATTGCTGCGGAAACAATGCCTGATAAAAGATCGGCTTTAGAATTAAAAAATGCATTAGCTGAGCCGATTGAACTGGCCAGTAAGTCTTCGCTGGTTATTACTAAAAATGATATTGCGAGAGCACCGGCGGGACAAAACACAAAAGATGATTACCAATACATTTTTTGTCACAAGTTTGATCAAATCGAGTGGCAATCGGTGGCAAGCTTGATTACTAAAGAAATGGAGCCAACAGGCTATTCTGTTGAAGATTTTTTCAAAGCTCCGGCATGTCAACCCGGGGGATATTCTGATGCCGTTAAAAGCCCAATTTTGCATGTCATAGCAGACGATCCAAGCAAGAGAGTAAAATTTCTGGATATAATCTGGCTCTATTATTCTAAGAAGAGAAATGACCCGGCCAAATTTGCCGAGGTGGTGAATGCCAAAAATACTAAGGGCGAAACTCTATTAGATTATTTTGAATCACAGAAAAGAAATGATAGCTATAATACTGGACTGCAGGCTGATGCAGATAAGATTATTGCAATTGCATGTTCTCACGGTGCTGTTTTTAGCGTCTACAAAGATAAAAAATGTCCCTAAGCAAATAATAGGGATCAAAAATGAATAAACCATACACGTTAGCGCTAATCATTATTCTTAGCACCCCTGCATTTTCTGCTGAAAAAGCTCCAGATTGTATAAGGGAAATGAAAACGACTGATGGCCCTCTCGCGAATCTAGATAAAACTCTTACGTCCTGTGGATACATGGAAGGCTTAACTAACCTTAAGGGACAAAAAGAAGCACACCAAAAAGCAATTTACGAAAAACTCAGTAGTAAGCTTTCAAAGAAAATAAACCAAAATAGTGAAGAGACAGCGTTATTAACAAATTACTTTTATTCAAACGGTGCCGATCTTTCGATGAATAACACTGAGGTAAAGAAGAGTTGTAATTTACCATCATTGAAAAATATTGAAACATGCGGTGGAAAGAAGCAAAAGGGCGCATTCTACGAGATGAAGCTTAATGCGCTTAAAAAATCATTAAATCCATCAGGAGAGAAGTCAAAGTTAGGTGATGGGCTTTATGGAATTTTAGCTGATAAATATGTAAAAAATATGGGAATAGCTAACCTTGGTAACAAAGAAAAAAGTCTTCAGTGTCCGCTAGATGGTGGAATTTCTCCTTTTATTCTAAGTAGTCAATTAGACGAGTTAAGTGCCCAGGATATTATTAACGGCGTTAAGAGTTCAAATGATGCCTTTGGTGCAGCATTTGATTCGTATGCCCAGTTGAAATTTTTGAAAAGTGCAGGCAAAGAAGCGGTAGCTGAATTTAAAAAATATGTCTTAGAAAAATCTAATAACAAAGATATCTCTGCCAAGGATTATATTGCAAAATTTTTTCTCAGAGAAGACATTCAAAAAAAATACTTAGCTCCTACCCTCGCAAATCAATGTAAAAGTATAAATGACAATATTAACCGTTTCTTGTGTGAAGATTTAACAGAACTAGGAAGCACGGATTCAGAGGTTTCAACAAAAATGTTTGATGGTCTGGATATTGGGCCGATAGATGATCAATTTGGTGTCGATAAAACAAATATGGACACGATGACAGCTTATGGCCTTCAATGCCTAGCTCAAGAAAAAAAGAAGGCGCCTGTTGATAAATATGTACCAAAAGAAAAAGAAGAAAAATTAGATGATTGGTATAATCAATTTTCTAGTAATATGAGACCTGAAGAAAGTGACAATACAGTTGATAAAATCAAAGAAAAGTTTTGTGCCGATTACACCTGCACCTCTGAAAAATCTAAAAATTCACCTTCTTGTAAATTAGGTGGTCCATTGCTTTCGGGCGATATGAAAGTCATTTATGGTTGTCCTGCGGGTGAGTTGTGTAAGTCAGGCATCCTCAAATCAATCGACTATCTGGCCGGCATAGAAAAAATCAAAACTTCCAGTGGTTTTGAATCGGGTAGCTTGTCTTCATCTCCCAGAACAGATGATGTAAAAAAAGCTATAGGCATATTTCCAGATTTTGCTGCCAATTACCTTGGTGTTGAAGGAACCTTAAAAGCACTAAGTCTTCCTTTAACTCTAGCTGATGCAACCATAGATGATTTTAAGGTGCGCAATCTAGAAACAACTCCACCACCTTATCAACCACCAACTTCAAATCATACTGAATATGCAAAAAATGATAAAGTTGATCCTGGCCATGATTCAGCACCAAATATCCCTTATTTTCCAAGTGTGCCAGTTGCTTCAGCTCCAATGATACCTAGCTATTTTCCGCCTCAGTCAAACGACAAAAAAAAGATTGAAGGAGTTACTGGAAAAACTGATAGTGATCATTGGACAGACGATATTGTAGATACAACTAAAAAAGATAAAGAGATTAAGGCAACAACAAATGATTTTGCCAAAACAGATGTGTCCAATTCGAGTGTCTCAAAGAATTCAGAATATAGTAAAGAGCAATTTGAGGAATACAAAAAAGGAGTAAATAGAGAATTAAGTGCTAATCGAAGTAGAATGAGCGCGATTAGCAGTGAATTAAATAAAACGCAACAAGAGCTTGCTAGCCAAAGAGCTGAAATGGAAAGAAGGCTTTCTGACGTTGAAAGAAGACGTAATGAGATAAAGGAATCATCGAACCCTAAAGATATTGCAGAATCTAGGGCCTTAAAAAAAGAAGCCGATACCTTAAAAAATGAAATTTCAAATTTAATCCGTGAACCGGCCGCAACTAAGAGTGGAGGTGGTGTAATCGTCACTCCTGAAAATTTAAAAACTCTCAATGAAGAAGAACTTCAGAAGAGGGGGGTTAACGTAGAAGAGTCATTTGTAATCTCCATTAAAATTAAAGATAAAACTGGCAAGGGTGAACACTTGGTAAACGTACCTGTAATAAGACACAGCTCTAATGGCAAGTCCTATCTGATTCCACGCTATGATGGAAAGAACGAAGAAATTATTAAGGCCATTGAAAAATCTCCTCTGTTTTATGATTTTATCAAAGTCGTAAAAACTAAAATGAAGAGCTTCTCGAACCTTAGAGATGTTATAAAGGGTCAGTAATGTAATTTTTACACTTCTGTGCCATCAAAAAACAGAATTTGTTATAATTAGATCATGTTAAAAATGATGATGGTCTTCTTATTATGTAGCTCAAACCTGTGGTCGAAAGACCTGACGATTGCTTATTTAAAAGGCAAGGAGCAAACTCTTTCTTCTGAAGTCCTGGCGCTGCAAAAGTTTAAAGTCCTTATTATCCCAGGAGTGCTAGCTCAGTCATTTATCTCCGATAGCAATAACCAGATTAAATTAAGTTTTCTTTTTGAAGATGCTTTTAAAGAGCAGATTAATCTTTTGCAAACTTTGAAAATTAATTATGAGCTTCTCAAGCTTGAAACAGAAAATTCACCGGCCCAAAATGCGATTGCCATAATTGATGCGATCGAAAAATCGTCATTGCCGGTACTTGTCTATTCTCATTCAAAAGGTGGATTAGATATGCTTGAGGCCATCAGGCAAAAACCAGTTATTCTTTCAAAAATTCATGGATGGGCCAGTATCCAAGGTCCTTTTTGGGGTGCTCCGGTGGCGAGTGGGTTTAATAATAATTTAATTTTAAGAGATAGCAGCAATAATTTGTTTGAGTGGATGGGCGGGGACGCGAATGGCATGAGTTCTCTTACGATTGAAGAAAGAGAAGCTTATATGAATACTGACGAAATTAAGAAATTGTTGATTAAGACTAACCAAAAAATAAAATTTTTAAATTTTGCCAGCTTTAAAACGAATACCTTTGGCATTGATACTCCTCTGGAGCTTTTTAGGAATTATACTGATGGATACTCAGGGCAAAATGATGGAGTTGTTCCTCTTACGAGTGCGCTTCTAAAAGAGCATGGATTCGATATTAATTATATTATCGAAGCTGAAGTGGATCATCTCATGACAATGACTCGTTACCGTTTAAATAATAATCAATACAATCAAAAGGCCCATACCATAGCGGTTTTAAAACTTCTTTTATAACTAATTAATATTTTTCCTGGCGACTTTTTTTCTTATCCCCGTGAGATTTTTTTTCATTCAAGCGTTTATTTATGCTTCCCCGACTAGGTTTAGTGGCCAATCTTTTTTTAGGAGCAACCGCCACCGAATTGATCATCTCATAAAGTTTTTCGACAACATCAGTTGTGTTTAAAGTTTGAGAGCGACTCTTTTGACTAACGAGAGTTAGCACTCCTTCATCACTTAATCGATTAAAATATTTTTTGATAAAGCGCTCGAGTACATCTTTAGGCAAAGAGGTATTGGCAAAAGCGTTCCAGTGCAATGTGGCCTTGGTATTGACCTTATTTACGTTTTGTCCGCCAGGCCCAGAACTTCTTGAAAAGGAAAAAGTAAATTCGCTTTCGGGGATTTTAAAATTTGGCATTATGGTTATTAAAGTTGCGCTCAATAAATTTTTCTAAAAGATCCTGGTCATAAGGAAGATGGCGTACTTCTTCAATAATATAATCACTTTCCATTGAGCTTAGTGGAGCGTTGGCACGTTCAATTGTCCAACCCCAGGCCCAGTGTGTTTTATTTTTAACAGGAGAGCTATGTCCGACCCGTACGCCAGTATAAATAAGTTCTGCCCACATCGCTCCGGCTACTTCTTTTACACAGGCCTTAAGGCGTAAATCAGTTTTATCCATGTCTTTTTGATCGCCACCAAACCAGTAGCGCATATCGTGTTCGACACAACAATGTTTCCAGAGCCCGGGTTTAGAAGGAGTTCCATCAATGAACATCGTGCAACCATCGGTTTCGAAAGTTTTGAGCGAGTTATTAATAGTCGATACAGAATCCGTCTGAGCAGACGCAGATAAGGATAGGAGTGAAAATAAAATAAGGGTTGTGATTTTCTTCATTCTGAAATGGTAATCGTATTAAGCAATTGGTGAAAGGTAATGTGCAAAAAATATAGCATTTTATTATGGTGCAACTTGGCGATTTTAGATTTTTTTTAGCCTTTTCTCGACATTTTAAGAAAGAGGGTCATGATTATCGAAGGATAATTTTTTTAAGGAGTGGATTTATTAAATTAATAACAGGACTAGGATTAATATTATTAATATCAAACAGCTCTTTTGCTGAAGATACAGTTAAGGTAACGGTTGGAACTCAGAGCTACCACTGTGATCTGGGGGCCGAGCTTAGTTGTAAAGCTGTTAATGAAGTTCAACAAAAAGCGATTGTGCTCAAAAAAAATGGTGGTCAAGTTGGAGTTGAAGACAAAGCTCGAGGTTTAAACGCTGATGCTGTCACTTCATTGAATGGCACTAATGTTGTTTATGATGTTACTATTTGTTCAGGCCAATCTTGCAGTATAAGTACTGTCACCTCTGATTCAACCGGAAAGATTAACCAAGTCATTTCTGGTCAATATAATATTACCCAAAAATCGTTCGATGTTTTAGGATTTTTTATTAGCACGCAGGCCGGAGTGACTGAACTTCAAGAAATAATCTTGCAAAAACTAGGACAAAAACTAGGAAGAGTAAAGTGAGCGATCTGTATAAAAAATCACCGCATTCAACTTTAAGCGACCTGACTGGCATGAAGTCAGAAGACTTGGAAGATTTAGAGCTTCGCTTAAAAGAAGCCAAGGAAAAAACTGCTGAATTTATTCGCAACTATCCCTTAACTTCTGTTGCGATTGGAGTTGGAGCGGGCTTTCTCCTCGGTAAATTATTTTCAAAAAAATAGAAGGAATTGAAATGGATTTTTTTAAAATGGGAGAATTGTTTTTAAACTTCATGATGGGGCAACGCCGTTTAATTGGCGAGCGCTCTCAGGAAATATCAGTTGAAATACTTAATCAAGTCAGACGAGTTTTAATCCTGGTTGTTATCACTCTTGGAGCTTTGACCATGTTTTGCATGGGAATGGGCCACTTGATTGAGAGAGTTTTAAATAAACTAGACGCTGGATCATTTGTCTTTACTCCTGCCATTGGAGTTATCCTGCTTTTTTTGGTTATTTGTATCGGCGTTTTGATTTATTCAACCAATAAAAATGTATGGCTGAATATTTTTAAGATTGAGAAAATCCAAAAAGAAGAAGCTCCCCAAAATGCAATCGGTGTCCAAATCGAATCGGTCGTTTCTCTTTTGATTTTAGATTTTATCAAAGAAAGAGAATGCAAACGAGAGGAGAGAAAAGAGCATTCCAAAGAAAATAGGGGAGGACATAATGAGTGAGTCACTATCAGATAAATTCATTAAAAATTTTTTTAAAATTCTCATAGCTCTTTTAATTATTTTTGCTTTTATTTATATTCTGGTTCCATTTATTATTCCTGTTGCGCTTGGTGGGATTTTGGCCATGGCCTTCAGTCCCTTTATAAGTCATTTTATTAAAAAAGGGCATAGCCGCAAGAAATCTCTCATCGCTTTAACTTTCCTCTTATTTGTTGTTGGTATTGCTCCTGTAACCGTTGTGTTGATTCGTGGATCGAAAGCTGTCAGTACCTTTCTGTCTGAGCAGTCATTAATTGCGACCAAACATAATATTGAAGATCGTATTTATGCTGTTCTCGATAATTTTTCTGACCTCAATAATCTTGACCCGACAACAGTGAGGGAGCAGTTTGACAGTTTTATGACGACTGCCGGAAAATATATTTTAAATCTTTTTAGTACCATCCTCTCCCAGATTCCCAATATTGTTTTATTGGGTTTTGTTACCATTGTTTCTTTTTATTTTTTCCTGGCGAATGAAGAACATATTCGAAAAATTTTTGATCGTTATTTTTATTTCACCAAAGAAAATGGTGACCGTTTTATCACTTTAATAAAAACATGCTGCAAAGAAGTTTTCTTTTCTAATGTTCTGACTGGAATCGTTCAGGCCAGTATCGTGGCAGGAGGAGCATTCTTCTGTGGGATAGGGGATGCTTTTATTATTTTCATTTGTACTTTCTTCCTTTCTTTTATTCCTCTTTTTGGAGCAGGACCATTTGCTTTCTGCATTGCTATTCTCGCTTTTTTAGAACACAAAACAGGGGCCGGTATTGCCATGGTCGTGGTCGCACTTATCTCAGGTATTGCTGATAATATTGTTCGCCCTTATCTCACTGGCCTTGGAGAAGTAAAAGTTCACGGCTTCATAACTTTTTTAGCAATTATCGGAGGCGTTTTGGTGATGGGACTTCCTGGATTATTTGTAGGACCTTTATTGGCCCTACTCACTTTTGGGGCCTTACCGATTATCCTTGATGATTATTTTCCGGAAAGAAACCAGGAATAAAAAATCCAATGAACACAAAACTTGAAAACCTCGTGCTCGCGACACTTTCTTTTTTTGAGCCCATGACCTTTTCTCAGATCATTCTTGATTTTGATAGTGATCTGTTAAAGGATTTTCCCGACTTCGACAAAGAGCAACTACAAAACATAATAAATTTACTTGAGAAGAAAAAGCTCATTAAGAGGGTTACCATAGATAAAGAAAGAGGTTGGATAAGAATTCATCCCAAAAGATCATGGTGGAAGAGGCTATTTCCCCTGTAAAAATCACCTTATTGATATCAATCGTAACTATTTGGGTTTATAAAGCTCAACATGAGTATAGAGCTAAAAGACACCAAAGAAATTAATACTAATAGTTGTTCGAATGAACTTCCCATAACTGCATGGCTCCCAACAACTGTTAAGGAAGCCAAGAAGCGTGGATGGGATCAACTTGATGTTCTTTTGGTCACAGGAGATGCCTATGTCGATCACCCGGCCTTTGGGGCAGCGGTCATGGGACGATTATTAGAAGCGATGGGACTTAAAGTTGCCATTATCGCTCAGCCAAACTGGCAAGATGACCTTCGCGATTTTAAAAAATTTGGCGCTCCAAAATATTTCTTTGGTGTGACTTCTGGAAATATGGATTCAATGGTTAATAAGTACACTGCCGGAAAGCGCAAGCGCTCTGAAGATGCTTACACACCCGGTGGAGCAACTGATCACCGCCCTGATTACGCCACATCTGTTTATACTAAAATTTTAAAAGAACTTTATCCTGATACTCCAGTCATGATTGGTGGAATTGAAGCATCTTTACGCCGAGTTACTCATTATGATTTTTGGAGTGATAAATTATTGCCCAATATTCTCTCAACTTCCGGTGCTGATTTGCTGGTTTACGGAATGGGTGAGCAACCATTAAAAGAAATGGTCAAATTAATGTTGGAAGGTGTGCCCTTTAATGAAATGTTGGCCATCCCTCAAACTGCCTTTTTAATAGATCAAAAAGAAAAATTGCCCATGAAAAATATAATATGGGGTGATCAAGAGTTAACTTCTCATGAAGAATGTTTAATTGATAAAAAGAAATACTCTCGCAATTTTATGTATGTCGAAGTTGAATCGAATAAACAATTCGCCAATCGTTTAATCCAAAAAGTAGAAAATAAAATATTGGTTATCAATCCTCCATTTCAGACCATGACTGAAAAGGAAATTGATGCTTCATTTGATTTGCCTTATACCAGACTTCCTCACCCCAAATATAAAGAGAGAGGACCTATCTCAGCCTATGAGATGATTAAATTTTCTCTCAATACTCACCGTGGATGTTTTGGTGGATGTTCATTTTGTACCATCTCTGCTCATCAGGGAAAAATGATTGCCAGTCGTTCTAAAGATTCCATCATTAAAGAGTTGGAAGAAATCGCCAAAATGAAAGACTATAAAGGATATATCAGCGACATGGGGGGACCATCCGCTAACATGTATCAGATGAAAGGAATAGACCAGGCGATTTGTGATAAGTGTGCTGCTCCTTCCTGTGTGCATCCTGTAATTTGTAAAAACCTTGATGCTGATCCTTCAAAAATGACTGAGCTTTACCGCGAAGTTGCTGCTCATCCAAAAGTTAAAAAAGCATTCGTCAGTTCGGGGCTTAGATATGATTTAATGTTTAATGAAAGATCATTGGATCCAAAAAAAGACGAAGAGTATGTCGAACAGTTAATTACCCACCATGTTTCGGGAAGATTAAAAGTGGCCCCCGAGCATACGGAAGATCACGTATTAAAGGCCATGAGAAAACCGGCATTTCATTATTTTGAAACATTTAAAAAGAAGTTTGAAGAAATCAGTCGCAAAAAAGGTATTCGCCAAGAGATTATTCCATATTTTATCTCTTCTCATCCGGCCTGTACTCCTGAAGATATGGCAAGATTAGCTGTCAAAACCAAGAAATTAGGTTACAGGCTTGAGCAAGTTCAAGACTTCACTCCAACGCCCATGACAGTTGCTACAGAAATTTATTATTCCGGTTACCATCCTTATACTTTAAAAGAAGTGAAGACCGCGATTAGTCTTGATGACAAAACCAGACAGCGAACCTTTTTCTTTTGGTACAAACCTGAGAATAAAAATTTCGTTAAAAACTATCTGGCAAAAAATAAGTTATTTGATTTGGCCAAAGAGCTTTTTGGTTAAAAAAAATGACCTGATTTAGTCAGTTATTCTTCCACAATTTTTCCATAATTAAATTCTCTAATACCTAATCAGGATAGTTTTACCTCCTAAGAAATCAATATATTGTCTAACTTGACCTGGTTTTTGATGGGGCATATAATTAACTTAGTTAACTATATACAAGGTTAAGTATGTCCGAGCCTAACGAAATTGCTAAAAAGCTTATGGAAATCATCCCGCCTTCGATGAATTGGATTCGGACAGAGATGAGGTCGACCATGAATGAAGAGTTAACGGTGCCACAATTCAGAATTTTAGCTAGTATTTTTCGCGGTAATAATGTGGCCTGCGATATCGCAAAAGCTCAAGGCACTAGTCAGGCGGCGATGTCAAAAATGATTGATGGTTTAGTGGCCAAGGGATTTGTAAAGAGAGAAGCAAACGTTGATGATCGTAGACATTTTCATTTGAACTTAACGAGTATTGGTGATGTTTTTTTTAAGAAAACACGAAAGCATGCACAAGCAAACTTGAAAGAGCAAATAAGTTGTCTTGATGAACAGGATAGAGATGATTTGGCCCGTGGTTTAATGGCACTGGAAAAATTATTTTTATCAGCAAGAGCAAAAGACAACTAAAGCTTTTAAAATGAGAGGTAGTATATGAAAACAACAAGTGGAATTTTAGTATTGGTGATGGCGGTATTTTTTACTGCTTGCGCCTCAACTCCAATTAACCCAGGTAAACCTGAGATGAGCGTTCCAGAAGGTAGTACTTATAAAACGCAACCTAGAACTTTTAACCAATTTCACAATGATTGGGATTATTAAAGATGAGGTTAACTTTTTGGGCGCTGCCTGCCCTTTTTGCAATAGGCACACTGAGAGTTTATGGTGCGGAAGTAATCACCTGGCAGACCGGAGTACAGGAAGCGACGAATGCTAATTCAGAATTAAAAGCGGCAACTAGCTCGCTACAATCTTCAAGCTATAAGATAAAGGTAGCTCGTAGTGGTTATTTGCCGCAAATAAATGCAACGGCCAGTTATAACTATGATTCAACCGATTCCCCTAAATATTACACCGCTACGCTTAATGCAACGGAAAATTTATTTTCAGGATTTGCTGATGCTTCAAAAGTTGATCAGGCCGGCTTTGTTAAATCTGGAGCAGAGGCCAATCTTGAAAGCATTAAGGCCAAAATTAGCTTTGATTTAAAAACAACTTTCATGGGTTTAATTTATTCTCAAAAATATATCAAATTAACTGATGACATCACCAAGAGGCGTGAAGCAAACGTAAAATTAGTTCAATTGAGATTTGAGAGTGGGAGAGAGAATATTGGTTCTCTCAATTTATCTAAGGCCTATTTAGCTCAAGCAAAATACGACAATCTGGTGGCCAGTCATTCGCTGGAAATTTTTCAATCACAGCTCGCAAGAGTTTTAGGACGGGAAGATTTTAATTCACTCGAAGTCGTTGGGTCCGTTCCGGTCCAAGCACCTCTTTTTGAATCCAATCAAAAAATTGATTATAAGAATTTAGTCAAAGATATACCTGATTATAAAAAAGCTTTTTATAATGAACAAGCGGCCAAGTCTTCAATAGATTTATCCAATTCCGCTTTTTATCCGTCACTGAATCTCACTCAAAGTGTTGGGAAAACTGGGCGCGAATCATATTCTCCAAATAGTACTTGGGTAGTAGGCGCTGCAGTCAATTTTCCTCTCTTTGCTGGGGGCAAAGATTATTATACTTACAAAAGTGCCACTGAAGATTATCGTGCAAGTGCAATGACTAGAAAAAATACAGAAGAAACAAGTGTCACAAATTTAAAACAGGCCTACACTTCTTATATTGAAGCAGTGATGAAGCTAGAAGTGGATCAAGCCTTTCTTCTGGCCGCAAGTTCACGAGAAAGAATCGCCAAGGCCCAATACAATAATGGGCTGATCTCATTCATCGATTGGGACACTATTGAAAATGATTTAATTGTTCGCCAGAAAACTTTATTACAAACGGAACGAGAGAGAGTTATTGCTGAAGCTGCATGGGAGCAGGCACAAGGAAAAGGGGTTATTCCATGAATGCTACTAATACAAAAAAAATAGGAATTGCATTAGCAGCAGTACTGATATTAGGATTTGCAGGTTTTAAACTTTTAAGAAATAAAACTGAAACAGCAATGACCTATGTTGAGCATATAGTAAAAAAAGGAAGTATTAGCGTTCAAATTCTAAGTACTGGGGTTGTTCAACCGGAAAATAAAGTTGAAATCAAACCACCAATTCCCGGAAGAATAGAAAAAGTATTAATCATGGAAGGTGCAGTCGTGAAAAAAGGACAAGTCCTTGCTTGGATGAGTTCTACCGAAAGAGCAGCGATGTTGGATGCGGCCAGTGCTAAAGGGCCTCAAGAAGTAAAAGACTGGGAAGAAATGTATCGGGCAACGCCTATATTGGCCGCGATTAATGGGACAGTCATTCAGAAGAATGTCGAGTCGGGACAAACTTTTACTACTCAAGATGCCATTCTGGTTATGTCTGACCGCTTAACTGTGAAAGCTCAAGTTGATGAAACAGATATTGCTCAAATTAAATTAAAACAAAAAGCAAAAATTACTCTCGATGCATATCCGGAAGAAACAATTGAAGCTCAAGTCGATCAAATCGCTTTTGATGCAAAGACTGTGAACAACGTAACAACTTATATTGTAGATGTTCTTCCTGATGTAGCTCCTGTCTATATGAGAAGTGGTATGACTGCCAATGTGATTTTTAATGTTCAAAGTAAAAATGACATAATCGTTGTACCGACTGAGTCCATTAAAAATATCGAAGGGCTAAGCCTAGTGATGACTCCTAACCCTAATGGTGTGACAGAAAAACCTCTTGAGCGTGAAGTTCAATTAGGTTTAACAGATGGAAAGAAAACTGAAATTGTCAGCGGTCTAAATGTTGGCGATATTATTTTAGTTCAAGAGTTTAAGGTCAGTGATAAAAAATCTGGGTCTTCTAATCCTTTTAGTCCGATGGGAGCACCGAGAACTCGCGGTGGAAGATAAATGTTAAATTTAGCTAATATCAATAAGAGTTATAAGATGGGCGATAATATCGTCTATGCTCTTCGCGATGTAAGCCTAACGATAGAAGATGGGGATTATATAGCGATCATGGGGCCTTCTGGGTCTGGTAAATCAACACTCATGCATATTCTAGGTTTATTAGATGTTCCTAGTGATGGTTCATATAAAATTAATGAGCGCGAAGTCTCTCATTTATCAGAAGATGATCTCGCTATTTTAAGGCGAGAAACGATCGGATTTATTTTTCAACAATTCAATCTTCTACCTAGAATGAGTGCTCTGGAAAATGTCACCCTTCCTCTTTTATACTCACGAATTCCTGGTGGGAGAGAATATGGTGCAAGTCTGCTTGAGCGAACCGGGATAGGACAGCGAAGTTTTCATAAACCCAATGAGCTCTCGGGAGGACAGCAACAGCGCGTGGCCATTGCTCGTTCATTGATTAATAAACCTCTCATTATTTTTGCCGATGAACCAACTGGAAATTTAGATTCTGTAAGTGAAAAAGAAATCCTTTCCATTTTAAAAGAATTGAATGAGCAGGGGATTACCGTTGTCATTGTTACTCACGAAGAAGAGGTAGGACTTCAGGCCAAACGTCTTATCCGCATGCGAGATGGGGCCATACAGTCTGATGAACGCCTAACACCTTTGCCTGAAAAATTATCAGAAAAAAAAATTGATGAAGATCGAAAATCACATAAAAAATTAAATATATTTCTTGAAGCATACGAGTATTTAAAACTTGGTTTTAGAACACTGGCCGCCAATAAAGTGCGTACTGGTTTATCGATGCTGGGAATTTTAATTGGGGTTGCTGCCGTAATTGCCATGCTTGCTATCGGTAGAGGAGCTCAAAAGGCGATTGAGAGTCAATTGTCTTCATTGGGATCTAATCTACTTATTCTCAGACCAGGGGCAGTGCGAGTGGGTGGAGTTTCCCAGGAATCGGGAACAACTACGCGCTTAAGTGTAGATGATGCTCAATACATAAAAGGGCAACTTGATTTTATTAAGTACGTCTCTCCCAATGTAAATGGACGTGGACAAGTCGCTTTTCAAAATAAAAATTGGAGCACTCGAATACTTGGTGGAAGTGCGGAATATGCACCTATTCACGCTGCTACTCCTACGATCGGTAGATTTTTTACTGAGATAGATAATCAAAAACGAGCGCGAGTCGCAGTGATTGGAATGACGGTGGTGCGTGAAATTTTTGGAAAAAAGAATCCTCTTGGTGAAATGATAAAAATAAACCGAGTAAATTTTCAAATCATCGGAATTCTTCCAGAGAAGGGCGCCACAGGTTTTAGTGATCAGGATGATGTCGTGATTATTCCGGTTTTAACGGCAATGCACAGATTGCTTGGAAAAGAATATGTAGATTCTATTGATCTCGAAATAACTGATCCCAATAAAATGGATCTGGCACAAGATAAAATTATTGAGATGATGAATACTCGTCATAGGGTTGCCCCAGCACTAAAACAAGGCGCATTTGAAATTAGAAATATGGCAGATATTCAAGCAGCGGTTCAACAGAGTTCAGAAACTATGTCGGTGTTACTTTCTTCTATTGCCGCAATTTCGCTTGTCGTTGGTGGAATTGGGATTATGAATATTATGCTTGTTTCAGTTACTGAACGAACACGCGAGATAGGTTTAAGAAAAGCGATTGGAGCAAGACGCTGGGATATATTAGCACAATTTTTGGCAGAATCAGTTGTTGTAAGCGCAGTTGGTGGTCTTATTGGCATTATTTTGGGTTGGTTGATTACTATCGGAATTAATTCTTTTTCAGGATGGAGTACTTCAATTTCACCTTCGTCTGTTATTTTATCCTTTTTCTTTTCAGCCTCTATCGGAATTGTTTTTGGAATTTATCCAGCGAGAAAAGCTTCTCTTTTAAATCCGATAGATGCCTTAAGACACGAATAATTTTTACATACAGAATGCATGCGGTTATGGAATGATATTAAGAATATCTTAAGAATGAATTTGGTGAGGCTTAATGAAACAGAAACCCAGTAAAATTTGGATCGATGCAGATGCATGTCCTAAGGCCGTTAAGGAGATCGTTTTTAAGGCTTCGTTTCGCCTTAATATAGCTCTGATGTTAGTGGCCAATGCCTATCAAACCATTCCTCATAGCGACCTCATTCGACTCATTATCGTAAACAAAGGATCTGATGTGGCCGATCAGTATATTATTGATCATGTTGAAATTCATGATCTAGTGATCACCGCCGATATCCCACTGGCCGCAAAAATTGTAGAAAAACTGGCCATCGCTATTAATCCACGAGGTGAAATTTACACCGAAGAAAATATTGGCGAAATTTTATCGATGCGAGATTTTATGAAAGAGCTTCGAGATGGCGGTTCAATTACCGGTGGTCCTTCGATTTTTGGACCCAAGGATGTTCAGCAATTTGCTAATTCGCTCAATAAACTTCTGTCTTAAATCAAGTTCGTGGGGCGTAAGCATTTATTTCATTTTACAGCTGGTCTAACCATTTTTTTCTTTGTTCTTCGGACGAACCTTTGATTGGTCCTAGCAACATTGTCTTTGTAACTTTGAAACCACAAAATCCAAGTATACCCGCTTTCATAATTTTTAGACCTGGAGCTCCCAATAACCATTTATACAACCACACTGGAGTGTCGAGTGTGGAAATAATTTCACTAGTTCTACCAATTAAAAGTTTTTTAGGCATTCCTAGGCCAGGTTTATATTTAAAAGCATAACCTGGTAAAAAAACTCGATCAATAAATCCTTTTAATAATGCAGGTAAGCTACCCCACCATAGAGGGTAAATCCATACTACATGATTGGCCCATAAAATCTTTTTTTGCAATTCAATCAAGTCAGGCTCGAGAGGTTGCATATCATTAAAATCACCTCGAAGAATTGGGTCAAATTTTAAATCAACTAAATTTACTAAGTCTACAGCATCCCCTTGTTTTTTAGCATTCTCAATGTATTTGTCTGCTAGAGCAAAACAAAATGATTTATTATTTGGATGTCCTTGAATCAGTAATATGTTTCTCATAAAGCTCCTAAATTGAATTATTAATGTTGACATCGGTAACATGCAGTGGTTACCATTGTCAACATGATCATGAAGTATACAAAAAAACCAAAGCAACAGCAAACTCACGGAGATCTTGCTAATTCTTTAATCGAAATTGCGGTGGAGTATATTAGTAATAATAAAAGCACTGAATTTGCTTTAAGAGAGTTGGCATCTAATTTAGGCGTAAGTCATGCTGCCGCATATCGACACTTTAAAAATAAGAATGCCCTACTTGAGGCAATTGCTCTTCGCGGATATCAAAAGATGAATACGTTTTTTTTAGAAAGGTTAAAGATATCTAAAGATCCACTTG
The DNA here is from genome assembly GCA_028710485.1 of Bacteriovorax sp. Taxonomy (GTDB): domain Bacteria; phylum Bdellovibrionota; class Bacteriovoracia; order Bacteriovoracales; family Bacteriovoracaceae; genus Bacteriovorax. The sequence continues at coordinate 31,019 of JAQTTZ010000020.1, read as the reverse complement.
GAGATATGGGGCGCGCCTATATTCAATTCGCATTGTCACATCCTGGATATTATAGAGTTATGTTTGCTGTTGACTTCGGTAAAGAACTGAACACTGATCTTCATACTGCATGCCAGGGCTCTTTTCATGCGTTACTCGATATTATGGGCAAAAAAAATAAAATCAATGCATGCAAATCAATTTATGCGTGGTCAGTAGTGCATGGTTTGGTCATGCTTATTCTTGATGGTCAAATAAACGCAGCACTAGAAGAATTTAGTCTTGAGCTTGATGATTTAGAAAATCAAATTATAAAAATTACTAGGAATATATTAAAGACAAAATAATTAAACACAGAATTTTTATGAATAAACATATTTTAGTCATTGGTGGAGCATCACGCGGCGCTAGGTATTTTATCAAGAACGCACTTAATGCCGGCAATAATGTAACTGCTGTTTGCCGTGGAAACGAATATCAATCTGCCGCTGTTAGACTTGAATCAATACTGGCGCTAACAACTTTAACTCCTAAAAAAGAACTGAGTGGTGCGAATGTGATTAGTGGAAAATTGCAAGTACTCTCTTATAATATTCAGACTGCAGAAACATATATTAAAATTTTAACAGACTACCCAGATATTGATTCAATCTTTTCTTTTATTGGTCCGACTAGAGATACTCTCTTTAATCGTAAGATAAAGCTATATACTACAACAATTTCTGCGATTGTTGAGGGGATGAGAAAAAGTCGTTATGTTGAATTTTACTATCATGGTTCTGTTGGAAGTGAGGGGGTACCAGGTGAAAGCAGCACAAAGCTTCCTGCACACTATCCTTGGTATAAAAATATATTACTCCCAATTCTCTATCCTGTATTCAAGGACGTAACAGAAAGTGAGAATTTATTGGCCAAATCAAAAAAAGATGGCCTAAAATTTGTAATTTTCAGACCAGATGCTCTTACAAATGAAAAAGCTAAACGTAACTTCATGTATACTTTTGATCACGCTATTTTCAATAAACCTGATTTTAATTTAAAAACTGCGGATAAGTTTATTTCACGAGAAGATGTCGCCGAAGAAATTCTACGCATTTCAACTCTTCCCTTGAATGAACGTGAGATCTACTTTGGCCATGCTGTTTACATGGTAGATAAAATATAATGTGTTTAAAGGACTTCTAAAGCTAGCAGACCGCGTTTTAACGTAAATGTTGCCATCAAGTAACGACAAAGATTTGAGGATGTGTGAATTGCTGCCGATGCATTGTAGTGGATGATTACTAGTTAACTGGCCAATCAACGAATTTGAACATGCTCAATAATCTGAGCGTTGATGGAAGAAGCTTTACTGACAAAGAAATAAGCACCAACTACAGAAATAAGACCATTTATTAGAAAAGTCATATGAAGGCCTAAGTGTTCTGCCATATATCCCATTAATAAACTTCCAAAAGGTGCTGTTCCAAAAAGGGCCAGAGTTAAAAAACTCATTACTCGTCCGCGTTTATCGTCTTCTACTAGAATTTGAATAACGGTATTGGTTGAACTCAACTGTAGCATCATTCCAAGTCCGGCCATAAAGGTTGCGATCAAAATATAGGGTAGAAATTGAACCCTTGAAAGCACAACGAGAAAAACGGCTAAATTTAATCCCCCAAAAGCAATAATACCTCCTAAATCTGGTGGACCCTTTCTATATGCAAGATAGAGAGCGCCCACTAAAGAACCAAGGCCGGTACTTGCTGACAACAGGCCTAAAGTGTGGGCCCCACTGCCAGAGAGAGTTGCGGCCAGCGCAGGAAGTAGGTTGAGGTAAGGTGTGGCAAAAAAACTAATGAATGCCACAAACAAAATTACGAAACTCATTGAAGAATTATCAAATGTAGAATGGTAACCGATAGAGATATTTTCAAAAATTTTGTTGATCCTAAATTTTTTATTTTTTACTTTCTCAACTTTTATAAAAAAAAGTGCGATTAAAACAGCTATATAGCTTACACCATTTATGAGAAAGCACATTCCCTCACCAACCAATGCGATACTGGCACCAGCGATGGCAGGTCCAATTAGCCTGGTCATATTAACAATGGATGAATTCAAAGCAATTGCGTTGGGGAGATCTTCATGTTTTTTTATCATCTGGACGACGAAAGATTGACGTCCGGTTATATCAAAACAATTAATCAGGCCCAAAGTGAAATTTAACATGATTAATTCTGTAAGATTTATTTTTCCTGAAAAAGTTAGTGCTGCCAGAATAAAAGCTTGTAGAGCGGAAAGTGATTGAGTCCAAATAAGAAGTTTATGACGATCGACGTGATCAACAATAACTCCTGCAAATAATCCAAAGAGAAACAGAGGAATTTGAGAAGCGAATCCTGAAACTCCCAACCAAAAAGCAGAATTGGTTAATCTATAAATCATCCAGCTCATTGCTAGCTGCTGCATCCAGGTTCCAATCAAAGAAACAAATTGCCCGCTCAGGTAGATTTTATAATTTTTATGTTTTAGAGCAGGTAGAGTGTCGAATATTTTTAGCATTAAAGGTATGCTCTTTCGTATTGTTTAACGAAATCCGGTTTTTCTCCAAGCTCTAATGCGGCTTTTATCGGCCAGTATGGTTCACGTAAAAATTCACGTGCTAATAAAACGGCATCAGCTTTTTCCTTGACTAAAATTTCTTCTGCTTGTTTTGCATTTGTAATCATGCCAACTGCGCCTGTTAAAATGTCGACTTCATTTTTTATTCGAGTGGCAAATTCGACTTGATAGCCTGGAACAATCGGAATTTTTGCTTTCGGAATATTGCCACCTGTAGAGACATCAATAAAATCAATTCCTAATTTTTTTAATTCACGGCATAGGATTATACTCTGATCCAAATCCCAGCCTCCATCAGTCCAGTCTGTCGCTGAGATGCGAACAAATACTGCTTTATTGATCGGCCAGAAATCCCGAAGTGCCTTTGCGACTAAAAGCGGAAGCCTCATTCTATTTTCAAGAGTGCCACCAAATTCATCTGTTCTGAAATTAGAAAGTGGAGATAAAAATTGGTGCATTAAATAACCATGGGCCATATGCGCTTCAATGATTTCAAAACCAGCTTCCAAAGCGAGTTTCGCTGAATGTACAAATTTATCCGCTATGGCATAAACTTCTTTTGTAAGAAGAGCGCGTGGTGTTTTGTATTGATCAGAAAAGGCCCGGGCACTAGGGCCATAGAGATCCCATTCTCCTTCTCCTTTTCTTCCAGAGTGAGCGAGTTGGATTCCAGGTATTGAATTTTGCGACTTGATGAACGCTGTAATTTTTTTAAAAGCATCTCGTTGAATATTGTTTTCTAAGGCCAGACAGCCATAGCTAATCCTTCCTTCCATTACAACACCAGTGGCCTCCACAATAACTAATCCCGCTCCACCCACGGCCCTTGAGCCAAGGTGAACCAGATGCCAGTCATTGGCAACGCCTTCAATCGCTGAGTACATGCACATCGGTGAAACGATGATTCTATTTTTTAAGAGTGTTTCACGAATTTTAAGTGGTGAGAAAAGTTTTGATGTCATTGCTTTATACTCCATAAGAGATACTAATATTTTTATTAAATCTGGACAAGCTTGTATTGGATTGATTCAATATATATATAAATGAGTGGCAGGAGTTTCTAATGCAATTACACAAATATTTGCTTTTTATAGTAATGCTTTTAACTATAAATCTTAGTGGGTGCGCTTATTTTCAAAAATATAAAACACCTACTAACGAAGATGTGCATCTGGATTCTTCATTGATACAAAATTATACTCAGACTCTGGAGTATCAAGAAAAATTAAGAGCTCCTTTTATTGCAAGCTATAACTATGGTGACAAAAACCTGGTATATGTAGCTGCTTTGCACACTGATGGGGCCGGAAATGCAACTCATCAGACCATAACAAAAGCATTTCAGGAATTTAAACCAGAATTTTTAATTGTAGAAGGAAGTGCTTTTACAATTGTTTCTGATCCTGATGATATTAAATATGCTAATAATTGCCAGAAGATGAATTTTAAAAGCTGTACTGAGGATGCATTTGCAATTATCGAGGCCTTGAAGGTAAAGATTCCATTCTGCTATGGAGAGCCAAGCGATGCGGCCATTCATTCTACTTTAAAGAAAAGATTTATCACGGATGATGAGTTGATTGCATTTTATGCTTTAAGAAATATTCCTCAATGGAAACGCGCCGGTATTAAGCCTAGTCCTGAACTCACGGCCACTTGGAACAAAAAACTAGTTGAAGTCCTGGTTAGATCCTCAAGAAAATTTCGTGCTAAAACCGCAATGAGTGAAGCTAAATTCAAAAAAATATATAAAGCTAAAATGGGTAGGGATTTTAATTTCTATGATATTTCTGATGATACCATTAGTCCGCAAATTGACCGAAGTCCAAAATGGGCAAACAAGATGGCCCATCTGGTAGATGTTTTGCGTGAGCAATTTTTAGCGAAACAAATCGAAACGAGATTAAATAAACATAAAAGAGTCTTAGTGGTTTATGGCTCTGCTCATCTGATAAAACACCGACCAATGCTAAGCAAAGTCTTTGGTGAATCGACTGATACGAGCATTCAGCAATAGATAGTATTGATTAAGGTTCTTTTACAGAGCTAACGAGATAAGGACCATCAGTTGTCGCAATGGCCTTTGAAAAAGCGACACGCATTTTAAAATTTGGTCCGTAGGTAACAAAAGTGTGAAATTCTCCATTTTCTCCAGCGTGATCAACATCTTCTGGCAGTCGGTCAAGATAAGCCTGATCAAATTCACAGGCCAGAAAAGTATTATCTAATTTATCAGTCATGATTGAAGTCACCAGCGCCTTGTGTCCAGTGTTTAAAAATTCTCTACTCACATCAGTTGATTTTTTTCCCCAAAGTGGAAAGACGGCCTTCATTTCAAGACTCGAAATCATTTCTTCTCGGAATTTTTTAATTTCTTCTTGGTGGATATCTCCAAAGGCAACAGTGCGAATTCCACGTTTAGAAAAAATGGAGAGGATTTTTCCCACATGTTCAGTGTATTCTTCGTTGGTGCAGTTACTTGGAAGAAAAATTCTTTGCAAAGGAAGTTTGAGCATTTTTGCCTGATCAATAATCAAGCTATCGGGAATGCCATGAAAGCGAACGGTATTCTTTTCGCGGTCAAAAGTAGTCACTAAACCAATAATCTCAAAACGAGGATCTTTTTTTAGATAATGAAGCGCCAACGCACTATCTTTGCCTCCACTCCAAAAGAGAAGAATTTTTTCTTTAATTGGCAGATTATTTTGCATTTGATTGCCTGTATTAATTGTTTAATGGATCACTATTTCTATCACTATTTATCAAAGATTAAGGCAAATGCCGAGTCGTTTTTAGGTTAATTTTGGGTGATTATTTCATTATTCTATGACTTAGATTGATTACTTGAGTGAATTAAATATTTTCAAGCTTCAAAAAATCCTTCCCTATACCGATAGGTACTTAATGAGAAAAATCCTTTTTTTATATCTATTTTTGTTATCGCTAGTTTCGTGCAGTCAAATGGTTCGCGCGCCGGCATCGTTAAAAGTAAGAAAGCATGTCGTTTTTGATATTGATTGGACAATAACGTCTGAAGTGAAGCCTGATTTTGAAGGACAAAGAATCATTATAGTAGAAGGAAAAAAATATTTTGTTCATGAAGGAGTTGAGAAGTTAGTGGAAGAGCTATTGCAAAAAAAGGAAATAAATATATCTTTTTTCAGTGGGGGAAGCTTCGCTCGCAATCATTCGCTACTTAGTCAAATCAAATTGGGTGATGGGCGAACTCTCGAAGACATTGCTTATAAAATTTTAAATAAGGAGGATCTCACAAAGGTGGAAGGAGCGCTGGATTCCGATAAATTTTTCTTACGATATAAAAAGGACTTGAGTAAAATTACTGATGATCTGAATAATCTTATTATGATCGATGATACTGATCATTTTGTCCTGAATTCTAAGCAAGAAGAGCATGTGTTATTTTTAGGAAAAACTTTTCAACATTTCGAAAAGTTTTCAGATGCCAAGATCGCTTCTGGAGACTATGTTCCGCGCTCAGTGGGAGAGTGGAGTTTTGCGCAAAAAAAATTATTAATTTTAAGCGGAGCTTTTAATGAAGCTTACCTCGATGCAGAACTTAGCGGAATATCTTGGAGCGAAGCAATTAAAAATCAAGAGAAGTTGTTGGATTTTTCAAGTGGTGAATGGAATGATTACTCTCGATCAATGTATGGAAAATCTATAAAGCATGAACCGTTAGAGTACAATTCATGCCTTGAACTCTTTACCTCATTTATGGCAGGTGCCTTTTAAGTAACAAAGGCAAGGCACTCTCAGGAGTTAGTGGCCAGTGATGGCGAGGATACTCTCTGGTTAATTCTTTAAACATTTGGGGATAAGTATTTTTCCAGAAACCGGCAAGGTCCTGAGTGACTTGGATAGCGCGTTTGTGTGGACCTAAGAGCTTCAGGGTTAGAAGAATTTTTCCCTTCGCTAAAATAGGAGTCCTTGTTAATCCATAAAAATCTTGAATAAAAGATTCTATAAATGGATCCTGTGTGCGGTCATAAACAATTGGGATTTTACGTCTGTCCGTTAACTGAATGCTCAGTGGAAAATCAGTTTCTAAATTATAAAGGCCAGAGGGATCAATTAAGTTTTTGAGGGTAGAAAAAAAGTAACTTGCAAGGAGCTCTTTGTCCTCTGTCCTAAAATGAACTTTATCATCAAAAAAATTATTTAAAATACTGTGCTCTGAAAAATTAAGTTCTATCTTATTCAATAATTTATTAAGAGTAAGCAGACGCTCGTATTCTTGGGTTTCATGAAGTGAGGCAATAAAATTGCGAGCAATATCAATTAAGATTTTTTTTGTTTCTTCATTAATATTTTTAGCTTGGGTTTTGGATTCAGAAAGAAGTATTTTTCCAAGCATGGTTCTTTCCATTTTTTGAACTTGCTCTTTTTTCTCATCCCAAAAATATCGGTCCTCTTCCACTATGGGAAAAGGCACCAGGTCGTAAAGCCACTCTTCTTCAATCGCCACGCATTTCAGTGCTTCACCTTTATTATTTAAATCTAAAACAATCCATAAGGGATGATTGGGATCAAAGTCATGGCCAATTTGCGAAGCAATTTTAATAGTCTCGCCATTTTGAGTAATAATATCAAAATATTTATCTCCCCTGGCGCGGGCAACACGGTCTGGAAAACCTGTTAGAATAATTTCTTCAAGGCACTTTAATTTTATCGGGGAAGCAGGAGTAAACTTAAATGAGAATGTTTTTATAAATCGTTCTTTATTTTTCTCTCCTAAAAAATCGGCCAGAAAAGATAATGTTTCCTTATGGGTAATTGGAGAAACATTCTCTGCCTCTACTAAAATTCTGCCCAGTCTGGGATGAGTTGGGTACTTCAGTATTTTTTTTCCAGTGGCCGTAATATTGGCCTGCTCATCAATAGCATTAATGGCAAATAATAAATCATGGCTATTTTTAAGCGCATTGGGTGGTGGGGATTCAAACCAAGAAAGATTGTCCAAAGAGGTATTAAACAGATCGAGTGCCATTAAATAAAGTTCACTAAGATCACTTTTTAAAATTTCAGGTTTTTGTAAGTAGGGACGCTGGTCAAAATCAAGTTCCGCAAAGAGACGATAGCAGGCACCAGCACCTTCTCGATTGGCCCGACCGGCCCTTTGGGTGGCAGAAGCCTTGGAGATTTTGGTAATGTTTAACTCAGGCAGACCAGAAAAGAAATTATAAGAACTTTCTCTTTGTAGACCTGAGTCTATCACTATTCTTATTCCAGGAATAGTTACCGAGCTTTCAGCAATATTAGTCGAGAGAATAATTTTTCGATGGGATCCCATTTTTAGAACTTGCTCTTGTTCAACTGAATCCAGATCACCGTGCAAAATAAGGCATTGGCTTTCATAGTGCTTGCATAGATTTTCGAGAATGGAATGAGCTTCTCGTATCTCTTTCATCCCTGGAAGAAAAATTAAAATATCACCAAGTTCGTCAGAATCCAGGATTTCAAGAACGGCAGAGTATACTTTCTTTTGAAGAGGAGCTTGAACTATACTGGTAATATTAGGGAGATAATTTAATTTCAAAGGAAAGCGGTGGGCCACTAAATCGATAGTTGTCGTACTTGAAGACTGCTCAAGATAGGTCTGTAAATTTTCGGTTTCAATGGTGGCCGACATCACCATGATTTTTAAATCCGGCCTACTTTCTTTTTGCAGTTTTGTGACAAAACTGAGGGCCGCATCTGTGCTTAAATGCCTTTCATGAAATTCATCCAAGACAATGAGTCCCACATCATCAAGATTTTTATTTTGAGAAAGAATTTTTAAAAAAGTACCTTCTGTTAAAAAAAGAATTCGCGTTTTTTCACTCATCGCTTTTTCATAACGAAATACGTATCCCACTCTAACACCTACGCTCTCACCCAATTCCCGTGCCACTTGAATGGCCGCGAGCTTAGCCGCTAGTCTTCTGGGTTCAAGAATATAAATTTTTTTGGTAGTTTGTTCTAATAAATAAAGAGGTACGCGAGTGGTTTTACCGGATCCGGGGGACGCTTTTAAAATAATATTGGAGAAACACTCATAAGAATCAATAATTTTTTCTTTGATGGTATCAATGGGTAAATTGGATAGTGTGAACATTATCCGAGTTTACTATAAACTTAGCCACTCTGCGAGTTGATTAAATTCTAATTCAAAAGAAGGTGAGACTGTATTTTTTATAGGGAAATAATTGTGGACGGCTAATTCATTAGACGATTATAATTTTCTTACTCATGTATAATAAACACTTAAATCTTATAAGGAATTCAAAGAACTCACGGTTTTTCATTGTTTCAATGATAGTGGGAGGATTTGTTTTTGCAGTATTTCTATTTGAATCTTACTCGTCTTATAAGAGTGAAATGCACAATGCCGAGGTTAATTCCTATAATCTTACTGAAGTTTTAGAAGAACAAGTCTCCACTTCATTTAAAAAAATTGACCTAATTCTTCAAGGACTTCAATATCATTTATCCAAAGAACAGGTGCTCTCTGCAAAAAGAAGTTCTGCCTATAATGAATTGCTTCTCATCCATAAAAAGAGACTTTCAGAAGTTTTAAGTTTTAATGTGGTTGACCAAGATGGTAGATTTATCGGAGATGATTCCGGTTTCCTTTCTAAAGAAAATATTAGCGATAGAGAATATTTTCTTTACCTAAAGAATGGTAAAAAAGATGAATTGAAGATTTCACAACCGGTTATCAGTAAAACGACCCATTTACGGGTAGTGGTCCTTTCTAGACCAATTCTTTCCAGCGAAGGAAAATTCAGAGGATTGATTTTAGCGACAATTCCTCTTGAATATTACCAACAAATGTTTTCTGCTCTCAAGGTTGGATCAAGAGGACTTATTTCTCTTTATGGTTTTGATCATTTTGTGTATGCCCGAATACCTTGGTCTGAAAAACTTTTTGGAAAAGTTCTCAAGCTTGCTCCACAGATAGATTTTTTGATAAATGGGAAAAACGACGTTATAACCTATCACTTTTCTTCGCTCATTGATGGCATTGAGAGAGTTTTAACTGCTCGTAAACTTGAGAATTATAATTTTACGGTTGTGGTTGGGCTTTCACCTAAGGACTTCTTATACGCTTGGAAATTACGAACTTTTATTTATATCGGATTAATAATTATTTTATTTTCTGGCTTTGCCTTTTTTCTTCTCAATTTTCTCCATTCTTTAGAGTTAGTTGAAGAGCAGCGAAAGCAAGCGATCCAATCTGCCAAATTATCTTCGCTGGGAGAAATGGCCAGTGGGATTGCACATGAGATTAATAATCCCCTCACTATTATTTCAGCTATTGCTTCAACGTTGAAGCGTCCTAGAGGCGAGAATGAGGTTGACCATAAACTAAATAATTCTCTCGATAAAATTATCAAGACTGTTGATCGTATAGCTAAAATTATTAGAGGGCTTCACGCATTTTCCAGAGATTCATATAACGATCCTGCTGTGGAAACAACGGTTCAACATATTATTGATGGCACTCTTGAGCTTTGTAAGGAAAGACTAAAAAATAATGAGATTGATTTACGGGTTTTGTCATTTCAGGATCAAAATATTCAGTGCCGTGAAGTTCAAATCGCGCAGGTCATAATGAATCTTTTAAATAACTCATTGGATGCTTTGGAAGGCAGTATTGATAAATGGATTCAGATTGAAATGACTGATTTGGGAGACAACGTTTCTATTGCTGTCTCTGATAGTGGTAAGAAAATCCCTGAGGCCATTTCTGAAAAAATGATGCAGCCTTTTTTTACCACGAAAGCCGTTGGAAAAGGGACGGGCTTAGGATTAAGTATTTCGAAAGGAATTATTGAATCTCACAATGGCCGATTTTATCTCAACCACATTGCAGTCCATACTACCTTTATCATTGAGCTTCCCAAAAAAAATAATTAGTCATACTTGTCAATCCCAAATGGAATATTGAAGAATCAAATAAAGGAATTATTAAACTATGCTGATTGATATTCACACTCATATCTTGCAAGCTGAAAGCAATAATCAATTGCGATTTATCGTGGGTCTGCACTCTCTTGGAATTCACCCTTGGGAATTAACCCTTCCATTTAATGAAGCTCAATGGGCCGAAAAATTCTTAAAATTAAAAAAAGCATTTAATCTAAAAACTCTCGCCATTGGTGAATGCGGACTTGATCGCAGAAGAGAGGGAATTGTTGACTGTAAAATTCAAGAAATAGTTTTAGGCTGGCATATGGATTGGGCCCAAGAAGTTCAACGCCCACTCATTCTTCATTGTGTTAAGGCCGAAGCTGATCTAATCGCTTTATTAAAGTCGAGAAAGTATAAAGGAAGAATTCTTTTGCATGATTTTTCCGGAAATTTTGAAACAGCTCAAGCTTTTTTAAAATACGATTGTTTTTTTTCTTTTGGGAGCAAGCTTTTTAATCCAAGTTCCCGTGCCTCAGTTGTGATGAAATCCCTACCGAGGGATAAGATTTTTTTAGAAACGGATGACCAGAAGGACTTCTCGATCAAAGATATTTATCAAAAGGCAGGGAGCGATCTCAATATCGATGAAAAAAATTGTGAAGAAATATTTTTATCGAATTTAATTAATTTCTTTTCTGATCTGGACGATATCAGTTCCGCGGACATTATCAACGACCTTCGCACTCCCGCCAGTACCTAAAATCTTAATGATCTCATCAATTGGTGATCTCCCATGATGAATTCCCGAACGCACTAAAAGATAAGCAGACGAATTAGGCTTCAAAGCAAACACTATGGCATTTATTAATGTTTTAAAATCACTATCGAGAAAAAAGCGACAGCGATTTTTAAAGTCGTTGGGAGATAAAAGACCTTCATCTTTAAAAAAATAGGGGGGATTAGAAACAATTAAATCATAGGTGTTTTCATATTTTTCTTCTAAAAGTTTTTGGTAATTAAGATTTAAAAAACGATATTGGGAAGACTCAGCTTCCGGATAAATCATCTCTTTGTTTTTATCGAAAAATGTTCGATAGATCTCTTGGACTTCTAAAAAATCAATATTCATTCGGCGTTTGGCATGTAGAGAGAGTTCTAGGCCAATAATACCGCAGCCCGCACAAAGATCCAAAACTTGCCAATTAGCGACTTCGGCCTCAGTTTCAATCAATTTGGCCACTTTTTGGGCAAGAAAAACAGAATCCAGCGAGAATCTATACTCTTCCGGCTGAAAGTAATCATATGTGTAGTGAGAATTTTTGATCATTTGCTTTTTATTAACTAAAATAAGTAAAGAATCAACACCAATTTTAATCTGGAGCAAGAATGTCCCTAAGTGAATGGTATTATCTTCCGATTGCTGCCTTGACCAATAGTCTTTTTTATCTATTTTGGCAGAAAAAAATGGGTCTTAAAAAGATTCATGGTTTTAAGACCCTCAGTTTAATCTTTTTCGGATCTCTTTTTAATGCGTGGGGATTGGATGTTATTCAAAGGATGCTAGAAATTTTTACGATAGTGCAAATGATGAAAATAAGTTTGGGATGCTGGCTAATGATTGCTGCTGCTACCTCAGCTAAACACTATGCAGTTAATGGTTGGTCTAAAAAGAATTTTTGGATAGACTACGGGGGAGATTTGATCGGATTTATGATTATGGGTCTTATCATTTATGCTCTCACTTAAAGAAAATAGGAGCGAGTTATGAGTACAGAAAAAGCACTTTTAGGAGCTGGTTGTTTTTGGGGTGTCGAACATATCTTAAAAAAAATAGATGGAATAATTTCAACTGAGGTTGGATATTCTGGTGGAGTCGTAAAAGATCCAACCTATCCACTGGTTTGTTCTGGTTCAACGGGACATGCAGAAGTAGTTCTGGTGGAATTTGATCCTGCCGTCATTAGCTATGAAAAAGTTTTAGATGTTTTTTTTCGCCTTCATGATCCTACAACTCTCAATCGGCAACACAATGATATCGGTACACAATACCGCTCGGTCATTTTTTACTATAATGATGAACAAAAAAGAATTGCAAATGAAGTGATTGAAAAAATGAATATTTCAAAAGTCTTCAAAGATCCATTAGTCACTCAGGTCAGAGAGGCCGGTGAATTTTATTCAGCAGAAGATTATCATCAGGATTATTTAGTTAAGAATCCTGACGGGTATATGTGCCATATTTTAAGAAACTAAGCATTAATTGAGTAAGTAATTATTCACGAAGCCACTCTTAACATGATAAGGTTCCTCATCTACATCAGGAGATCTCATGACTATTTTTTTAGTGGCCATCAATATTGCTTTGGTTGTTTTTGTCCTTTTAAAAATGAACAAAACAGATTTTAGTTTTTTAACGGCCGATATCTCTAATGCTACCAAGCCTATTTCAGATAAATTAATTCAACTCGAAACCATCATGGTTCAGCGTTTTGAAGGGCAGAAAGAAATTACTAAATTTCAAGTTTCAGAAATTATTGAAGAAAAATTTAAGAAAATTACTGCCGAACAAAATCAAAGCACTCAGGATATTGTGCTTCACTTTTCAAAATTTCAGCAGGCCATAACCGCTCAGATGGTGAGCATGAATGAAAAAATCAATAAAGACCTCCAACTTAAACTCAATGAAATTTCTGACCGGGTAAAAGAAAACCTTGATCAAGGTTTTAAAAAAACCAACGAAACTTTTAACAATGTTGTTGAACGTTTGGCCAAAATAGATGAAGCGCAAAAAAAGATCGAATCCTTATCGGCCAATGTTGTCTCCCTTCAAGATGTCTTAACTGATAAAAAAAGCCGTGGAATTTTCGGAGAAGTTCAATTAACTCAAGTTTTAAATGCCGTGTTCGGGGACAAAAACGATAAAGTTTTTCAATTGCAGTACAAACTTCCCAATGGAACAATTTGTGATTCAATTATCTTTTTGCCAGAGCCTACAGGAAGTTTAGTTGTGGATTCCAAGTTTCCGCTTGAAAACTTTAGAAGGATGTTTGATGCCAGTTATACAGATGCTGAACGTAAAGAATTTGTTAAAGATTTTAAAACTAATTTAAAAAAACATATTGACGATATTGCCACTAAATATATTATCCGCGATGTAACAGCAGATCAGGCCGTGCTCTTTTTGCCTGCGGAGGCGATTTTTGCTGAGCTCTACGCTTATCACGGAGACATTATTGAGTATGCTCATCAGCGTAAAGTCTGGATCACTTCACCTACAACTTTTATGGCAATGATTACGACTGTTCAAGTCGTTCTTAATAATATCGAGCGAAGTAAATATACAAATGTTATTCATCAAGAGCTTAATAGACTGGCCGATGAATTTAGCCGTTATAAAAAACGTTGGGACGCTCTTGCCAGCCATATCGATACAGTCAGCAAAGATGTCAAAGAGATTCATATTACCACTGGGAAAATAACGGATCGCTTTGAGCATATATCAGAAGTTAAAATTGATAAACTTTTAGAGTAGGATAGGCATGAGCAGATTAGAAAAGTATTTAAATGTGTATGCAAAATCACACCAAAATCCTACCAATATTCTTATTCACAAGTTTTGTGTGCCATCGATCATGTTCAGTGTATTGGGTCTGTTAAAGGCCATGCCAGTGCCCGAGTCCTGGCCTTTATGGCTCGACTGGAGCTTCTTCGCTATTTTAGGTGCTCTTATTTTTTATGCTAGCTTTAAAAACTTGAAAGTTTTTACAATGATGGTGTTATTTATCCTTCCTCAAGCTCTGTTATTGGAATATTTACGACCAAGATTTTTTCTGCTTTGTTTGTTTATCTTTATTGTCGCCTGGATTTTTCAATTTATTGGACACAAGATTGAAGGTAAGAAGCCTTCTTTTTTTACTGATCTTTTTTTTCTACTTATAGGCCCGATTTGGGTGATGAAAAGTTTTTTATCACCCAAGATCTAATTCTTTAGCTATTCTATTTTTTTAAGGCCTTAAACCCATTCATTAAACTTAGTAATTCGCGAGCAGCTGTTGTTGGATTACTATTAATTTCAGTTTGTCGATTACAAGATCGGGCCCTTGGACCGCTACCAAATATTTTTTTCTTACAAATAACTGTGGCCTTGCATGATTTGAAGTCACAAACAAGTTCATTGCTGGGTGGGGTTGGAATACCAGATCGCCACGGGCACTCGCAGCCGTTACACCGGCCACACATCTTTTATAATAATTTTTGTTATTAGCTGTTGAACAAATCCAATCGAAGCCACGGCCTTAAATCTTCAACGCTTGATTTGAGAGTCAGTGGACGAACTGAAGGAAAGGCCAGTAAAGAATTGGCAAACCTTTTTCACAATGACCGTCGGAATTATTTTCGAAATTGCAAAATAATTTGTAAAAGCTCAATCCACCTTCTTTAAATTGTCCCCAATATGAAGTGTAGTTAAATCGGCTTGGCTTCATTCTCCAGCAAAGGCCAAGAGCACATGTCACATCTTCGTTGTAGCTATTGTTATTAACTTCAACATAATTATCCTTAGTCCAATCCTCTTCTTTGGTATGAAGCAATTTTTTATCTATGTATAAAAATTACATGATCAGGGCATATTCATCAGTAAAAAATCAATTTTTCATTCTTTTTTTTAATTTGTATTTACAAAGTTTTCAAGTACTCAAGCAGGTCATCTTTATCAGCATCTGAAAGTTCTTCAAACTCTTTTTCGTGCCCATGATTGTTTCGACCGGCTAAACTTGTGTCATAAATTTCGCTGCCAAAACTTGCTAGAGCTGCTATTCCAACTTTGTTCATTTCCAGATTTTGATTTCCAACAACAAACTTAGCAGGACGCATATCTGGTCTCATAAACTGCCATAACGTCGGAACAGAGCCGTTATGCATATAAGGTGCTGTTGCCCATAAGCCTTCCAGCAGAGGAGCAATATACCCTTTGTTATGATTGACCTGAAGGGTATCATTCCATACCGAGTTTTCGAGATTTTTACTTAAAGAAAGAGTCACCGCTAACCATCGATTTGCATCTGAGTTCATTTCATTCTGCGGAACTAATTTATTAGGAAAAGAGATAAGTTGAGATTTTTTTCCGCCATCCCATTTGTATTCACCATGACATTGAAGACAGCTGGAATTATAGATAGCAAATCCTCGCTCGGCCCTTTCTTTTATGATAGTTCCAGGAAAATCCGGTGTTTTATAAATTTTTAGAATAGGGCCCACGATTTCTTTAACAGTGCTAATATTTTTATATGCACGGGCCGTAGTTTGCCCCATTGTCGGAACAGTAAATAAGGCGACGACAGTTGAAATATCATCGATGCTTTGGTTGGTTACAGTTTGAACTTCTCTTTGTGAATCCTTATGAGCAATCGAGTAAACTCCGTCGTAAAGAAGTGAGCTTCTAAAACCTCTATCTCCAATTGATGGGATAGAAGTAAAGCCAGATGCTGAGCCTTCAAATACATCAAGACCTAAAACATTTTTTAGGGACGCAACTCCATTGGTAAGACCAGGGCCACCATTTAAAAATGGTGTTGCTCTATCAATCGATGCATGGGCCTTCATATAAGATCTAACTTGCAGGCGTATAATAGTTTTATAGAGCAGTTTCTCTTTCAAATTGGTATCGGGAAATAACTGGTTCATAATAGCTGTTGCCCGTGCCCAGTTTTGATTAACTTTTTTCATTCCCTCATAAAGAGTAGTGACATACATTTCAGGATTGAAGGTATCGCTTGGAGCTCCGATAATCTGGTTGTTGGTTTTTTTACCGTTTTGATCGTACTGTGAACCGCTATGGCAAGCAACACAAGAAAGGTTGGCAATTTTAACATTGGCCTTAATACCAAAACCCATTTCCTTTTGAACTAATCCTAGAGGGAGTAGCTCTGATTTCCAAGAGTAGCTTTTAGCATTGAAAATTATATTTTGAGGATAAGTAAGTCCTGATCTTTTAAATACTTCTTTATAATCAAATGAATCTTCTGCGATCCATCCTTTAGAGCGACCTTCTAGAATTAATGAGGGCAAAAGAATTTTAACAGGAACTGCATGGGTTTTTAGTGCCTGCATATGAATAGAATCAAAATCATTTTCAATAAAATATTTTAATTCTTTGGGGGCATTCAGGCTTAAAGTCGCAAAGCTTAGATTATGGAATAATAATCCGGTCAATGCCAAGCCGAGGTGAAGAATAGATATTTTTTTCATCTGCTACCTTTCCAAAACGTAATACATTTAAGCAGATCATATCATTCGATGGTTTCATGGAGTTGAGAATGTTTCCTGTGTGTGTAAAATCTACAAGGGCCGACAATGGACAGGCATATAACTCTTTAGAGGTGAGTTCTAGCCATAGCCTCATAAAGGCCACTCCCATCTCAAAGGGCCCGAGCTTATTATTAGCATATACTATTAATATTCCTTGGCTCGAGCGGATTTGGGGAGCCTCGGTAATAAGGATTTTCTCTAAGGACAGCTTGGACAATAGCTTAAAAATAGATTCTTTGAATAAGAGGCCGGCCATTATGGCCTCCATTTTTCCCAGCGCCAGGGCCTTATAGTTAAGCCCATCTTGAAGAAATTTAGGGTCTGATTGGGAAAAGCGAATCCAGTGAATGAGCTCTTTAAAATAGCCTGATCCCTGATTGATTTGGGAAGAGCTCTCATCATAAAGTCCCGCCCATTTATTCAATTCATCCCGTTCACAAATCCACTTCAACTCGAGTCCGTCAACTTTGATTTCTTTGAGTTTATTTTCATCGAAATGTTTATCGTATTGAAAAATTCCTCTAAAGGATCTTCTTTTGGAAATATTATCGTAGAGACGATCTTGAACAGGAGAGATTGGTGATAAAGTAATTTTAAATCTCATCTCGTATGAATCTTCAAAATCCTGGGATTTTTGTGTATCGTCTTTTACGATTGTAGATCCAAGCCCATGAGCGTGAAGGAACATTCGGCACAATTCGAAAAAACACCCCAGGCTGACGTCATTATCGTGAAGCTTGGGATCACCTACAAATAATCTTCTGCTCTTTGCTTGATAAAGATTAAATCCATCTTCTGTAAATTGAACTTTCCAAGGCTGTACATTATGAACAGAGGGGGAGCGAGATGCGACAGCGGCCATTTGGTTAAATATTTCTTTGTTCCAATTCATAATTATCCTAGATTTTCTTTTTAAATAAACATAAATGATGAAGAGTCTTGGCAGATAAAATTTCCATCTGTCTTAAACTGGATTTATTAACATCAGCAATCCAGGTAATGCCCAGTTTTTCATAACCTTTCTTTTTTAAATTAGTTATTACTTTTTTTAAAATCGCCTGATTGATTCCTTGGCCATGAAATTCCGGAGTAACTGAATAAAATATAATTACAGCTCTTTTATTAAAAAATTTAAACCATATAAACTTAAAAAGAAAAATTAATCCCATATTGGATTTGACTGCATGTAGAAGTGGATTCAAATCAGGAATGCAGATGATTACTCCCACCGGACGATTGTTGTGATAAGTAATAATTGTCAATCCTGGGTCGAGGACCAACATTAGGTCTTTGGCCTGAAATTCAAATTCTTCTACTGTAATTGGTGTGAAAAACGGATTTTGATCAAATCCTTCATTCAGAACCTGGCAGCCATCTTCCATAAATTTCTTGATACCAAAATATCCAACTTCTTTAAAAGTATATTCAGGATTATTTTCGATTTGTAATATTTTGTCTTTCTCAAAATTACTCATATTAATTTTTCCAATATCGGCTTCTGAAGTGACCATCGGAAAAAAAGATTCGAATCCTAATTCTTTAAGCAGGTCTGGTAAGTAAGGAGGAGTATAAACTTGATCAGAGTAGGGGAAGTTTTCAAACCCATCGAGCATAACGCCTATTTGCTGCATGAAAGTAAAATTTACATTTCCAACGATCTCCGTGTGCCCTTTCGTTTTTGCCCATTGAATTGCCGAATCGATTAACAGCTTTGCAACCTCGGGGTTATTAGCACAATCAAAATAACCAAAATAGGCCCAGTTGAGATTGTGTCGAATATTTGAATCATGATGGGCAAGCACCATAATTCTCCCTACGGGAATATCGTTTTCAATGGCCGTAAAATAAGTAAAATTATCACCATTTTTAAACAGCGGATTAGTGGTGCTTAAAAATCTTTTAACGTCGTCTTTGAATAATGAAACGAAGTGGTTATCCTGGTAAATATTAAAAGGGACATCAAAAAAAGAATCGATGTCTTTTTCTTTAAGAGTAATCATACTTATTCCTTAATTTGGGAGGCTAGACCCTGGATTAGAAATATTTCTTTTTGTAATTTACTTTTAGGGGCCATGTCCGGCCATTTGAATAGAATTAAAAAGAAATCATTATTAAAAAGTTTTACATAGATACAGGCATTACAATCGAAATCTTCATAAATATGCAGGATTTCATCCCTTATGTCTGGGTCCTTAGTCAGGGCCGTCGTTTCACTCTTAAAGTAAAGTCCACGCTCATTGAAAACAAAATGGATGCGTTCTGAGTTATAATCAGCAAGTTCCTTTTTACTTAAGATAAAAAAATCATTTCCAGAAATCTTTTTTTTAATAGAATCTATCTTTAATTCTCCAGCGATGAAAACATCCATTATCGACAAGGCCAGCTCTTGTGCCTTTTTGTCATAACTATCTCTGGTGTAAATTAAAATGTCCGACAGCATTCTCAGCATGATGAAGACAATAAAAACATGAAAGTAGTATTGATAGATCTCAAACAAATAACAAAAAATTGCAGCTGAAATGAGATTGAAACATAGTAGATAAAATAGTCGGGCAAATCCGCCCTTAACATCTATGCTCTCCCAGACTTTCACCAGCGCGTAGAGAAAAAATAAAATTCCAAATGCTCCCAGGCGGATAGTATCTATGCCTAATACTTTTTTAAAATCTGTTACGATCAATGGTATGATGAGAATCATAATTACTGTGTTGATTTTAATTAATGTTAATTCATTTTTCTGTAAATCTAGATTTTTATTTGTAAGTAGAACACCTACAATGGATAATAGGATCAGAACATAATCACTCATTAACAAGAAGAGCAGGTATTTATTTGCACCAAATATTAATAAACAAACTGCCAGTAAAAGACTGGTTATTCCAGCAAATAATTTCATCGAAAGAGGCAAATGCCTTCTAAGCATTAATTCAACTAATAAAAAAAGGGACAAAGGAATAATGGAGGCAATGATCAAGACAAAATTTTCAACAATTGGTCCAAAATCTGCCACATAATTCCCCCCCCTAATCAGGCAAAGTGAACCCAATAAGGTCAGCAGAAACAGTAAGCGTTTTCTGAGTCCATTATTTTTTTCCGAAAAATTCATATAGACGGCATAAAATATTATGGCCAACGCAGTAATAATGTTTATAGCACCGTCAAACTTTTGTGAGAATTCAGTAATCATTCACTTAACCACTTTTTTAAAAAAAATTTAACTAATATTTTTTTAATAAAATGAATTGGCCCAAAGCTATTCTTGGTAACTTTTCCATAAGGATCTAAAAAATATCCATGATAATTAGTGGCCTTTTTATCGATTGTTAAAAAGAGCACCTGATACGCCATTAAGCAACCTGTGGATATAACCATTGGAGAAAGAGACATTCTCGATCTTTTTCCTGAAATCATTTCAATCGCGATATCTAAATGAATATGGGGCAGTGAGTTTGAATTCGTCATGACGTATTCTGTTTCTTTGACTTTGTACTGATCAATTAATATTTTGTCGCTACTGTTAATTTCACTTAAACCTGTCCATCTTGTTAGGGGACTAGGATCACTTGGACGGGTGACGTAGACCGAGGGAACAGAAGCTGTATAAGCATCAATGACAGTACATTTAAATTTTCTGGCAGCATTATATAGAATATTACTGGCAACGATATCATCACAGCCATTAACGATAATTGGATATTCTCTACAGATTTCATCTAGTTTAGAAATCCAGTCGTGTCCCCAATTCTTAATATTTACTGCAGGATTAAGTTTTTTCACCATCATTACTGACGCTTCGGCCTTATCCATCCCAAGGGTATCGGTGCTGCAAAATAACTGCCGGTTGATATTTGATTCTTCGAATGAATCAATATCAGCAACTCCAATATTTTCATACCCCATTCGAACAAGATTCATAAGTGCAGCTCCACCCATTCCTCCAACTCCAACGATATATACCTTTTGCTTTTGAATTTTGTCTTGTTCAGACTCGTTTACAAAACCAATATTTCTCTGAAATAAATTTTTATAACTCATTTTTTCCACGGTCTTAATTCCCCATATTTATGATTATAGTCCAGCCATAAAAGCACTGGAGAAAGAACTGATTGTAGGGAAACGAAAAAAAGTGAGATGGCAATTCTCATCACCGATTTCTTCGGTACTGATTTCATAAGAAATTTTTTAGTCATATTCAAATTAATCTGACCTATCTGAATGAAGTCGTCACCTCGGTCATAATCTAAATTGTTTTTGCAAAAATCGTTATAAATAGCATCACGGTGGGGTTGGGCCTCTGAAAATTTTTTCTTCAAATGATCGGATCCACCAGTATAAGAATTTTTAATAATAAATTTTTCAGCATCAAATTCGGCCTCAGGGCCTACGCCGAAAACGTAGCGCTTATCTTTCATTATCTGCCGGGCCAGCCACAAATGAATGAAGGGTGGTTTGCCAAAATTCCCAGGGGAAGGGTAGACACTGTCAAAGGACTGAGTCACTTTTCCAATGATGGCCGGAACTTGAGTCACATTACTTACCCAGATGGGACTTAATTTTTTGCGGACAAATAGCAAAATGGTTGTGAGTCCATAAAGTATCCAGGAAAGCCCGCCCTCTCTAACATCCGGATCAATAACAACTAAGCCCAAATGAAGCAGTTCTTCATCTTTTCCTTTTAGCTGTGTATTAATCCAAGAGAGAGAATTAAAGGCAATCGGGCGATTGTCCTCGAGAGTATAAATGATAGTGATAATATTTGTTTTAAAGGCGTCACTTGTTTCAGAGAATATTCCGTAGTTTAAATTTTCTTTGGGGATAGATTTTTTTACGATTTGCTTCAAGCTCTCACGAAGCTCTTTAAGCTCAGTTTCATTTAAGGAGTATGCCGGTCTTTCTATTACACGCACTCGTACCTTTAAAGCGCGATCTATGTAAGACCAGTTTAAATAAGGTGCAAATAATATTCTGAATATATTGTGCAGACGTGGTCCTTGGCTTACTAAAAATGGGGCTTATTGTATTTCGGTTACTCCTCAAAATTATTGAGTAAATAAACGTCCATCAAAGGTAAACCAAACATGTCGGATTATTTTTGGTCTTAATAATGCCAAGGATACTTAGAAAAATCGCGGGCCCTTTTCTCAACAAAGGCATTTCTGCCTTCCATCGCTTCTTCAGTCCCATAAGCTAGCCGAGTGGCCTCACCGGCAAAAAGTTGTTGTCCTACTAAACCGTCATCAATCATGTTGAATCCATATTTTAGCATTCTCATGGCCGTAGGAGACTTCGAATTCATTTCACGTGCCCAATCAAGTGCCACGTTTTCTAATTCTTTATGAGGAATAACGGCGTTGACCATGCCCATATCAAAAGCTTCTTGAGCAGTATAATTTCTTCCTAAGAAGAAAATTTCACGAGCGCGTTTTTGTCCCACCATGCGGGCAAGATAAGCTGATCCATAACCTGAATCAAAACTTGCGACATCGGCATCTGTTTGTTTAAAAATGGCATGCTCTTGTGAGGCCAGAGTTAAATCGCAAACAACGTGTAGTGAGTGTCCACCACCAACTGCCCAACCTGGAACCACGGCAACTACAATTTTTGGCATGAAACGAATAAGGCGTTGAACTTCTAGAATATGTAGGCGGCCTAAGCGACCAAGATCAACTTTTGAATTTCCCGTTCCATTGCTATCTGCTCCTTCGTATTTATATCCGTCTTTTCCACGAATGCGTTGGTCTCCACCAGAGCAGAAGGCCCAGCCCGCATCTTTGGGAGAGGGTCCGTTACCTGTTAAGAGAACAACTCCAACATCAGCAGAAACTCGCGCGTGATCTAGGGCAAAATAAAGTTCATCCACTGTTTGTGGTCTGAAAGCATTCCTTACCTCAGGGCGATTGATCGCAATTCTTACGGTGCCTTGATCAAGAGCTCGGTGGTAAGTGATGTCTTGAAATTTAAAGCCTGGTACTTCCATCCATAACTTGGGATTAAATATTTCTGAAATCATATGAGCTCCGCTTGATTAGGTCTTTTTAGTTATTTAAAATCAATATTAGCTTAGTCGTCAACTCTAAAGCCATCTTCGTTGTGGATCTTTGCGGTCAACGGGCCAGCACTTAAAATCATGTTTGTGATGAA
Organism: Bacteriovorax sp.; assembly: GCA_028710485.1. Lineage (GTDB taxonomy): Bacteria > Bdellovibrionota > Bacteriovoracia > Bacteriovoracales > Bacteriovoracaceae > Bacteriovorax. The sequence continues at coordinate 8,075 of JAQTTZ010000020.1, read as the reverse complement.
CAGCTGTCATTAAGTTATGAACGACAATCTCAATATCTTCTAGACTCCAAAAGTCGTTACTAAAATCACTAGGAGTCTGATCCTTATTCAAGCTAAACGCTAAATGAGAAGACAGGGAATAGACTAATCCACTCATCGGAGGAATAGCGAGACCCATGGTGTTTAACACCCCTTGAAGGCGCGAGAGAACGCCTTTGCCACCTACCGAGTGCATCGTGATCATGACGCTAGCTGGTTTATAAAGAAAAAGATCACTGGCCTCATATTGTGTACAAGTCTCCAGGAACCTTTGCATCGGACTTCCCCAGCTGTCCCAATAAGTACCAGAGGTGAAAATAAATCCATCGGCCCAACTTAATTTATTTTTTAGGTCATTTTGATTTTCTTCCAAATGCAAAATATCGATATTGGCCTCGTGCTGGCCCAGGTATTTTTGGGCCGACTCAATTAAGACTGAAGTATTTCCAATGGCACCACCAAGGCTTCCATTGATGATTAAAATATTTTTTTTAACGGTCTTCATTAAAGAATCTCCTGATTATTTTCGAAAAATGTTTTTAAAATCATTTCATCCAGCTGGTTAAAATGTGGAGTGCTGAGTTTATGAGAAGCTATTTTTTCTTCTTCGTTCATCTTCCACCATATTAATAGATTATCAAAAAACACTTTTTCTTTATCTATTCTGGATATCGAAGATTTAAGGCATTTGAATAAATGAATGACATAGGCATTCATATCGGAGGCCACATACTCAAATTCTTTTTTAAAATTGGCATCAGTTTTTAAAAGATTGCGAAGATCTGGTTGATCGTAAATTGAATTGATCAGCTGATAAAATCCCAACTGACCTTTTTGAGATTCTATCTGGCTAAAAAATTGATCGGCATGCATAAGATCATGAAGAACAAAGCTAAGCGGGTCTCGGGTCTCTAAAACGAATGAATCAATTTCATTGGGATCGGTGATGACTGTAATACACCTGGTGTTTTTGACTTGCAGGCGCAGAAGTTCACGGGGAGTTGGAATATGCTCGAGCATTTCGATGCTCCAGTATCCCAAAAACCAATGAATCATTGTTCTATTGATCGATTCAGGAATTGCCTTTAGGTTATAAAGGCTAAAAAGAGTAAAGGCCGTCACGCCTTTTAATTTTTCTTTTTCCCAATCATTTAAAGCAAAACTTTCAGGAATATAAGAGAGGAGTTCCGGTCCAAAATTTTCATTTTCATTTTCATTAATAAGACTTTTTGATTTTTTCTGAATCCAATTTTTTGGATGTTTAATTCTTAAGAATAAAAGTAAATAAAGAGTGATGAATTCTTGGGGCGATAAACTTAGTTTTTTGAGAGCGTCGATATTGGCCCGCAAGACAAGACCGTGGGCCTTTAAGGTCTTAGAATCTATGAGGATTTTCTTATAGGAACCGTTTCTACTTTTCATTCTGTTTGCTGCTAATTTGAGGGGAGATAAAACCTATAAATAAACTCAAGTTTATGGCCTAATTTGACGATAAGTCTACATTGATGAGCGATTTAAAATATAAAAATACCATTCTCGATTTCTCACTTCTTCTCAATAGTGCTCAGAAGCCAATCCAAATTCTGGATGCCATAAAATGGAATGATGGGATTGAAGACTTTATTATTAAAAATAAATTCAAAGAAATGCCCAAAATCGATTACCGCGATCATCCTCTAAAATATGATCCAGATAAAAAGTTACAAGAATTTAGAGAACTTCGTTTAAAGATCACTAAAGAACTTGGTTCCAACGATCCACTGGGGGCCATACTTATCCGCAATTGCCTGCAGTATGAAGACGTGGTTCGCATGTTGGTAAACAGAGGGAAGCCAGAATTTTATGACTACTCTAAAAAACTCTATGGTGGCCCGACTGAATTGATGAACGATGGTAAAACAAAATTATCTGATCTTGCCAGTATTATGAATACACTTCTCGATTCGTTACATGAATCACAATTGGGTGAAATCTACGAAAAAAATATGACAGCTGAAGCTGTAGTAGAGCAATTAACCATTCGTCTACAAGGTTTTTTTAAAGGCGAAAATATTAAAATAAAACTTTCCGACGGAATCATCTCTGATGCTTCTGCCGGATCTGATTATATAAAGATTAAAAAAGGCATGATGTTCTCTAAACGCGATTTGGATATCTTTGAAGTACATGAAGGCTGGGTTCATTTGGGAACAACTCTAAATGGCCTTAACCAACCATACGCCAAGTGGCTTTCGAAAGGACCTCCTTGCTCTACTGTTACTCAAGAGGGTCTGGCCGTCACCATGGAGCTTTTTAATTTTGCCCTTTTCCCTAGAAGGGCCAAGCGTTTAAATGACCGCTTGATTGCTTGCCAAATGGCCGAAGAAGGAGCCAATCTTCTTGAACTGATCGCTTTTTTCAGAGACAAAGGACAGGCCGATCAACAGGCCATTAGAAATTCCGGAAGAATTTTTCGTGGGGCCAGTCTTGAAGGCGGATCGCCATTTACCAAAGACATTGCCTATCTAAAAGGCTTTGTGATGATTTATAATTTTATGCGAACAACGATTAAAGAGGGAAGAGCTGATCTCATTCCATTCCTCTTCACAGGAAAAGCGACATTGGAAGATTTGCCCGTGTTGTACAATTATCATCAAGAAGGAGTGATCTCCCTTCCTAAATATCTGCCACCGCAAATCCGCGATCTCAACGGACTTGCGATATGGATGGCATTTTCAAATTTCTTAAATCGGATGAAGCTTGAAGATATTATGCAAAATAAATCAACTGGGAATGATAAAAAAGTGGCCTAGACCGGGATTGTTGTTTCAGCTACGCCTGGTGCATTTTTAAATTTTTCTAAAAAGTTTTTTAAATCGGGATGACCATCCAAACTGAGCATTTCCCTGAATTCGCCCCAATAAAGGTAACTATATAAACTCATGGTTAAGAAATTCCAGTGAGCTGGATTTTTTTCATCAAGCGTTTTTACCCATGGGGTAAGGAAGTTCATAATATGGGGGATACGCGCCTTTTGTCTTTCGACATGGGTATTGCCTCCATTTAAATCAAGACCACCACGGCGATACATGAAGAGGCTGATTGAAGAATCCATCGCCCCGTCAATTGCAGTGAGTATATTTTCTTCATCCACTGTCAATTCGCGCCACTTATTTTTATGGGCCAGATAGTAATAAATGATTCTGGAATCAAGGATGGTTTTGTCGCCATCTATTAATACGGGCAATTTGTTTACTGGATTTATTGATTTTAAATACTCATTTCCTGCTTCTTCCAAATAGTTTACGACTTTTAATTCATAAGGAGTGCCGTGAAGAAGGAGTCGTATTTTTCTGACATAAGGGGAGGTCAGGGAGCCAATCAAAGTATAGTTCGAAGTATAATTCATATAATCTTCCAGGATATTTTATGTTATACTAAAAGCTATCATGAAATGTTCCTACTTTCTACAATCTCATTGTCGTTCTTGTAATCTTTTGGATAAAAGTTATGCGGACACTTTGCTTTTAAAAGAAGACGAACTTAAAAAACTCTTTCCTCATAATGATATTTTGCTTAAACCGACAGTTGGATTAATTCACGGGGCAACCGAGTCTCGCAGCAAAGCGAAATTTGCAGTTTTTACTCAAGAAAACGAATTGACCTTTGGTTTTTATCATAGCGATGGAACTCCAAGGGAGTTGGAGCTTTGTCCGCTGCATGCTGACGGAATTAATTTGCTGTTGCCAGGGCTGCGAGAAATTCTTAAAAAATATAAAATTAATCCTTATGACCTCAAAACTAAAACAGGAGAATTGAAATATCTTCTCCTTTCAAAAAGTGGTAGCAAGGATTCATCAGAGTTTTTACTGCGCTTTGTTTTGCGCTCAAAAGAGTCTCTTGATCGCTTAAAGAAAGCGACAGTGGAAATGCTGGCGATGTCTTCGGAAATTAAAGTCATTACCGCCAATATTCAACCCATTCACCAAGCGATTATTGAAGGAGATGAAGAAATTGTCCTCACCAGTGATTTGGCGATTATTCATCAATTTGATGAATTTCAACTGGCGTTGGGGGCGAGAAGTTTTTTTCAAGTTACTCCTCAGATTGCTCAGCGTCTTTATAGCGCCGTCGCTGATTCTGTTTTAGTGGATGCTCCATTATCCCTAATTGATCTCTATTGCGGTGTCGGTGCCTTCTCCTTTTATGCTTCCAGGCATTGTCCAGATATTACTGGTGTGGAAATATCGAAAGAGGCCATTGATTGCGCCAAGAAGTCGGTTCTGATTAATAAAAGTAATATTGATTTTTATGCTATGGATGTTGAAGAGTATTTAAAAAAATTTCCTAAAAAATTTGAAGCGGTTTTAGTCAATCCACCGAGGAGAGGTCTTAATTCAGCTATTATAAAAATGATTGAGAGCATCGCTCCTCAATTTATCTATTATTCCAGTTGTAATGCCTTGACCATGGCCCGCGACTTTAGTGAATTGAGTGCTCATTATCAGATCCAAAGCCTGCAGATCTTTGATATGTTTCCCTATACCGCACACTATGAAACATTGATGTGTCTGGTTAGAAAATAGCTTCAGCTGGCATTATAAAAATTTTGCTTCCGACACATTTTCTTCTTTCAAGGTTAGCTCTAATAGAATTATAGTAGAGATGATATGCACTTATTAAAATATGCCTAACAAAGGTCGCTGCGATGGATGACTTACTCAACTATTCACTGAATGAAAATCCTTTAACTAGTTTTTTAGACTGGTTTGATAAGGCCAATAATATTGAGCAAAATGCTCTGGCCATGGCCGTTTCAACTTATGATCATGAAAAAAATAGGCCTAATACCCGTTATCTTTTATATAAAGGAATAGCTGATAATAAAATTATCTTCTATACAAATTATTTAAGCCCCAAAGCAAAAGAGTTAAGCGATAACCCGGAAATTGCCCTGGGTTTTTATTGGCATGTTTCTAAAAAGCAAGTTCGCATTCATGGAAAAGTTTCTAAAATGAGCCGCGAAGACTCGGCCAGCTATTTTCATTCTCGCGACCGTGAAAGCCAAATTGCTTCTTATCTCTCCCATCAAAGTGAAGTGATTAAAGACAAGGCATCTTTGTTAGAAAAATTTAAAGCGACGGTCGATTTGTTTGAAGGAAAGCCGATCCCTCTTCCGGAATATTGGGGAGGATTTTTGGTTGAGCCCTACGAGTATGAATTTTTTCTTTACGGAGACAATCGTTTGAATGATCGTTTTCTTTATCAACTAAAAAATCACAAATGGGAAGTAGATAGACTTCAACCATAATATTATTTTCAAGGATGAAAGTATGAATCTGTTTAGTGTTGATCCGGAATTAGAAAAAGACTCTTATTTAATTGCTGAAATGGAGTTGAGTAAGCTTTATGTAAAAAATGATAAAGCAAATCCTTGGTTTGTTCTTGTCCCAAGAAAATTTCGAGCAGTTGAGTTGGTTGATCTCACCCATGAAGAGCAGTGTATGCTAATGGAAGAAGTATCTATCGTGTCCGAATTTTTAAAAAGCTTTTATAAACCGACTAAAATAAATATTGGAACTCTTGGAAATATTGTTCGTCAGCTTCATATTCACATTATTGCCCGTTATGATAACGATCAGGCGTGGCCCCAGGCTTTGTGGGGAACGACGCCGGAAGTTCTTTTTGAGCAAGTCGAATTAGAAAATATCAAATCAAATTTCCAAGAGTTCAGCGAATAAGATTAAGCGACCTTTTCGTGTTTCACTGTTTGGTTTTTATCGTTCACGCTATCGATATAACGGTTGATAGAGTCCGGTACTTCCTGAAAAAAGTCATCATCACGGAAATAGATTTTATTTTTCAATTCCGTGTTCTCGATGGCAGCATCAGTGAAATAACGTTGTAAACGGTATAATGGGCCTGCAATTTTATGAGAGTAAAATAATCCCCAAAGTATTGCCACGCTGGAAATACTTAAGGCCACGGCAATAAAAACTTTCGTCATAAATGCTTTCTGTTCGTGAATCATTAAAAAGTACGGATGATCAGGCGGCAAGTTCAAGAGCTGGCCTTTTTGCATATAAGCGTGGAAGAAATAATCATTTGCCAGATAAATGATCGACATCGACACAATTGAGATGAGAAGGAGCGAGGCAATAAACTGAATTTGGAAATCAGTATTGATCAAAAACTTTTTCTCTCCGAGAAATAAACTGACAATAGGTAGGCGCTTTTTGGTAGTTGACATAGGACCCTCGTAATTATTGTTACGTTGATTGTTGTTGCTGTTGTTGTTATTATTGATTGTTTCCATAGACCATTTCCTCTTTATTGTCCTGATTATAATCCATCTCAATTAGTTTCGACTCGCGGCTTTCGCCTTCTTCAGGACCGTCGATGAAATCATCTTTTTGTTTCGGTTTTTTCTTTATAGATGCTACTGCTCTTCCTACATCGCCCTGACCTTTATACGCAGTGATTCTATCAGTAAAAGAATCTTCTTTTATCAGTTCAGTGATGTAATTAATTTCTTCGGTATTCAATCCATTTTCGGTTAGTGATTTAATATTATTAATTTCCTGGTAAGTGTAATTTTCCTGCATCATTAAATAGTAAACAAACTTAGGATCCCATTTTTCAGTATTAGACGCATCGGTCTTTAGTTTATTTTTGATACCTACTATTTCTTGTTGCAGACGCTTAATATCTTTAATTGAACTAGCGCGATCCATATAGCTTTGTTCCAAGATATTTTGTTTTTCTTTTAAATTCTGTGCGATATCAAAAACTTTTTTAGCCACTTTTATCTGGTCTTTAGTTTCTGAATCGATATCAACGTTTTTCTCGTTAATAACGCTTCCGATTTTATTTAAATCGCGACGTTTCTTTTGATAGACGGGAGAGTCAGGGTCATTAGGTGCTAGACGATGCCCTGGCTTACTAATGGTTGAAATTTTATTAATTTCAACGATGGTGTCGTCTCTTAAGTAGGAATAGATCCCCCAGAGAATTAAAAAGCTGGCAAAGGCCATAATCGAGAGTGTTCTCATATTGATTTCTTTTTTAGATTTGAGGATTTTGTTCTACGGCAGACGTACTACAGACAAAACCTCAGTTGATTTGTGTCCATTCTAAAGAATTGAGCGCTATTCACAATGGACTACAGAGGACAATTGCAGAATTGTTAAAATTAATAATGGCTTAGCTGTGTTTTTTGAGACTTTGTGGGATTTGGAAAATAGTGAGAAAAGTGGCAATAAAAAAAGGCAAGGTCGTCTTAACCTTGCCTTTGGCGTGTACTGGATAATTATTTATTTATTTATTTTTCGTCTTTTACGCTGGCAGGAAGTCGAGCTCCAGAGTTAGCACCTGGCATCCCCTCAACATGCTTTAATTGCATGATGGCGATTTGATCCTCAGACCTTCTCAATTCACTGGCCAGTTCGGTATTGAGTTTGATCATATTTTTTAAATCTTCAGCTGGCTTCATTTTTTCAATTTGTCTTTGGAATTCAAGAAGTGATTTAGTTTTATAGGCCAGCTCTCTTTTTAGGACAACTGTTTCAGCGCCATATTTTTCTATCATCGCTTCTTCAATCTTTTCCTGGTTCATTGATTTTTCAATCAAACGATCTTTAGTTTTACGGAGTTCAGTTTCAAGAAATGTGATTTTATCATCGTAAGACTTTTGTTGCTGGTCTAATAGTTTTGTTAAATAAGTAACTTTCATATCTTGACTGTAATTTGTCTCTGCGATGAGATCGGTCATTGGAGCAGCATCTTGATCTTCTGTAGGATTAATCTCTCTGGCCATGAGTGAACCAGATAATGATAAAGATGAAACAATTAGAGAACATATTAGAAGTTTCATAAATCTTCCTTGCAATGATTTAGCGTTTGAAGACTTCTCGGAAGGGACGCTTTAATACTTTAGTAAAAAGATCAGCCTTGTTTTAGCACAGCGATTATGTCCTACCCTTATTGCACGGCGATTATGTCCTATTCAATAAAAAATACTTAGAATTTCCTAAATCTTTTTAGGAGCTTAAGTCAAAATGAGTGGAGTTTTCATGTCG
>JAQTTZ010000019.1 GCA_028710485.1 Bacteriovorax sp. | reverse complement strand
TCACAGACAGTATTGAATCTGTTGCCAATGTTTTGGAAACTTACTTCCCCTCAGTGGGAGAAAAAGCAAACGAATTGAATAACGAGCTTATTATTGAGGAGTAAGAAGCGGAATAATAAGCAGAATAATAAGAGCTTAAATACCCGACTCAAATGATCCTGATAGTTTTTATTAGTGTTCGAAACTAATCCACTTCTTCATTCTTAAAGGATGAAAAAATTAATTTTTATTTCTCTGTCCTTTTTAACTCTCCAGCTTTTTGCTAGTCCTCTGCCGCAATCCAAAGCAGACTTCTGTGCACGCTTTGGAACACTTCCAAACGATAGAGCGACCATTCAAGATTTATCTACAGAAACGACTAACCTTATGTCTTTTAAAAATGGCGGCGGACTTTTTAATGGAGGCGTTTGCTGGTGGCATTCGCGCTTTCAGCGCAATATTCTCTACCTTTCAATCTTTCGACCTGATCTTGAAAAATTTACAAGAACGGAAGACATTCAAAATATTATCCATCAAGTTCGCCTAGGAAATAGTGTTGTTACCATTGCGGGCTATGCCAACTTTGCTGAATTTTCTACCATCAACCAAAAACTTATTCAGGAGGAACTCGACGACTGGCAATTATATGACGGTGTCGTATTAGGGAGCTGGATCGATGGACTTAAAGGAGAAACAAAAGTTAAACCTGAACTTTTAAAAATCATGATGGATGAAGTTTATAACTATGTTGAAACGGAAAAGAAAATTGCTTACCTAAAACTACAAATCAAAGGCATCAGCGCACACGCCTGGTTAGTGGTCGGTTTAAAAAAAGGCAGTACTGGTTACGAGGTTGGTCTAATCGATAGCAATAATCCAAGAATGACTAAAAACTATTCTTATAAATATGGAGAAGATAGCTTCAGCCTTAAATCTTACGGGAATTTTGTACCCTACCTGGAATTTAAACGTGAAGAATTAAGACTCCTAAGTGTAGCAAAAACATTTTGTGGAATTAATGGACTACAAGATGATGACTCTGACCCAAAAGACTGGGATAAAGATTATGAAATCGATCTTGCAGAGGCCCGCGGTCTGTAAATTAGATCACACCCGTTCTAAAATCTTGAAGGTGAAATCGCCGAAGTCTTCACTCTTCACGATTTCCCATTCTTTGTTGTCGATCGGTGGGAAAAAGGTATCTGCCGGGCCCTGGTATTGGACCTCTGAGAGATAAATTCTTTGAGTATAGGGCATAAAAAAATTAAATATTTCCCCTCCACCAATAACCATCATTTCAAAATCTGAGTCTTCTAAATCGCTCTCAGCTTCAAGGGCGAGATCAAAGGCCATCATTGGATCGTTAATAACAATCACACCGTCAGGCCTAAAGTTTTGGTCTCTGGTAATAACGACGTTGGCCCGGTTAGGTAGCGGTTTGCCGATAGACTCGAAAGTCTTTCTACCCATGACAATCATTTTACCAGTGGTAATTTTTTTGAAATTCTTCAGGTCTTCTGAGAGATGCCACAGAAGTTTATTATCCAGTCCAATTTCACCGCGAGGCCCGTGGGCCACGACCATAGAAACGATCATAAAAATTCCTTTATACGGCTATTGGGGCCTTAATAGTAGGATGAGGGTCATAACCCGCGAGCTCAAAATCTTCAAATTTAAAATCGAAAATATTTTTTACATCCGGATTTAATTTCATTTGCGGAAGTGATCTGAAGTCTCTAGTTAATTGCAGCTTTGCTTGTTCAATATGATTACTGTAAAGATGGGCATCTCCCATAGTGTGAACAAAATCACCTAATCCAAGACCGCAGACTTGCGCCATCATCATTGTTAAGAGGGCATAAGAAGCAATATTAAAAGGCACGCCTAAAAAGACATCGGCCGATCTTTGATAGAGCTGGCAAGAAAGCTTTCCCTCGGCCACATAAAATTGAAAAAAAGCATGACAAGGTGGAAGCGCCATTTTTTCAATCTCAGCAACGTTCCAAGCAGAAACAATTAAGCGGCGTGAATCAGGATTTTTTTTGATTTGATTTACGACAGCGGTAATCTGATCGATAGTCTCGCCATTGGCCCCTTGCCAGCTTCTCCACTGAGAACCGTAGACAGGACCTAAGTTTCCTTCTTCATCGGCCCATTCATTCCAAATAGAAACACCATGGTCTTTGAGATATTTAATATTGGTTTCACCTTGGAGAAACCATAGAAGCTCGTGAATGATGGATTTTAAGTGAAGTTTTTTCGTTGTAACGAGAGGAAATCCCTCTTGTAAATTATAGCGAGCTTGATGGCCAAAAACGGAAAGCGTTCCGGTGCCAGTGCGGTCTTCTTTTTTAGTACCGTGTTCAAGAACGTGTTTCATTAAATCGTGATACTGCTTCATCTTTTCCTCTTAAGTATTACCCAATGGCAAATATTAACTTTAGGACCATTACTTTACAACGAGAGATTAGAGTAATAATGCGGTTAGGAATCTAGGTAGTTTATAGCAGTATTAACTCTCCTTTACCCAATCGGAGGTATAAGGGAAATAAAAGATGGAAACTAAGATCATTAGCTCCTTTTACCGATAAAAATATAACTAGGAACTGGAGCTTAAATTATGATGAAAAAAAGAACTCAAATAAGTTTGAAAATAGACGAGCTCGTATCGATTTGTTCGGATACTAATATGAAAGATATAGAGTACTCAGACTTTGTTGCCTCTGTTTTTTTGTCAGCGTTTGAAGTGTATGGCGAAAATGGAAGGCCGTCTGAGGATGATTTAATTAAATACATTGATGAATCAATTGAAACATCGAAGCTTTATAGAAAAGCGGCGTGAACTGTGAAGTTTGTGATGAAGTTTAGTTTCACAATGTGCAATTCAATGCTTACTTTTCCTTCGTCTTAATTTTTTATCTTTACAATAATTAGTCAGCAACCCAAAATTAAACTGAATGAAATATTGGTCCTAAGGAATCTAGGAAGTATAAGTGACAAAGATAATTACCGGACTAGAACGTTTAGTTTCTAGCAAAGCTCTTCAAGACACTGTTAAAGGTAATATCGGTTACCTCTGCCATAGCGCTTCGATCGACTCTCAATTTAATTCCGGAGTCATGCTTCTCCAAAAAGTTTTTGGAGGCCGTCTCAAAAAACTATTCGGGCCACAACATGGTTTTGTGACTGATGTTCAAGACAATATGGTTGAGACCACTCATTATATTCATCCTTATTTTAAAATTCCGGTTTACTCCCTCTATTCAGAAACCAGAACTCCAACTGACGAAATGCTTGAGGGCCTAGATACCTTAATCGTCGATCTTCAAGATGTCGGAACTCGCGTTTACACTTATATTTCAACTCTCTCCCTCCTAATGGAAAAATGTCAGGGAAGGGATTTAAAAATTTTAGTTCTCGATCGTCCCAATCCAGTTGGTGGAGAAATGATCGAAGGATGCATTTTAAAACCTGATTATAAATCTTTCGTAGGTCGCTACCCTATTCCTCAACGCCACTCCATGACCATGGGTGAAGTGGGAATGTACGGAAAAATTATATTGAAGACTGATTGCCATCTTGAAGTCATCAAAATGGATGGATGGAAGCGCTCTATGTTTTGGCAAGACACAGGTCTTCCCTGGGTATTGCCGTCTCCCAATCTACCAACGCCAGAAGGAGCGATTACCTTTGCAGGAACTGTTTTATTTGAAGGAACAAATATTTCAGAAGGAAGAGGAACAACCAGACCTCTAGAAGTAGCGGGCTTTCCTGGAATTGAATCATTTTCTTTTTGTGAAAGAGTATTAAAGCGCTTCCACGATGAGGGACTGACAGAAGGTTTTAATCTGCGACCAATTATTTTTCTTCCTACTTTTCAAAAGCATCAGGGGAAAAATTGCGGTGGAGTTCATATTCACCCCACCAACAATAATAAATTTCAATCATGGAGCGTCTCACAGATGCTTTGCCGTGAGTTTAAACGGGAACTAGGAAGTGAATTCCAATTCCACGACAAACCTTACGAGTACGAATTTCATAAATTGGCCATCGACCTGATTAACGGAACAGATGAAGTTCGCCTCTGGGTTGATTGCCTTGGGTCTCTGTCCGAACTTCGAAAGATTGAAACCCAAGGCCATGAACACTTTTTAAACGAGAGAGCGAAAATCCTGCTTTACTAATTTAAGCAGCAATTTTTATTCCGTTTAAAAAATGAAGATACTCGGGCACGCGATGCTCAAGTAGATCCCAAATAATAGTTTCATCCAGACCGTCTACTTTTGCGGCCTGAATAAGTGAGCGCACTCTGAAATCCAATTGATTATAGTCGATATGGGAGCGGTATATGGACTCACTTTCGACAATGATCTCCTCGATTACTTCCGAGTACTGCTTAATCAAGGTTTGTTTAAAATCGTCTTTGTTCATATTTCTCCCTTTGAGCTCGCTGTCTTTTACTGAGTCTTAAACGAGTATAAGGTCGAATGGACATTTTTATATCAATCATTGATAATCTAAAAATATTAGTGACTTAAAAAGCTTTTAAAACTCGACTAAATGACTTTACAACACGATTCCTGATGCTACTGTATTTACTATCTAATTTTTTAGAAACCTGTTTATATACTTCATTTTACAAAGGGGTCCTCGATGAAATTGAAAGTTAATTCACACAAAATGTGGGCACTTTTTCTGACTTTGGTCATATCTCAATCACTACTTGCAGCAGACACTTTAAAAGTTGGAGTGGTCTCACCACTTACCGGGGCAACTGCTACATTCGGACAAGAAAATGTTAACGGTATCAAACTTGCTTATGAGAAAGTAAAAAAAACGTCCGCTCGTAAATTCGAATTAATCATTGAAGATGATAAATCAGATGCTATTGAATCAACAAATGCGACAAGAAAACTTATCAATATTGATAAAATTTCAGCAATGATCGGAGAGCCGACTTCATCGCTGGCACTAGCTTCAGCACCTATCGTTCAAGAAGCAAAAATTCCATTTATCACACCAACTGCCACCAATATAAAAGTCACTCAAGTTGGAGATTATATTTCTAGAGCTTGTTTTACTGATGATTTCCAAGGTGTAGTCATGGCAAAATTTGCAGTGAACATACTAAAAAAGAAAAAAGGATTAATCCTTATTGAAAACACTTCTGATTATTCAAAAGGTTTAGCAAAATCTTTTTCTGATGAATTTATTAAACTTGGTGGAAAGCTAGCTTCTAGCGAAGAACTTACTTATGTGGCGAAAGACACAGATTTCCAATCTCTTTTAAGAAAAGTAAAAAGAGCTAACGCTGATTTTATTTTTGTTCCAGGTTATTATGTTGAAGTTGGTCTTATTATTAAACAAGCTCGCGCTCTAGGAATTAATGTTCCATTCCTAGGTGGAGACGGATGGGATTCTCCAAAACTTTTCGAAATCGCAGGATCTGCAGTTAAAGGAAGTTATATCTCTAATCATTTTGCTCCAGATGATAAAGATCCTATCGTTCAAAATTTCGTAAAAGAATACACAAAAGCTTATGGTGTTAAACCTGGTGGATTCGCAGCTCTTGGATACGATTCAGTGGGAATTATGAACGCTGCTATTCAAAAAGCAAAATCAACAAAGTCTTCAGACATTAATGCTGAACTGGTAAAAACAAAAAATTACCAAGGCGTAACTGGCCTTATTACTATGGATAAAAACAGAAACCCGAAAAAAGCAGCTGTTGTTTTAGAAGCTACTGAAACTGGATTCGTATTCCATACAAAAGTAAACCCTTAATAGAATAGATATGAATCAAAATTTTATTTTTTTTCTCTGGGACTGTCTTCAGTACTTTAGCAACGGTATCTCTCAAGGCTCACTATACGCATTAGTGGCCTTGGGATACACCATGGTTTATGGAATCATACGCCTGGTTAATTTTGCTCACGGTGAATTTTTAATGATCGGTGCAATGTGCGGATACTATGTCCTTCGCGCCAATCTTCCTATGCCAGTCGCTATTATAACTGCGATGTTGTCTGCGGGAATTCTCGCCGTGATTGTCGAGCGTCTTGTCTACAGGCCAATTAGAAAATCGGGGCGTGTTCCAGCTCTTATTACCGCCATTGGAACCTCACTGTTTTTTGAATACTCTGGACAATTGGTTTTTGGTGCCGATCCAAAAACCATCCCACCTTTTATCACTGAAAAAATTTATAATTTTGGTGAAGTTAACGTGTCCAATATTCAACTCTCTATTTTCATCATCACTATGTTTGTTCTTTTATTTTTATGGTGGCTGACAAAATTTACTAAAATTGGAAAGGCCATGAGAGCAACCAGCTATAATTTACAAGCTGCTGAGCTCATGGGAATAAATACCAATAAAATTATTTCTTTTACATTTTTTCTAGGGGCCGCAATTGCGGGGCTCGGTGGAATGTTAATGGGCTATACGATGTCAGTTGAACCACTGATGGGATTAAATCTTGGGATCAAAGCTTTTGTAGCAGCAGTAGTAGGTGGGATCGGGGTTATTCCAGGTGCGGCCCTTGGCGGCTTTATTATCGGCGTCGCAGAAAATATGGTTTCCGGTCTTTATAAATCTAGCTATCGCGATGCTGTTTCCTTTTTTATTTTAATTCTTATTCTGCTTCTAAGGCCTTCTGGGATTTTAGGAAAAAATGTAAAAGAGAAGGTTTAAAAAATGGATTATTATCTTCAAATATTATTGATTGTCGGAATTTTTATTACTCTTGCATTAAGCTTAAATCTTATCAATGGATTTTGCGGCCAGTTCTCACTTGGTCACGCGGGCTTTTGGGGCGCTGGTGCTTATGCCAGTGCTATTTATAGTGTTTATTTTGCACTTCCTGTCTCTGCACCTATAAATATGGGCATAGCATGTCTCGTAGGTTTTTTGGCATCGGCCATATGCGGAATTATCATAGGTGCACCCTGCCTGCGATTAAAAGGCGACTACCTGGCCATCGCCACACTTGGCTTTGGTGAAATTGTAAGAATCATTATTATGCATACTGAAATGGCAGGCGGACCTAGAGGCTTTATCAATATCCCTCATTTGGCCAATATATACTGGGTCTATGCAGTCGCGATTTTAACCATAATCTTCATGCTTAATTTAAAACGTACCACCTATGGACGAGCGATTATTTCCATTCGCGAAGATGAAATCGCCGCAGAAAATATGGGCGTAAATATTTTTAGGTATAAACTTTTTTCTTTCATTATCGGTGCAGGGATCGCAGGTATTGCGGGCGCTCTCTTTGCTCATACACAACAATTTCTTCACCCATCTAATTTTAATTTCATGTGGAGTGTAATTATTTTGGTAATGGTTATTCTTGGTGGGCAAGGCTCAGTTACTGGTTCGGTAATAGGTGCCGTTCTCCTTACACTTTTTCCAGAAGTGCTGCGTTTTATAGGTGGACATGCCTCTGATTGGAGAATGCCAATCTACTCAGTGCTACTAATTGTACTAATGCTTGCTCGTCCAGAAGGAATTTTTGGTGCCCATGAGTTTTCTTTTAATAAAGGAAAAAAATAATGGAAAAAATCATTGCTGAAAATCCCATACTTGAGCTGGCCAATGTCACCATGAAATTTGGGGGGCTGACCGCTGTCAATGATGTGAGCTTCAAAGTCTTCCCTCATGATTTAGTGGCCATCATTGGGCCAAATGGGGCCGGGAAAACAACACTCTTTAACACCATCACGGGAATATATACGCCGAGTACTGGAAGTGTGAGCTTCTGCCAAAAAGACCTAAAAAATATCAAATCAAGCGATATAACTGAGCTTGGTATTGCTAGAACTTTTCAAAACATTCGCCTCTTTAAAAATTTATCAGTCATTGATAATATTAAGCTCGCAAAGCATACGCGTATTAAATACGGATTTTGGGCAGGAATTTTTAGGAATAAACATTTTCTTCTGGAAGAAAAAAAAATTGAAGAAGAGTGCCTAAACTTACTCAAACTTTTTAAGCTTGATGATAAAAAAGATTACCTCGCAAAAAACCTCGCTTACGGGCAGCAAAGAAAACTGGAGATGGCACGAGCACTAGCGACCGAACCAAAACTTCTTTTATTAGACGAGCCTGCGGCCGGAATGAATCCCACCGAAACGCGTGAACTCACTGAGCTCATTCATTTAATCAGAGATCAATTTGATATTGCCATTATCCTAATCGAGCATGATATGAAGCTCGTTATGGGGTTGGCCGAAAAAATTTTTGTACTCGATTACGGAAACCTGATAGCCGAGGGTGGCCCGAAAGAAATTCAAAACAATAAACGCGTTGTTGAGGCCTACTTAGGTGTTGAAATCGAGGTGATCATATGACAAAAATTTTAGAGATCATAAATGCCAATACTTATTATGGAGCAATTCACGCCGTAAAAAATATTAACCTCCATATTAATACTGGTGAAATTGTCACCCTGCTCGGATCTAATGGCGCTGGGAAAACAACGACCTTGCATACTATTTCCGGATTAGAAGCGGCCAGTTCAGGTGAAATCCTTTTTAAAAGATCCCCTATACAACGATTGCCCGCCCACAAAATTACGGCCATGGGAATCGCTCAATCACCGGAAGGCAGACAAGTTTTTGCCAATTTAAGCATCAAAGAAAATCTTGAAATGGGTGCCTACTTACGCCGTGATATTGCAGGAATCGCAGAAGATTTTAAATACGTTTATTCTCTATTTCCTAAATTAAAAGATCGTGAAAATCAATTAGCACAAACCCTCTCAGGTGGAGAACAGCAAATGTTGGCCATCGCCAGAGCGTTTATGAGCAAACCCCAGCTTTTACTTTTAGATGAACCTTCATTGGGGATTGCTCCCATTTTAGTAAGTTCTATTTTTAGGGCCATTAAAGAAATTAACAAGCTTGGGATGAGTATTTTACTAGTCGAACAAAACGCCTATTTAGCGCTTAATATTTCAAATCGTGCCTACGTGCTCACTAACGGTGAAATTTCGCTGCAAGGAAATGCACAAGATCTTTTAAATAATCCAGAAATTAAAAAAGCTTATTTGGGATATTAGATTTAAAAGGCCCCAGACTCAAAAAAGACAGGACAACAAGGCGATTCAGATGCATTTTTTAGTGGTAGGGGAAAAGCACTTAAGAAGTATTTTCCTTCTGGCACACCAAAAAAGGTCAAGCACTCAAAGATAACTGCTTTTTTAAAAAGAATATCATGAATAGGTCTTTCTTTTTTTCCTGGCATGAAATCACTTGATTTCCATGATGTTAAAAAAGCATTAAACTCATCCAGTGAAATGAGAAAATTGGCAGCAGCCACGCTCAAAGTAACGACATAATTTGGATCGTGGTAATTTTTAGAATTTTTGGGCAAGATTGAATCATCAATCGTAATAGCAATCTTTTTTAATTTATAACTCTCGCCAACGACTGAAGTTAACTTTTGAATCAATTCATCCTTCGTTATTTCCCAATGAAAGATTGTCTTTTCTTCATTGACCGAAGCAAAGTTAGGATTGGTGAACTTTAACAAAACACAATCACCATAAAAGCATTGAGGCATTTTTCTGAAGTAGTAATCTATGGTGTGCCCATCTTGTTGAGTATGCTTTGATCCTTCAACATGAGGCAGGCTATGAGGTTTTAAAATATGTTCGTCATAATTAACAGAAGGAAGTTTTTCATTTTGTATTTTATAAATATTTTTTCGTTCATAAGGGCTTCCCTCACCCCATAAACCTTCTGAGCCTTCTTCGATTATTGGGGAAAGTACATATGGCGATTTAAACATAATTAATTCTCCATTTTTTATCAGTTTTCGATCTTTACATTTTTTTCAATTCTATCGCGAACAAACTGAATATGGCCTTTAAGTGAATAGATATATTCAGAAAAATTTTGAGGCATTTTCATTTTATTAACACGCTCTTCAATGAGATTAAGTTGTTGCAAATAATTTTCATATTCTATTTTTGTGACAATCGCTTTAATCTGAGTTTCAAGGAATTTTAGTTCTCCGTAGCGCTGATAAATTTTCGAACGCAGTCTCCAATGATACACTTTAGGAATCATCCTGATAAGCGGAAGTAAAAATGCCAATAGCGGAATAACTAAAAGGATAAAGCGATCAAACCAGGCCGCCAGCCAATAGGGCAAGTAGCGTTGCCAGAAGGGAGTTCCGGATTTATAGAACTGAGCTGCATCCTTGCTCAGAGGAAAAGTATCACCTTGATTTGTTGGAAATTCTCCTCGCTTTTCAAAAATACCTGGCAGTCCATGAACTTCAGAAGCGGCCTTCAATAAAAGATAGGCCAATGCCGGATGCATATCATCGCGGATAAGTAAGGTGGCCGTGGATGAGACGAGATCAATATCCTCACCCGGTATATCTGATTCAAGATCAATTGCACCTCGTGGAAGAACTAAATGATGAAAGGCTGCATCTTTTCTTGAAATGGCCTCTGCCTGCTCCAGGCTCATTAATTTTAAATCTTTTCGTAATGCTAAATCGTGAATAATTTTATTCTCAGGAGGCAACATGAATATTGCAGCGTCGATGCTGCCATTTTTTAAGGCCTGTGCCGATTCGGCAGAAGTCATATTTAAGAGTGTTGCATCTTCCGGATCAACGCCAGACATGAGTAAAAGGCGTTCAGCAAAAACCTGTGCTCCATGCCCGACTCGTCCAACTGCAATTTTATCTCCGATGAGTTGAGAAAAATGAGTGTATACATATTTTGAACGATAAAAAATCCAAATGGGTTCGTAATAAAGACTTCCAAGCGACACGACATCAGGCTCTTTGACTTCAGAGCCAAGTCCATCTTGAACTAATCCTGCTGAAACTCCAGAATCATCATCGTCGAGAAGACGAAGATTTTCCAGAGGCCCGGAAGTTGTACGAATATTAAGCGTCACTCCATTTTCTTTTAAAATTCGCTTATATTGTTTTGCATACGTTTGAAAATCACTTTGATCATCCCCCGTTGAGATAGTTAAATGATTCGGTGGTGCCGGGTCTAGATGCCCAATGGCCAGGATAAGTAAAATGGTGGTCAAAATACCAAGTGGTATAGAGATTTTTTTAGACATCGGTTAACCTTTCTCTTGATATGGCAAACAAGGCCAGAATTATTCAATCTAGTTAAACATCGGTTTGTAAAAATCTCGGCGTCGCCTCTTTAATCACAGTGCTAATCGACGAAATAATAAAATCGTGGTTAAGCGAATCACCATAAATATACAATTGCTTTGAAGTCAGCTTTTGATCAAATTGCTTAATCTTCTTTTGGGCCATCAAATTCCCGGCCACCATCTCAAAGACATTTATATTGAAGATGTACTCAACATTGAGGGTTTTATCGATCTCTTTCATTCGAAGAACCAGTGACTCGACATGGCTCAATTCTTTCGAAGTTGGTGGATTCAATTTTATCTCTACCATTCCCTTTGAAAATTTGGTTTGTACAACTTTAAATCGGAGGAAGTTTTCAAAGATTTCTAAAAATTGCTGGATCACAAGTTTTGGACCAATCACTAGTTCAAGCTGACCAGTAGGCCAAATATCATCATCATGATCGCTGAATGTTAGATAAACACTTCTATCTTTGTCGGTGATCTGACAATCTTCAGGAAGTCCGAAATCCCAGAAAAATTCTTTTTCTTCAGAAACTCCAATTGAAAATTGTTCACCAAGCGTTGTCTCGGCCAAGAACTCCCACGCTTTTTTGTCTTTTGACTTAATCTTTTTGAAATGGCCAACAGCGAGCGAGATTTTTAAAAATGGTAAATCTATTTTTTCTGCACCATGATTTCTAATTTTAAGGCAACCTTTGATCTTGTCACCCTGATGCCATTTCTCGCCATTGGCAATAATATTATATTCAAGAGGCCTTGAAAAAATTGTTCCTTTCATGTTTAAGCAACTCAATGGGGTTTTTATACCACTTCTTAAAAGAGAATTAATAATAGGTTAAATTAGACCATCATTTTTAGAAAACGAAAACTCAATATTAAGTTTAAATACTCAAGTTATCTTTCTATTTACCGATAAGCGATAATGAAAGGATTCCTGGCCTACACTCTTTATCCGCTAACTCTTATAGCTGCTGGCCTGGCCTATTTATTGGCCTATCAGCTAACCCATATATATTTGCTGGGCGCCTATGCCGGAGTTTCAATCTCAGCGATCATTATCTTTACCGCTGAAAAAATAACCCCCCTCCATCATGAATGGGTGCCTACACGTGATGATTTACTGATTGATGTCTTTTTTTATGCATCAGTCGTGCAAGTTATTTTTCCAATCATCTTATATTTTTTGGGTATTTCTTTTTTAAAAATGGTGGGTTTTCATAATGGGGTAATCATCGATCTCTGGCCCCATCAGCAATCCGTCGTCGTCCAGTTTTTTGCCCTCGCTATTATGGGGGAGTTTTTTCAATATTGGTGGCACCGCTTCTGCCACACCTATCGCTTTTTATGGCCCATCCATGCCATTCATCACAGGCCCCAGAAACTTTATTCGTGGAATACTTCCCGCTTTCATTTTCTTGATAAGTTTGTCGAATTCTTTTTTACCATCTTTATTTTTATGGCCTTTGGTTTAAGTCTGGAAGTTTTTTCATATTATTATGTCTTCTATGCCATAACGGGATATATCCAGCACTCTAATCTAGATGTCAAACTCGGATGGTTTGACTATTTCATCGCCTCAGGTGAAACCCATCGTTTTCATCACGATTCTGATCTAAATAAGAGCAAATGTAATTATGCCAATAATTTTGTCTTGTTTGATCTGCTATTTAATACTTTTAAAAGAAGACCTCAGGAACCTATTGTACTGGTAGGTATTCGATCTAAAAATATTCCCATTGGTCTTAATGGACTAAAAGAAGAAACACTATTCCCCTTTGGTTACTTCAATAAGCAACTTTTTCGTTTCATTGTAAAAATAAGCATGAATACTATTGCGGGAAGAAAAGTTGAAAAATTAAAGGAAGCTGCCGCGAATCCTGTTAAATATCAACATGAACTTATCTTTAAAATTTTAAAGCAAGATAAAACGACAGTCTTTGGGGTAGAGCATGATTTTGAAAATATAAAAAGCATAGAGCAGTTCAAGAGAAATGTTCCCATTCGAGATTATGAAGAACATCGACACTATGTTGAGCTCATTTTTAGCGGGCAGACGAACTCCCTAAACACTCTTACTCCTCATTATTTTACAAAAACCAGTGGCACAACAGGTTCACCCAAATATATACCTATCAACTTAGCTACTCAGAAAAGTTATATAAATTCACAGCAAATTTTATCTCATTCCTTATATATGAAAGATCCTCGCTATTTAGATGGCGAAATTTTTTCAATTGTAGGAAATGCCTATGAAGAAACTCTTCACGGACGATGGCCATGTGGCTCGATGTCTGGAAAACTTTACTCTTTGGCCCATAAATCGATTAGGGCCAAAAATATTTTTCAAAATGATATTGCTGCTCTAAATGATTCTGAGAAAAAATATTTGTATCTTGCGGCCCTTGCCTTGCTCTCTCCAAATACGACGTTCTATGTCTCTCCTAATCCTTCGAGCTTGCTTAAGATTTTTGAAGTGATAAATAGCAAAAGAGATGAGCTCGTTAAATTAATTGAAGAAGGGACTGACCCTATTATAAAAATGCATTTCAAAAATTTTACCCATGCCTTGTTATTACTTGACTCTAAAAAAGATCTTACCGTGGTTGATGTTTGGCCAGATCTTCGAATCCTCTCTCTTTGGATGGAAGGAAGTTGCTCTTATTTAATCCCACAAGTAAAAAAACTAATAGGGCCCTCTACTCATCTGGCAGACCTAGGTTTTTTATGTAGTGAATTTTATGGCACTCTTCCCGTTGACTCTAATACCAACAAGCAGGTGCCAACGTTATTGGATAATTTTTTTGAATTTATAGAAAAAAATGCTTATGAAGCTGGAGGCCGTGAAACACTGGAGCTCCACGAATTAAAATTAAATGCCGAGTATTATATCATTGTGACAACCATTGGATCTTTTTACCGCTATTTTATCAATGATATTATCAAAGTCACTGGCCTCTATGAAAAAACACCAACCATCGTTTTTTCTCAAAAAGGAAAAGGAATTACCAATATTACCGGAGAAAAAATCTCTGAAAAACAATTGGTGAATTTCTTTGAACAAAAGAATCATCAAAATAAGGAAATTAAATTTTTCATCTGTCTGGCCGATCAAGTCAACCAAAGCTATAAACTCTATCTGGAATCTAATGACAAATTAGAGCTAGAAGATTTAAAAGAAGAACTGCACCAGCATTTAAAACAAGTAAACATTGAGTATGCAAGTAAGGTTTTTGACAATAGACTTAAACCGATAAACATTCTTCGATTGGAGAATGGGACTTCCGAACATTACCGCAATCATTGCTTAAAAAAAGGCCAGAGTGAATCTCAATTTAAATTTTTGTATTTACAGTATTTATCTGACGTCGACTTCCCCTTTGATCACCATGTAAAAAAATGAAAAAAAGAATTATCAGACAAGTTTCTATTCAAATACCTTTCAAAGCAAAATTTGCTCATCACTCAAAAACCAGAGAGTCTACTGAAACAATCGTTGTCGAAATAAAAAATAATAATGGCAATAATGGCAACAACGGCAACAATAATGATAAAAAACCTTTATCTGGTTTTGGCGAATCTTGTCCCCGGTCTTACGTAACAGGAGAGGACATTCAAAGCGCACAAATCTTTATTGCAGAGATGGCCCCTTTGCTTGAACAAGTTTATTCTCTGGATGAATTAAAAAGATTAAAGGCAAGCCTTACCAAAGAAATAGATAAAAACCCCAGTGCCTGGTGTGCTTTGGAAATGGCGATGCTTGATCTACTGGCCAGAGAGAAAAACATTTCTGTGGAGAAACTGTTGGGCCTCCACTCTAAGACGGACACAATTCCCTATTCCGGAGTTATCGGAATTGATTCCTTCACTGCAGTATTGCTAAAGTTTATCATTTATAAATCATTGGGTTTTAATGATTTCAAAATAAAGCTAAGTGGAGAGCAAGCGAAGGACTTAAAAACTCTAAAACTTATCTCTCGTTGGTCAAAAAAAGTTCGAGTCGATGCCAATAATTTATTTACGACCCCACAAGAGGCAATTGCTTATCTTTTGCCGCTTCGTTCTTTCATTTGGGCCGTCGAAGAACCCGTTGGTCCTCATGCATTTACCGACATGAAAGAAATTGCAATGGCCCTTAAAATAAAAATAATTTTAGATGAAAGCTTCCTGAATATTGCATCCCTGGAAAATATAAAAGGAATGCATGAAATGTTTATACCTAATTTAAGAATATCAAAATTGGGTGGAGTGCTCAGAACATTAGAATTAGTGGCCAAGCTAGAAGAAAGTAACTTTCATTGGATACTGGGCTCTCATGTTGGAGAGATGAGTCTGCTGACCAGGGCATCACTACTTATTTCAGGAAATTGTTCTAAAGCTCTTATCGCTATTGAGGGAGGGTTTAGCACTCACCTTCTAAGTTATGATCCTTTCTTTCCCAACCTGAAGCTAGGAATGGGTGCATCTATTAAGAATAAATCTTTATTAGATAGTGCTGGATGGGGAATGAAGCTGATAAAAAAAGAAGGACTCTAAAACGTTTTCGAGGATCATAATGAAAAAAATTTTAATGGGACTAATTGTTTGTATTCCCTTCGTTGCCTTCATGAGTATTTACAATATTCGTCTGTTGATCGAATCAAAAGTTATTATTATTTTCATTATAGGCATTATCGCCTCTTATTATCAGGCCGATTATAACCCACTAAAGGGCAATAACTCTGATATAGACAAGGGAACTGTCCTTCATATTATTTGGACCGTTTATATTACAGAAGCATTGGCATTGCTGGAGGCCTTCTTTTTAAATCGGGATAGAGCGTTTCAATATGATTTTTATTCAATCTTCTTTTTAAGCGTTGCTCTGTTTGGTCTATTTTTCAGAAGTTGGGCCTATCTAAGACTCGGTAAATTTTTTACGATGCATCTTCAAACTAAAGATGATCAAGTCCTCATCGAAAATGGTCCTTATCGATTTCTACGTCATCCCAGCTATACCGGAGCTTTTCTAACCTATACTTTTATTCCACTTTTTTTAGGTTCTTATCGAGCAGCAATTATCTCCGTTCTTTTACTCTTATTTGCCTTTTACAGAAGAATTGTTCAGGAAGAAAAAATGATGGAGTCACATATGGGAGAGAAATACCGCGCCTTCTGCTTAACGAGAGCTCGCCTACTGCCTTTTATTTGGTAGAATTTAAGAGATCCTCGGCATCTTCGATTTGAAAGTCCAAGGGAATATCTCTAAGCAATGTATATAAACTTTTACAAGGCCCAATATTAATAAAACGAGTGACTCCATGCTCTTTGTGAAGAGTTGTGATGGCCGCTTCGAAATGAATCGTGCGTGTGATGGTTTCTAAAAATTCTCGTTTTATCTCGTCTGGTAAAGTGAGAGCTTTGCAACTCAAAGTAGAAAAAATTGGTATCTTTGGTGTCATGGTCTGAACTTCTAAAAATTCTTTTTCAGAAGCGTCCACATAAGGCCTAATATAACGGGAGTGGGCCGGGTAATCGAGAATAGGCATGATACGCCATCCTCGCTCTTTAGCGCGGGCCCGCACGCTTGCGAGAGCACTAAACAGAGCTCCAACATTTAAAAAGCGCGAAGTTAAAACAGAGACATCAACGCCCTCCTGTTCAAACCAATCGAAATCCTCTTGGGTAAAAGGTCGAGCTAACGTGGTGGCCACTCCAATATTTCCACCTAATTTATCAATACCATCAATTTTATGAGTGAATTTCACATGAGCAACGACTGCCGTTTCAAAGTCGTAGGCCCCTGCTGAAACGGTGCGAGCGATATCACCTAACGAGACCCCCACCATCCAATCTGGACTCTGAAAGCGTTCACGCAAATGATCCACCACTCCTACCTGAATCGAGGAAATAACGACGGCGGCAAGGCTGATATTATGAATTTGGTAAATCTCATCCGTATTTTGGGTGAGCATCTTCATTAAGTCCGTCTCTAGTCCAAGCTCGCGCCTAAGTACGGCCTGTGCTTGTTGCAGACGTTTTTTGACATGAGGCAATTCTAGGTAGCGTTCCCGATCTTTTTGGCGAAGAAGGCCATTAAGCCCGGGAAAGAGATAGGCCGTTTTCATATTGATCTGCTTGTGAAATTTCTGAAATTTCTAAAATTAATTCTGCCCATAATTTTTGTTCTAACTGGTGCTCATCTGATTTTGCCTCCTTCACTAAGTGATCTTCCAAGATGCGAAAGTAAGCATAGTGAAGAGGAATGCAATTTGTATTATAAATCATTCGTCGGTAGTGACTATCAAAGCGGTTTTGAATTATGTTTTCTGAAAGACCGGCCTTTAGAGATTTAAAAATATATCCGGAAAGGATGCCCTCAAGTGTTTTTTCTAATTCGCGATGACCAGGTTTTGTTCTAAAAGGAGCACGCAGTAAAGTATTGGCCTCTTTTAATCGATCGGCGCGATCGTGAGAAAAATGTTTTTCACCACAACTTAAAGCGTAATTCCACGCGACTTCAAATTGACTATTTTGCATAAGTTTTAATTCAAGTGCTGAATCGAGATCAGGTTGATAGAGGTTCCAACATTGGCGCAAGGCCAAGTTCATTCTCTTAAGCATCATCAAACAAAGCTCTTCTTCAAGGCGATAGAGATTGGTAAGAGGCATTCGATCTTCTGGTGATAACTTAGCATACATGCTTTTGCCTAATTCAATATGCCCGAACTCATCGGAGATAATTCCAGGTAGCAGTTCATGGGCCTTTGATAATTTAGTCATCGACAAATAAAGACTATAAATTCTAAAGGGAAAGCGCTCTATGGTCTGGGCACCATGAACATAAGCTGCATGTCGATGATTGGCCTCACGAAGATGAGGACTATTAAAAAAGCCCATGATAAACTCATGTCCAATTTTCCGCCACTCTTCTTCAAGAACGTAGTATTTATTGTCCGGGTAAATAGTTGCCGGACGCATCTCCAATAAGAGTTTGGCATGCCTTTGTTCATCTTTAACATGTTCAATAATATTTCTTAATTCCGCGCTTGGTGTGGCCTCAGTAATATTGCTGAGTATATATTTTGCGGCAATGTCTTCAAGCATCGACATATTTGAAAGCCAAATTGACTCAAGATAAATGTCACCAGTCACGAGCTCCAAAAGAGGTATCGTTTCCTTCTTGAAGCTGTCTAGCTTATGTCTTGAATTCACAATTCTCCTCTTTCTTCTTAATTATTGTTCCATCATTACATATCCTTAAAAATAAGGTGAGCCTATGTAAAATATATAGATTTTTTAAGTAAGTTTCCAAAGTCAGGTGGAATTATAGGGACATGGGCCTTGCCCTTAAATATCCAAAGGTTTATCCTCTCAGGGCCTTATTGATCAAAATGAAGATCTATTTGGTGAAGCTGAAAAAAATAAAAAGCTAATCCAAGAATTAGAAGATCAAATTAGAATTTTAAAAGGTGAAAAAAAACCTGTTCCTAAATTTGCTGAACCTAAAGATGTCACTTCAGATGAAAACATAGCAACTGGCGAGAAAAAGAAGAAAAAGAAAAAAGATTGATCTTTCCTTGCGCCTTTAAAACCACAAAAAATGGGCAGAATTCTTCTTGACATTCACTTGATACACATCTTTTACGCCATTAAAAACATATCGTTAGGCTCAAGGACATGCGGTTTTTAAATTAAAAATAGTGAGTATTCAAACTGGCACTAGAATCAACCAATCAAATAAATTTATTAACTCGTATAAATGTGAGGATATCTTGAAAATTTTAATATTGGCACTTGTTACTCTACTGTCACTTTCTGCATTTTCTGATTCCAATAAGGAAAAAAGAGAGGAAAAGAAAAATGGCAACAAAGAAGAAAAAAGCGAACTGGACAGGCATCCTAAGCCACTTTCCGTCTTTGATGTGATTCCTCTTAATTCTCCCGTTAAAGAATCTGTAGCAAAGTTTTTATTAAAGATGCCTGTTGGCCTTGAAATTGATGAGGTTAAATATAAGGTGAAAAATGCGTCTCGCCTTTTTGAAAAAGATAAGCCTCATCAAAAAATTGATCTAGTCGACGGCCCGCAGGGGAAAGAGTTACATATTTCTGTCTCTAGATTACCTCCAGGTTTTTACCAACTTTTTGTAAAAGTTAGAGATCGCAAAAATAAGGAACATGAATTTAAAACTAAGTATAAAGATCATGCGATGTTTGTCGTTGATAGTTCACTTCAAGTTCCGGTGCCAAATGAAAAAGAGAATAATAAAACAGTCGCTGGTGTTGATTCGGATGGTGACGGGATTAGAGACGATATTCAGCGCTGGATAAATGAAGAATTTTCGTCTCAACCAAAAGTAAAAATGGCGATGAAGCAAATGGCCATGGGTAGACAGCTAGATCTTCTTAGTGTTTCTATTCGAGAGCAATCGATCATTGCTTCTAATAAGTATTTAAACGATGCAATTTGCTTATCTTCAATTGTCGGAATTGACCAAAAGTCCAAGCTTAACCGCGAGCTTGATTCAAAACTACTTAATACTAAAAATCGCCTATATGCTGATATGAAAGCCAATGCTAATTTTAGTGGGCAAGCATGGGATCTTCCCAATACGCCAGAGGAAAGGAAAGCTCTTTGTGCTTTTAACCCAGATAATTTTTAAGAGGTACTTGTGAAATATATAATATTTTTATCGCTTCTTATTTTGTCATTTGCATCTCAAGCAGCTCCAAGTTGTTCTAGAAATGGAACAAGAGTCTTCTATACCAATGGAGTTACAACCCCTAGACTAGATGCTCAGTCGGCAATGGAAAAGATTGAAGGACTTGGTCTCAATTCTCACATAGATTTAAAAACAGTAAATTATCGACTTGCTTACAACTACGAAGAAAGTATCTCCAAAGATTTCTTAGAGGCAGCAGTACAAAGGTTTCCAAGTGGATATTTAAAATCACTGGGAGTTAGCAGTGCATACGCAGCTTATATGAATTTTCTAAGCGGAGGACTTTCAGAAGCCCTTTACGCAGCTGCAATTGTTTCTATTACTGATGAAATTGTACATCTTCAAAGTGAATGGCTTTTGAATTATAAAAATAATTCATTATACATGCAAACTGTTCAAGAAATAAAAGGGCATTATGACGGGGCTTTCAGCAGAGGAGAAAGAATTTTTGCTATTTCACATTCTCAAGGAGGACTCTTCATGAGTGATGTCTTTGATCTCATTGATGAGCCTGGCAAGCATAGGTTTTTTTCAGGTTTTCAAATAGCATCTCCTCTTCTTAATGAAATGAATTCGCATTTTGGTTATGCTACTCATGATAAGGATAATTTAATTAATTTTGTAAGGGTAACGGTTGGAGCACTTCCAGCAAACGTGACAGCTCCTTTATTTGTAAATAATGGTTACGCTGGTCTTAAAGATTACATCATTGACTACCATCTTAATCACGGGCTCGAGACAACTTATCTGCATGATTCAACTATAAGAGCACAAGTTATTACTAAATTAATCGAAGCTGCGGGGCTACTGGAATCAAATTGCCCAAAGGCAATTATTAATTACACAAAAAATAACCTTCAAGTAAGTTTTGATTCAACCAATCCAAAGCATCCAAATGCTTCAGGACTCACTTATTTTTGGGACTTTGGCGACGGTCAGACAACGAAAACTTCTTCAAAAACTCTTTCACATAATTATTTATCTCCAGGAACCTATACGGTTAGA
Source organism: Bacteriovorax sp. (assembly GCA_028710485.1). Lineage (GTDB taxonomy): Bacteria > Bdellovibrionota > Bacteriovoracia > Bacteriovoracales > Bacteriovoracaceae > Bacteriovorax. The sequence goes on along the minus strand of JAQTTZ010000019.1, from coordinate 28,299 downwards.
CTAAAAGTGGGTGATGCTTATAATAATTTCGATGTGACCAAAGTAACTTTTCAAGTCGCTCCAGATTCCCCTAACGCTTTTATCGGCTACACTAAAAATAATTTGCAAGTGAACTTCGCTGCTAATCCTCTTGGCCCTAACGAGACAGGAATGACTTACTCTTGGGATTTTGGTGATGGGCAAACGGCGACTTCAAAAAACCCAAATTATTCGTATTCGCAAGCAGGAACATATACTGTGTCTTTAATTGTAACAAATGCCTATGGGGTGAGAGCTATTACTAGTATTGAAGTGCAAATTACAATACCTCCAGTATTTGTAAATATAAACGCAGTAATCAATTACAACACAGATAAATTTCAATTGAACCTTGATGCTACTATTATACAAAGCCTAACTGATCTTACTTACTCGTGGGATTTTGGTGATGGACATGCAGAATCTTCTTCAATTGCAACTACTGCTCATACTTATGAAAATGCTGGCATATTTGAAGTTATTTTAACAGTCTCTGATTTAAATGGAAACACGGCGACTGCGAATAAATCAATTATTATTATTGGCGATCCGCCAACTCTAACTCATATAACTGCAGGAAGAGAAGTTGCCTTTACTTTAATAGATAACTTTCAAACTAGTTCAGGCCTAAGTTATCACTGGACGTTTGGAGATGGCGAAACGTTAATTACAACTTCTAAAAAAGTTACTCATCTATTTTCAAATTTATTATCCAAAGAAATTTCTGTTAAATTGCTTGATGTAAATTCAAATGAAATCTACCAAGTTTCGGATCGTCTTTCTGACAGATCATATTCAAATCTCACCTATTATATTTTTAATCGAAATGTTAGGTTTAACTTAGAGAGTATTTTGGCATATGATCACGAACCAGGTATGACCTATTCTTGGAGTTTTGGTGATGGTGAACAAGGAACATCTTTTGATTCTTCAATAACACACACCTATTTTATTGAAGGAACTTATCATGTCTCTGTAAATGTTTACGATAAGAATGGTAATCTATTATTTAATGAAACCATATTTGTTTTATCTGCTCAAGAAAACGGAGGATCATCAGCTGGTGTACCTGTAACATTGGAAGACGGAACATCAGGCGAATCATATTTAAGAAGCTTATTAAGTCCAACTACGAAAAATGGTTTTTTGTATGAATACAACACATCTTTTTTCGGAACATGCTATGTCAAAGAATTTAAACATTTTTTCTATGATCAAAACACCAACAGCTATGGCAGCGGAACAGAATACGTCTATTTTCCTTTATACAACTGTACCTATTTCGATGTGCTTCCCCCATGGATAGGAAATAATTAAACCATGCAGTAATTTGTAAGAAGATTCTAGTTAGAAACTCGAGGCCTTTAAGATACATTAAAACGTGACTGAAGAATTTTGTATGAATGAAGTGATCGCAGGTGTCGGCCTGCGATCCTTGAAAAGGTGATTTTAAAAAGGCCCATAACTTAAGTGCAACGAAGAATTTCTTGTGTGCTTCGCGCAAGTTCCCTAAATCATGTTTTCAAGCCCTACTAATTGCATTATTATCAATCGAATTAAAAATATCTAGAAATAATCTCCTTAAGGATTTATGCATGACACCAACTCTATCTTTTGATGAAGCAGTAAATTTATTAAAAAAATACGTGAAGTTCTCTGAAGTCAAAAATCAGAAACATATCGACCTATCGCTCTGCACCGCCGAAGATCGTCCGCAGGCACAAAAGGCGTTGGTCATCGCCAATCTGGAAGTAGAAAAAGGCACTCTGACTCAAACTCAATTACTAACTCAACTCGGTCTGGATTAAGGATAAACATATGTCACAAGCACTAAACGATGCAGTTCACTGGGCAGATTTGACTGCTGATAGACTTATCAGAGCAAATAACGACAAAGAATTATACACACTGGCCTCAGGGATTACTCCTTCAGGTGTGGTTCACTTTGGAAACTTTCGAGAAGTTATCACTGTTGATCTGGTTGCCCGCGGATTAAAAAAGCGCGGTAAAAAAGTTCGTTTTATTTTTTCTTGGGATGATTACGATACCTTTAGAAAAGTTCCGGCCAATATGCCTAATCAAGCTGAGCTTAATAAATTTCTTTTTTGCCCCATAGTAGACACTCCAGATCCATTTGGAGAACACGAATCCTATGCCGCTCACCACGAAAAAGCTTTTGAAGCTCAAATCGCCAAAATGGGAATTGTGGCCGAACCACTTTATCAGGCAAAAAAATACCGTGCTGGTGAATATAGAGAACAAATTAAACACACTCTTAGAAATAAAGACGCTATCGCTGCTATTTTAAATAAATGGCGTGCGACTCCCCTTGAAGAGAACTGGCAGCCAGTTAATATTTATTGCTCAAAATGCAATAGAGATAAAACAGCAATCATCAGTTTTGATGGCAGCTCAACTCTGACTTATAAATGCGAATTCGAAGAATGTGGGAATCATGGTTCTGAAAATATCGATACATCAACCAGAGTAAAACTCCCATGGAGAATGGACTGGCCGATGCGTTGGGCCTTTGAAAAAGTTGATTTCGAGCCAGGTGGAAAAGATCACTCTTCTCAAGGTGGATCATTCACTACAGCTAAAGAAATCGTTACAGAAATCTATGACTGGAAACCACCAATGTATTTACAGTACGATTTCGTGTCAATCAAAGGCATGGGCGGAAAAATGAGCTCGTCTAAGGGAAACCTTGTGACTGTAAACGACGTTTTGGAAGTTTATGAGCCAGAGATGGTTCGTTGGATTTTTGCAAGTTACAAAACCAATACTGACTTTGCTTTAAGCTTCGATCTCGATGTCGTAAAAAACTATGAAGATTTCGATCGCATGGAAAGAATGGCCTATGGACTAGAGCCAGGTAATGAAAAGAAAGTGGCCATGGCCAAAAGAGTTTATGAACTCTCTCAAATTGGCGAACACCCTCTGGAAATGCCTTTCCAACCGGCCTTTAGACACCTTTGCAATGTGCTTCAAATTAACGACCTTGATATAACACGTGCTCGCCCCTTTTATAATAATGATATTAAAAATGAACGCGATGAACGCCGTTTTGCTGAGAGAGCACAAAGAGCTGCTTACTGGATTGAAAATTCAGCACCAGAAGAATTTAAATTTTCTCTTAACCATGAAGTACTGAAAATGGATATGAGTGAGAAACAAACCATTTTCCTTAAAACTCTAAAAGATTATTTAGCGAGTGAGTGGAGCAATATTGCAGACGATAAAGCTCTACATGAAAAAATGTATGAGATGATAAATAGCTTAGAATTAGAACCAATGGTAGTTTTCACTCTTCTCTATAAAAAACTTATCAATCTAGAAAAAGGTCCTAAATTAGCAGGATTTATCCGCACAATTGGGCAAGAGCGAGTCCTAAAACTGCTAGTGCCATAATGAATCCATAAATCTCAAATTTCTTTCCGCAAAAAATATTTACTTACAAAGGGCCCTTTCTGGGTCCTTTTTTACACACTTCAAAAAGAGTCAATTGATAAAATCTAAAATCTTGGATAAACCCGAAGAGAAGTTAATCTTTATTTAAGGAGAAGAAAGATTTATGAAAACGACATTAGCTTTTCTTGTTTTATTATTTTCAACAATTGTATCCGCAGATATCTGTACAGTCGTAATTCGTGATCGCTCTGGCTACGACTATGATAGCTTTACTCGTTCGTCGTATTCAGCAAGTGCCGCTTGTGATGATGCTACTTGGGATTGTCGTCAAAAACTTTCTGATTACCAATCTTACGGTCGTTACTATGATGCTGTTTGTATCGTAAAAGAATTGACACCATCATACCCGATGCCACCATTTCCACCTTCGTATCCACCAAGCTACCCACCATATCCAAGATATCCAGATTATCCTCGCGAGCCAAGGTATCCTCGCGAGCCAAGGTATCCTCGCGAACCCAGCTATCCTCGCGAACCAAGATATCCTCGCGAACCAAGCTATCCTCGCGAACCAAGCTATCCTCGCGAACCAAATTATCCAAGTCCACGTGACCCGAGAGAGCCACCAAGAAATGAGCCAGGATCAGAACCTCGTCGTCCAGGTCCAGGGCCACGTCCAAGATAAATGCAGTTGAATTAGAAAATACTGATCAATAGATAACAAAAAACTAGATACGAACACACTTTAGGAGACAGGAATGAAAAAATTATTGGCACTTTTTCTCTTAGGATTTTCCGTTGGATCGATGGCCGAAGTTTGTACCTCAGTAATCAAAGATCGCTCGGGTTATGAATGGGAAACTTTCACACGTTCTTCTTATTCACAACAGGCCGCTTGTGATCAAGCAACTTATGACTGCCGTGGGGCCTTATCTTACGGACAATCAATTGGGCGCTATTATGATGCTGCCTGCGAAATTAAATTTGATAGACCTAATCCTTATCCAAATCCAACCCCATATCCAACTCCACTTATATGCCAAACAGACCTAGTGGATTATTATGGTAGAACAGTAAGATCATTTACCGCTCCAGGTTCAAGTGAATGGGATGCTTGTAATACTTCAGATAATTTTTGTAAGTCAGAACTGGCCAGAAACGACAGCTACGGATACCGTTGTGTGAACAGAGGCCTGATTGGAAACAGAAATGATCCACGTCGTCCTGAAAGAACAAGAACAGAGCAATGTAGCGCCAATCGCCTGGATCCTGCGGGAATGTTTATTCAAAGTTATTTTGCAACAGCAACTGGTCCAATAAACTCAGATGTGTTGGGCGACGCCTGCAGACGTGCAATAAGTGATTGCTCACGTGAAATTCGCGGACGTCAGACTTGTAATATTGCTCGCTAAGAATTTTTAAAAAGAAATCAAATCTTCTTAATATCCTTTTTTAATATCCTCTTTATTCAGTAGTTGAATAAAGGGGATTTTTTTTGGGATATTTTGATTGGAAAATTAATTTTGTCGCAAGGCCATATACGAGATGACTAAGTGAAGGTGCTCAAGAGCTTCTTCCAACTCTTTAGGCCGGTTTTTATAAAGAGTAACACCTAAGTGTTCCTCTAAAGCAGAAAGGGCCATACGGGCATTTTCAAGATGATTAAGGGCCTCGTCGGAAATCAGCTTTACAGAAGGATTCATATCTTCAGAAATCAAAAGACCTGTTAAATCTTCGCCACTTTTAAAACGTTCCATTAAATCAGGACGAGTGCTCAGAAGCTCAAAAACAACTGCGTTTACAATTCCGTTTTTTAAATCCAATTCCTGATCTTTAAGTGAGTCCCCTGAATAATCCAAGGTATCGTCGATCAATTGAAAAGCAAGTCCTAAGCTAACCCCAAAATTGCGACAAATATTTTGAATTTCTTGGGGCATTTTTGCCAACATCGCTGGTGCGAGTGTGCAATAGCTCATAACGGATGACGTTTTCTTCAGAGCAATTTCACGAATCAGCTCTCTGGTATAATCTCGGCTAGAAATAAGATCTAATTGAAGCCATTCCCCTTCAGAGAGGTCTTTAATAACAAGAGACATCTCATTAACAAGTGGCAATTCCCCAGTTGAGCAAAGATCAACAATCACCGACGAAAGTAGATAATCTCCGGCGAGTACAGCTTTTTTATTTGTGGAAAGAATATTTATTGAAGGGGCCCCTCTTCTAAGAGTGGCGTTATCAATAACATCATCATGAGAAAGTGAAGCTGCGTGCACTAACTCAGAAGCGCGGGCAAAAGGAGTTATTGCGTCTAAATCAATTTTTAAAAGATTGGCCACTAGGTATGTTAAAAGAGGTCTCAGGCGCTTTCCACCACGAAGTACAGTGCGAGAGAGCACCTCGTCAATTGCAGAGTGAGCATTCACAGAACGAACTCGAAGATCTAAATTTTTAGATCTATTGAGAACATGAGATGGAATTGAATCCAAAAAGTCTGTGATCATTGATTACCTTGATTATGAATGTCTACCTAAGGTCAGGCAAAAAGTTAACAAAAACAATCATTTTTGTAAATCCAATTCTTGCTAGGAACACTCGCTTTAAGGTAAAAACATGAAACAATATTAGAGAGCTCCCACCCTTATTGACAGGTAGAACACATGAACAACCAAATTAGCGAAAGAAAAAAAGAATCCTACAAAATTTTCAATGAAATCGCTTCAACTTATGACTTATTAAATCATACACTCTCTTTTGGAATTGATATCTATTGGAGAAAAAAGTTATTAAAACACCTTCCCCAAAAAGACTCAATAAATGCACTTGATCTGGCCACAGGTACCGGAGACGTACCACTCACTCTGGTAAGTGATCCTCGCATAAAAAAAATTACGGGAATTGATCTTTCTAAAGGAATGGTCGATATTGGGATAGAAAAAGTTAAGAAAAAAGGATTGGAAAAGAAAATTTTTCTAATGCTAGGAGATGGAGTTAATATTCCGGCCGGTGATAATGCTTTTGACTTGACCACCATCTCATTTGGAATAAGAAATTTTTCTGACCCACAAAAATCTTTGCATGATATTCATAGAGTTTTAAAAGAGGATGGCCGCTTAATGATTATGGAATTCGCAATTCCAACCAATCCTATTATCCGTACCGTTTACTTTTTTTATTTCCGTCATTTTCTTCCAAAAATTGGGAACCTCATTTCTAAACATAAAGACGCCTACACTTATTTGAATCAAAGTGTAGAAGATTTTCCATTCGGTGATAATTTCTTAGCTTTAATGAGAAATGCTGGTTTTAAAAACTTAAAAATGCAGCCCTTAACTTTTGGAATTGCCATGCTTTATATCGGCGATAAAAACACTGAGAAAAATGCAGAGAACTAATGATTAATAAGTATGAGAGTAATGAGTAACAGATGAAAACTGATCGTTTCCTGAGCGATGAACTACAGAACATTCACAGTAAATTAAAAAAACATTTAATTGATAAAAATGATGATACCCCTTTATTTATTTTCAATGAAATCAATCTCAGCGAACTAATAAAGCATATCAGTTGTGAAAAAATTTTTTTCTTTAAATCAAAATATGATAATTTTACTTTTTTGGGACTTGGGCATTCTCAAACCATCAAGGCCCAGGACTTATCAGAATATATTAACCGAAATCCAAGTCACTTTTTAGTAGCGGCTTTCCTTTTTGAAGAAGATCCGAATGCTTCAGAGTTCATTTTACCGGAATGGATTTTTGTCTCTAAAAATGAAAAAACAGAACTCTCAATCCACAAAAGTATTGAGTATAAGAATTTTTCTTCGCCCAATTTATTTTTTAATCTCAAATTTGATTTAAATCTCTACGATCTCACTATTCCTCCCTGGCAATCGTATGAAGAATTTCCTGAACATGACCAATGGGAAAAAATGATCAATAAGTGTGACATGCTTTTTGATGGCCACGAGCTAGAAAAGATAGCTCTCTCGAGAAAAAAAATATTTGACTACGATGAACCGCTAGAGCCTACTGTTTTTTTTAATGCAGTTATGTCCCAAAATAATAATGCCAATTCCAGTTACGCCATTTTTTATCAAATGACTTTTGATAAGGCCTTTATTTCCCTCACTCCGGAAAAACTTTTTTCTCTGGCCGATAATAATTTTGAATCAATATCACTGGCCGCAAGCTCTCCACGTGGAGTTACGCCCGAAGAAGACCTCGCCTTTGAAAAATTATTAAATTCAAGTGATAAACTTTCACGTGAGCATAATGTTGTGACCGCTGAAATTTTGAGAAAAATTAAGCCGCTTGCAAGTAGTGTTATTGTCTCCGAGCTTCAAACGATGAAACTGCCCTATATTCAACACCGATCAGTTCCTATCAAGGCCGTACTTTTATCAAATATTATGCCCCTTGAATTAGTCAGTTTACTTCATCCCACTCCGGCCGTTGGTGGTCTTCCATGGGATAGTGCCAAAATGAGAATTTTGGAATTAGAACCATATGCTCGAAAATCCTACGCTGCTCCTATTGGTGTCATCAGTAAGCACTTCTCTGAACTGGCAGTAGGCATTCGCTCTGCTTTGATAGAGGGATCAAGAATAAGTATTTTTGGTGGAGCGGGTATCGTAAAAGGATCTGCTGCTGAAGAAGAATGGATCGAAACTGGTATTAAAATGAATCCTTTTTTAAAGGTAGTGAACCATGAATAAAATATTAAGTGAAAATATTAATCGCGTATGGTCTTCACTGATTATCGACGAGTTTCAAAAAAATAAAATTACTCAATTCTATCTTTCACCCGGGATGAGGAATGCCCCATTAATCGCGGCCATGATTCACGCAAAAACTTTCAATATTAAAATTAAAATAATAATGTGCATGGATGAAAGAGCAGCTGGATACCGAGCACTTGGTTACGCTAAAGCGACAGGACTCCCAGCGGTTGTCGTTTGTACTTCAGGTACGGCCATGGCCAATTATATGCCTTCAGTAGTTGAAGCTAAGAAATCTAATTTGCCGCTCATTGTTCTCTCGGCAGACAGACCTCCAGAACTTACTTTTTGCGATGATAACCAGACGATGGATCAAACAAAATTTTACGGGGATTATGTTCAAGGAGAAATGAGTCTTGGAGCTCCAACATTCTCAATTAGTCCACTGGCCTTAACCTCTTCATTATCTAATCTGATTCACAAGTCTCTCTTTCCTCAAAAGGGCCCCGTGCATTTTAATTGCGCTTTCAGAGAACCACTGGAAGCAACTATCATGCCTATTCCAGAAGAGTATTTAAAACTGGCACAAGATCTTGTTTTGCGAGACGGCCCCAGCACTCGTTATATGAATTTAAACACAACGCCCTTACAGGCCGACCTAAAAGAGATAGCGGAGACACTCAAAAATTCCAAAACCGGACTTTTGGTTATTGGAAGTTTAAATCCTTACGATGAGAGCGAGTCCGTTGAAAATTTTATAAAGCTTCTCAACTGGCCAGCATATTTTGATGTTTCTAGTTCATTAAAATATAAATTTAATTTATCAGATAATGCTCTTCCAACTTTTGATCATCCGGAAGTTCAAGAGGCCTTGATTAAAACCCCTCCTCAAACTGTTTTCCATATTGGAGGCAGACTGACTTCCAAGCATTACTATACTTTTTTGAAACAAGTTCCCTCTATTAATTTAATCACACTGAGCTTGAATAAAGAAAAAGAAGATCCATCACATCATACAAAAATGAGAATTAATGCTGACATCAATTCAACATTAAGGGCCCTTACCCAAACGTTCATTTCGTCATCATCGTCATCAGCATCATTGCCATTACCAGAAAAGAAGCTAGATCTTAATTTTGAAGCTTTCACTTTAAAGAAAATTAAATTAATTGATGATGGACCTCTGGCCTACCCCATGATTAGCAAAGTGATCGTCGATCATATTAAAGATAAATCAATCCTCTATATCGGAAATAGCACGGTGGTGCGATCCTTTGATGCTTATTTCTCCTATAATAATAGAAAAAATATTACCGTTGCGACCAATAGAGGGGTGAGTGGCATTGAAGGATTCATCGCCTCAAGCTGCGGTTTTATTGATGGAGTGGAAAAAGAATTATATCTCGTTATCGGAGACGTGGCCTTCATCCATGACCTAAACTCTCTTTATTTTTTAAAAGAATTAAAAACAGCTCTGAAAATTATTTTGATTAATAACGACGGTGGAGGAATCTTCACTCTATTACCAATCAATAAAGAGCAAAATGTTCTGGATTATATCACCAGTCCTCACGGCCAGACTTTTAGGAAGGCTTCAGAACTCATCGGGATTGATTATCTTGAAGTCCACGACTCTGACTCCCTCATTCCAAGTTTTAATAAACTTCAAGAAAAAAACCATCATTGTTTAATGGAAATATTTATTGATAATAAAATTAATAAAGATGTTTACGATCAATTAAGAACAATAAAACTTTAATTTTTAGAGAAAATTATGATCAATAATTGGATACTGGCCGTACGTCCCAAGACACTTTTTGCTTCAGTTGCTCCAGTCATTCTCGGACTGATGATAGCATTTATTCACCAATCTTATTTAAATTGGATTGTGGCCCTCCTCACTCTCCTTTGTGCCCTGCTGATGCAAATCGCCTCTAACCTTGCAAATGATTATCTAGACTCTCTCCGAGGCGTTGATACCGAAAAACGACTGGGACCAACGAGAGTGACTCATGCCGGACTGATCTCAGCAACGTCCATGAAACATGCTCTGATCTTTGTCCTGATTCTTGCCTTTTTGATGGGAACTTATCTTATGTGGATTGGAGGTCCTGTCATCATACTGATTGGTCTTCTCTCTCTCTACTTTGCCTATGGTTATACTGGTGGACCTTTTCCCCTTTCCCATAATGGACTTGGAGAAGTGGCGGCATTTATTTTTTTTGGGGTGATCGCGGTGAGCGGGACAACTTATTTACAGATTCACCAGTTATCAAAATTATCAATTATCCTTGGTATGGGTCCCGGATTTATTTCTGCGACTATTTTAGCAATCAACAACCTTCGTGATATTGAAACAGATACTGAAGTTCAAAAACGCACTCTCGCGGTACGTTTTGGTGAATCTTTTCAAAGACGCTTATGTATTTTTTTAATTATCAGTTCATCGATTCTTATTTTAGTAGTGGCGATTGCTTATCATTTTATTTATCTTTTTCCCGTAAGCTTATTGCCGCTGTTCTTTATTAAAAACTGGCTAAACATTTACACCAAACCAATCAATAGCAGTCTCAATCTGGCGTTGGCGAGAACTGCCCAATATCTTCTTCTTTACTGCATCTTCGCTTCTCTGGGATTATTATTGTCCAGTGGAAGAATTCTGTGAAAATTAAACTGACTTTTAAAATTACTGACTTTTACTATACGGCGCCTATTATCGTGCAAAACTATTCTTTAATTAAGAATCAGGTTTTAAATATTTCTATTTTTCAAGACGACAAATTCCTAAGTACAATCGACCTAATTGCACTACCTAACTTTCATCAATATAATTTACTTGAATGGCAATATACTTTGGAAAACTTTTTTCAATTTAATAATTTGAATCTAGAGAACATATTACTCGATGCCCCGTTATTTAATATGGTGAAATCTAAAAAGTCCCGGGCGATTGAGGGTGAACTTTTATTTATTATTGAAAGTGTTTTATTTTCAGTAATCGAGAAATGTGCACCTCAGGTATTGAGCTTCATCGAGAAAAGACCTATTAAGATAAATGCTCTTTATTCTAGCTCTATGAAAAAGGAATCCCTGCCAGAGTGTCTGAAAATAAAAATACGTCCCAACTTAAATAATCTCAACGAAACAATTGAATTAATCAAATCTCTTTTTAAACAAAAACCTGATATTCTTTTAAGACTTGATGGCAACCGACGTTTTGAACTCTCCGACCTTACCAGCTATATTGAAAAGCTTGAAAGAGGATGTGGACCATTATTATTTTCGGCGATTGAATATATAGAAGAGCCCTTAAAAAATGCCTACGACTTCCATTCTTTTAATCAAATTTATTCTTATGCCATTGCTTTAGATGAATCTCTTGAAGTTTATAAAAATAAATTGACCCAATTAAGAAATTTTCCTGAAGGATTAAATCTCATTTTAAAACCTTCAATCTTTGGAATCAGTAAAAGTTTTGAAATTTTAAAATACGCCAGTCGTTTTCATCATAATGTTGTCATTAGCTCGACTTATGAGACTGCCACGGCGATCAGACCGCTGCTTTATCTGGCGGCCCTGACCCCTGGAACTTATCATGGCCTAGACACTTTAAAATTCCTACCAAAAGACTTGAGTATTGAAAGTGAAAATTACTCCCTTAATTTCTAATACTAGCACTTTAAAAATTATTCTTTATAATAGGATCATATCTAACATCTCAGGAGAATGATCATGAACTCGATTTTAAAGGCCTTCGTACTCTCAACTCTTTTTATCCTTTCTTCGTGTGCTCATCACCGTGGTTGCAGCAAGTGCTGTGATTCTTCGCAATGCGAAATGCACAAAGATGGAAAAAAAGAACAATGTCCGATGAAATCAGAACACGCTGATTCGACCACTAAAGAAGTAGCACCAGCTAAGAAATAATAATCGGCAAAAACGCTTATCTTCTCCTCAATCCAAATATGCTCTAAAATTAAGATTGAGGAGACCCAGATGAAAAAATTAATCAAACCTTCGTTATTTACACTTATTTTGGTGACCATACTGGTGTCATGTTCGCACCAGCCGCCTCAAGATCGTGCTATAGCAGCGCAATCTAAGCAGTCATGTTGGGATTCTGTTAAGCATGAATATCATTCTTATTTTGATTCTGTTGAAAAGTGTATAGAAAAAGAATCTGACAAGTGATACATAACTCCCATTAGACATTATTGGGGGATTTATGAAAAAGTTTATTTTAACACTTTTGGTTGTTACTCTTACGCCTAATCTCTCTTTTGCACTCGATGCAGCTGTAAAAGGCTTTATTGCACTAGATGCTTTAAATTATAAAAAAATTGAAAGAACACAAGACTCGCTCAATATTGGGATTGCTGTACTTGATTTAAAAATTTTTGCTGAACAAGATAATATGACAGCAGCAATGAAACTCAATATCGATGGGAATCTCTCTGTTCAAAACAATCTTTTTGAAGAGGCCTATGCCACTTATAGAGGGTTTAAAAACTTTAAAATCACCCTGGGAAAAGGGGTCGTTAAATTCCAAAATTTGCATTGGGGCGTTATCGAAAATACTTATCAGGATGGCGGAACTGTTTTAGAAAGTGAAAACAGCTGGAGAAAAATAAGTAATAAGGCCTTAGTAAGTTTAGCTTATGGAAATAAAGGTCTGGGCTTTACCAATACTTTCACTCTTTGGGGTGATAGCCAGGAAATCCAATTCGACGAAAAAGGTAATCCAAAATTTATAACCAGTGGTGGGGATGGAAAAACGATTGCAACGCCAAAAAATATTACGGCCTATGATACAAAAGCAGTTCCTTCATTTACTACTCAAAAACAATTGGGTCTTGCCAATAAATTTGAACTTTATAAAACACAAGACTGGACTTTCACAACTGGACAAGTTTATTTCAAGAATAAACTTCAAGACAAGGCCAGTTATGCAATTGATTTTGGGGCAACTCTAGATAGCACCGTTTGGGAATTCTGGGCCGATGCCATCTATGGCTTCACCAGCAAATCTCCTTTTGAAAGTTATACGACTTATCGAAAAAATGAATATTTTCTTCAAACTGGTCTCCAATACCATTTCGATGAATATTGGAGTGTTCTTACCAATCTAGAATATCTTCATGTTAAAGATCAGGCCCATACCTTTACAATATTTTCGCAAGATGGTGTGTTTTACACCGCTGATTCAAAACTTGATAAGGCCGGACAAACTATTGTTTCCAGCAGTTATAAAATCGAAGTTGGTGGTCAGTATAAACTATCAAAAAGTTCATTCATCACAACCGGTGTTTTATACGAGAAAAAAATCGTGGCTAAAAATGGTGTGAATGACTTAACATTTGTCAAAGGTGTTTTTAATGCCAATGCAGAGGCCTTCCAATTCGTTTCTAGTATTTCATTCTGGTTTTAATTTAAAATTAAAAAAGTCCTTCTATCGATAAGTAGCGCTCACCTGTATCGTAACAGAAGGTGAGCACCTTTGATCCTTCCGGCATTTCGCTTATTTTTTGGGCGACGGCCGCAAGATTTGCTCCGCTGGAAATTCCCAGAAGAATTCCTTCTTTTTTAGCGGCATCACGAGCGAATTGATAGGATTCCTCTTTTTGGATTTTTATTACTCCATCTATTAAGTCACGGTTTAGAATTGTTGGAATAAAGCCGGCGCCGATTCCTTGGATGGGATGTGGCCCTGGCGGGCCTCCAGAAAGAATTGCAGAATCTTCGGGCTCTACTGCTAGAACGACTAGCTTTTGAAATTGTTTTTTTAAAATATCAGCACAACCGGTGATATGCCCGCCAGTGCCCACTCCAGCAATCATAAAGTCCAAACCATTGGGAAAATCTTCAGCAATTTCCTTGGCCGTAGTTTGGCGATGAGCTTCTACATTGGACCTGTTTTCAAATTGCATTGGCATCCAGGAATTAGTATTTTCGCTTACTAATTCACGAGCTCGCTCAATCGCCCCTTTCATTCCTTTCTCTTTAGGCGTGAGCATTATCTCAGCCCCGTAGAGTGCCATTAAACGAGGGCGCTCAATACTCATACTCTCTGGCATAGTAAGAATTATGCGGTAACCTTTTACTGCGGCCACCATCGCAAGGCCCACTCCCGTGTTCCCCGAGGTTGGCTCAATAATTAAGGTGTCTTTTTTGAGCAGTCCACTTTTTTCAGCATCTTCAACCATTGCCAGAGCAATACGATCTTTAATTGATCCACCCGGATTGCTTCTTTCAAGTTTTAAATAGACTTCAATATTTTTTTTAGTGGCCTCTGGAAAAAGTTTATTGATTTTAACAATTGGTGTGCGTCCAATAGTTTCTAATATATTTTTATATTTCATAGCTAAGTTCCTCCTGCTGATTAATATCTTTTACAATCTTTTGATCTAATTTAACTTCGCTTTTATGGTAAACGATTGATCCGGGCGGAACACTTTTGGTCATCCACACGTTACCGCCGATCACGCTATGTTCACCTATTATTGTCTCTCCACCTAGTATAGTTGCATGCGAATAAATTACACAATGATCATTAATTGTCGGGTGTCTTTTGGTTTCAGCTAATTTTTTATCAATACTTAAAGCTCCAAGAGTAACACCCTGGTAAATTTTAACATGATTACCGATCACGGCAGTCTCACCAATCACAACTCCCGTTCCATGATCAATAAAAAAAGACTCTCCAATAACGGCCCCGGGATGAATATCAATTCCTGTTTTCTCGTGAGCGATCTCACTGATAAGGCGGGGAATGATCGATATTTTTTGTCGATACAAGAAATGCGCTAATCTGTAGGCAGTAATTGCAAATAGACCGGGATAACAAAGAAGAACTTCAATTAAATCCTTTGCAGCTGGATCCCCAGAGAGCAAGGCCTTGGCATCTTTTTCTATTTCAATACTCATCGGAATAATTTGATTGCTGTATTCACCTATAATGCGAGAGGATTCTGTCCCCACTATTTGAACAAGCCTTAAAAGTCTTTCTAAATCCTTTAAGTGCATGCCTATTACCGAATTTAATTCTTCAATCGTTTGAAATTTTTTTCTAATCATTCCTGGATAAATCAAATCGAGAGAGTCATTAAAAAAGACTTCGACATCTGATCTCTCTAGATAACTTTTAAGGCCAAATTGGGATTTATGTTGAAAAACGTTTAGAGCAATAGTCTGCATAGGGGGCTCCATTACAAGCACGATTAAGACAGGATGATTGTAACATGCAAAAACTACAGACTTAAGTTAAAACAGGTAATTTTTTCAAACGCACTTTCCATAGTTAAAAGCTAATTGTACTTATTGTATGCCTGTGGGGGCCTTTTCTTTCGCTATTTTAGGGGATTTTTTATGACCATGTCAGTGTCCAAGGCAGTTGCACTAATGTCTCTATTATTATCTGTGAATTCTAGCGCTAATACTCGTCCCATTGATCTTGAGACCACTGATTTAATCTATGGCAATGATGACCGTTACGAAGTTGATGATTATGCCGATCACGATTTTATAGAGAAGGCCCGCTCAGTGGCACTTCGTGTTCCTAGTAGACGACTATCAATTGATCGTGAAGACTCAGGCCTGATCAATTTCCCATTCAAAAAATTAAAACAAGTTATTCCACAAATATGTTCAACTGAAAGATTCGTCGATCAATACAGCGTAGGAGAATGCTCGGGATTTTTAATTGCTCCAAATAAATTGGTGACTGCGGGACATTGTATGTTCAATCAGCAAGAATGTTCTTCAAACCAATGGGTATTCGATTATAAAGAAGGAACTACTCAATTCAAAAAAAGTAATGTCTATAGTTGTAAAAAAATTATCGCTCAAAAATATGTTTATAATGACAAAGAAGTCAACGACTACGCGGTGATTGAACTTGACCGCAATGTTACTGACAGGGCCCCCCTGACTCATCGAAAAATTGGAAGAGTTAAACTCAATACTCCCGTTTTAGTTATTGGACATCCACTGGGGCTTCCAATGAAAATCACTGATGGAGCGAGAGTTTCGCGAATGAATGAAAATGAGCGTGAAAGAAAATTTCACTCATGGCTTCTTCGTGAAAATTATTTCACAACCAACCTGGACGCTTATGGTGGAAATTCAGGATCTCCTGTCTTCAATAAAAATACAGGAAAAGTTGAAGGTATATTAGTTCAGGGTGCAGAAGATTTTGTCTTCAACGACGAAACTCAATGCCTGGAGTCCCGCCATCTCTCAAACTCACATTTCAACACTTATGAAAAAGTGATGAGAATTACCAAAGTCCCAGGGCTCTAGAGTTTCCTCCCGAAGTCTCCTGGAACCTTCTAGTGTTTTTGAAGGAGACGAGCTGCTTCTTTAGCAAAGTAAGTAAGGATCATATCGGAGCCTGCACGCTTAAAACTCCAAAGCATTTCGATCATCACTGAATCATTATCAATCCAGCCTTTTTCAGCGGCAGCTTTAACCATGGCATACTCTCCGCTGACGTTGTAGGCAGCAAGAGGAAGAGTTGTGTTGTCGCGAAGGGTTTTGATAACATCCAGATACGGCAGGCCGGGCTTCACCATTAATATATCTGCGCCTTCAGATTCATCGAGATAAGCTTCACGAAGGGCCTCGCGAACATTGGCGTAATCCATTTGATAAGTTTTTTTATCACCTTTTTTTGGAGCAGATCCAAGCGCATCCCTAAAAGGCCCGTAAAAAGCAGAAGCATACTTAGCAGCGTAAGACATGATCGAAGCTTTGCTTAAATTTTCTTCATCAAGAGCGTCTCTGATAAATCCAACTCTGCCATCCATCATATCTGATGGACCTAATATATCCGATCCAGATTTTGCTTGAACGATAGACATCTTAGCGAGCACATCCAAAGTAGCATCGTTTAAAATCTCACCTGTTCTTGGGTCAACTAGACCGTCATGTCCGTCACTTGAATAAGGGTCAAGTGCAACATCAGTCATTACCAGTAAATCAGGAAGGGCATTTTTTACTTCGCGAATTGCCCGTTGGTAAAGCCCTGATGGATTATAAGACTCAGAGGCCCTGCTATCTTTTAATTTATTATCAATCACCGGAAATAATGAAACACAAGGAATACCCAAATCGTAGAGCTCTTTGCACTCTCGAATTAAAAGATCGATTGATAATCGTGAAATCCCAGGCATTGAAAGAATGGGTTCAGAAATATTTTTTCCTTCCATCACAAACAATGGAGCAATCAAATCATGAGTTGATAAATGAGTCTCGCGGATTAAATTGCGAATGGCAGGAGTTTGACGGTTTCTTCTTGGGCGTGAAATATTTAACATAATATCCTCTTAGTGATTACTCATTTGTAGTTTTGCTTTGAAGGCCATGGCATAAAAAGAAATTTGCTTTACCATAGAAGTAAGACCATTGGCCCTACTCATTGAGAGGTGTTCCCGCAGACCAATATCTTCCAAAAAAGTTGGCTTAGTCATAAGAATTTCATCGGGAGTTGATTCGGAATAAACATAAACGAGCAGGGCCACAATCCCCTTCACAATGGAAGCATCGCTGTCTGCACTAAAATGAATCTTATCTCCAATCAGTTCAGCATGAAGCCAGACTTGAGACTGGCAGCCTTTCACTTTATTCTCTTCAGTTTTAAATTCTTCTTTCATTGGTGGCATTTTTTTGCCGAGCTCAATAAGATGTTTGTAGCGAGCTTCCCACTCACCAAAATTTTTGAAATCATTCTTTAGCTTTTCAATTCTCTGCATAATTGGTTGATCGATCATTTTTTCTCACAAGAGTGTGTAAATTCGAAGATTAATACCTGATTCTTATAAGCAACTATACCATTAAAAACGAACAAAATTAAGCCCTAAAAGGTCATAAATTTCTCACATCAGAAACAATCTGAATTATGCTAGAATTATTCCATGACTGCAATAATACCTAACACAATTACCAAAGGCCGCATTCTTGTCTACCGAGTCTATGATATCGGAGAAGAAGTTGACTTAGAAAAGGCCGAAAAGATTTTGGCCATTGCCTCGACCTCGAGGTCAAAATTTCGCTTAAAAAAAATTAACCGCCAGGCAGTTATTGTTTCCAATGACCCCTTAAGCATCATTCTTGGAACACACACCTATTCTGATCAAGGGCGAGAGTTTACCAGTGAAATCAGTGCCAAACTTTGGGATTTTGGTACGCTTTCTATCACCTTCGAATACCTGATTCCCGAGGGGACTACTATTGATCAACTGCGAGTGCTTTCAAGATCAATTCAGGACTATGATGATCTTGATGTTTATGCCCGTGCTCGAGCAACTGAGCTCAGTCAACAAATTCATGAGTCCATCGGAAAAGTTAATATAATAAAAGACTCTCAGGTAAATGAAGATTTTATTCTCTATTTTATCGAAAAATTTGCCGTGGATTATGCAGACGCTTCACTAATTTTAGAAGATGAAGATATTGCCGCCCTAATCTTGACCGAGGAAAAACACACTTTATCACCTCAGATCAATATGCGCTTATACGAAACGAAATTGCAGTATTATAAAAACGATCTGGCCGTGATCGACTGGAACTCAGCTTTTATCATTGAGCCAAGTGGTTCACTGGATATCCCTGATGTTATCGAGTTTGCTTTGAACCAGTTGCTGGAAATGCGCTACTACGATGATTTACTTGATAAAAAATTGCGCGAAATTTATTCAGCAATTGAATTAAAGAAAATGAGTATTTTTTCAACCCGCTACACAGTCTTAGCACTAGAAGCAGGCCAGCATTATATTGAAATTGCCGAGATCGTTGAAACAGTTGAAAATTCCTTAAAAGTAATTGGAGATCTCTACCATTCTGTAGTTTTTAGAATGGCATCGAAAAAATTTAGATTTACTGATTGGCAGATCAGTATTGATAATAAGCTGGAAAATCTGGCCGATATTTCTAAACTCCTGCTGGATAATATCAATCACCGCAGAAGTCATATGCTCGAACTCACAGTCATAGCCCTAATCAGCTTAGAACTTATTCCGTTATTTGAGCAAATTCAAAAATTATTTAAATGATTAAAGAACCGGAGTCACTCTTACAGTCATGCCTTTCACTGTAATTTTCGATTCTTCACCTAATTTTGCAATAATCTCTTTTTTAGCAAAAGCTTTTGCGCCACTTGATTTATAAAATCTCATCTCGATAGCGACTTCGTTGCTATTTTTCCCACGACGAGGATTAACTTCAATCAAAACATTTTTATTATCGAAATGTTTTTCGAGTTCTGCCGTTTGATAAAATGGCATAGAAAGATCAGATTTCAATGTTTTGTTTTTTGCCTTAAACTGCATATTAAGATTGATCATTTGGGGATTAGTATCTGCTTTTGCTTGAAAAGAAAATGAACCAAATCCAGACATTGCGATCAAGATAACCAGAAAGGAAAACTGCTTTTTATAAAAGCATTTCACGTTTGCCATTTTTCACCCTCATAGTAAAAAAAATACCCTAGTGAATTCAGTATAAGGAGAAAGGTAAGACGATGGCAATTCTTTTAAAATTTTTTTATACAAATATTTTCAGGAAGAAAAAATAATTCACGATTTTTAATATTGGAGAAATCTATTTTATAGGCCCTCAAAGCAATTCCCTCTTCCGAAAATTTTTCAATTGATCCATAAAGAGAATCACCCACAATCACTTCCTCGTGACGAAAAAGTTCATAGCGAAGCTGGTGAGATCTTCCTGTAATCGGCATCAGTTCCCAATGAGAAAAACCATTTTCATCAATCGAAATTAATTTTGCCCGAGTTAAACTGTCTTTGCCATGAGGAGACTCGTAGGCCCGTTTTTTCCCGCGCAAAAGTTTAGACTTCCACTCATAGGAAGCACCGATCTCAAACGCTCCACTTGATTTGGTAATGGCCGAATATGTTTTCTGGATAGATTTATTTTCAAACCATGCATTTGCGGCCCGTCCCGCTTCAGGAGTTAACGCAAAGATTATTAATCCTTGAACTTCATAGTCCAGGCGGTGGACTGGAAAAAGAGACTTCCCTAAATCAGCTTCCAGAATATGACCTAAACAGGCCCTGGGATCCTCTCTGCCTAAGCGAGAAGGAACACTTAAGACATGGGGAGCTTTATCTACAATGATAAAATGAGTATTTTCAAAAACAGTCTTATAACTCATGCGCCACTTTTTCCATAATTAGGAAGAGCTCTTGCACTTGGGTCGCTGACTTTGCAATTATCCCAAGAAGAGTTCGGCATCCAGTAGTCAGTAATTAACTCGGCCCGGTTGGGATAAAAATTTTCAAAGATATCCCGGTACATCAGGGATTCTTTGGTGAAAGGAGTTTTGTAAGGGTATTTTTGGGCCGCATTTTTCACGTCTTCATCGCTATAAGTTCTTTCGGCAAGAGCTTTTAATTCATCAACCATGCTGTGTCCGACAGCATCTGAGAAGGCCGCTTTTTCTCGCCATAAAATATGATCAGGAAGGATGCCATCTTCTTTAAAAGCTTCTCTTAAAAGAAATTTTCCCATACCAGTGGTGTTCATTTTTAATTCGGGATTAATGGCCATGACAAAGGCCACGAAATCACTATCGCTAAAGGGGACTCTGGCCTCAATTGAGTGGGCCGAAATGCAGCGGTCGGCCCGAAGGACGTCATAGAGATAGAGTTCGCGGATGCGTTTCTGGGCCTCTTTTTGAAATTCGGAAGCGTTTGGAGCGAAGTCTGTGTACTTATATCCAAAAAGCTCGTCGCTCACTTCACCCGATAAAAGAACTTTAATTTTGGTATTTTCGCGAATGTATTTACACACTAGGTACATTCCAATGGAGGCCCTAACGGTGGTGATATCCCAACTCTCCAGGTGGTAAATGACTTCGCTTAGAGCATCCACCACATCCTTGGTAGTCATTGTGACGTTGGTGTGATTGCAACCTATAAAGGTCGCCACATCTTGAGCGTATTTTGAATCAATCGCATCGTCAGTCATTCCAATAGAAAAAGTGCGAATAGCTTTTTTGGGATTTAAATTTTGAGCGATAGCACAGACCAGACTTGAATCGAGACCACCACTTAAAAGAAATCCCACTTCAGCGTCTGATTGCAGTCTTTTTTTAATGGCAGAAACTAAACGAGTATTGATTCCTTTTAAAATTTCTTTGGTGGAAATGGTGTGAAATTCTTCAACTTGCCCCAAATCCAAATAAGAATGAAATTGATCACCGTCATAATAATGGCCTGGAGGAAATGGTTTGATCTCATCACAAAAGTCTAGAAGAGCTTTAACTTCAGAACTAAAAGCAATGCCTCCGTTTTTAGTTTTTCCATAAAAAAGAGGCCGTATTCCCATAGGGTCCCGTGCTGCAACCAGCTTACCTAATTTATTGTCCCAGATGACTAGAGCGTACTCGGCATCGAGACTCTCCACCATTTTTTTTAATCCCCATTGCTCATAGAGAGGAAGGAGAACTTCACAATCAGAGGAAGAAATGAAAGTGTGCTTGGTGCATTCTTTTTTCAGAGCTGGGTAGTTATAAATTTCGCCATTACAAACTAAGAGATTAGATAAATTTGAATAAAAGGGCTGACGTCCGTGATCGGATAAATCCATAATAGCTAAGCGATGAAAGCCAATTAGACCTTTTGGAAAGGGGACAAGCTGATGATCATCGGGACCTCTGTGAGTCAGCTTTTGAAAGTCATGCTTGAATTCATCTGCTGTAGAAATATCAAAGGACCCCTCGATCACCACGAAACCGCACATAAAAACTCCTGAATCGATAAAAGAAATTAGAGACCACTAAAACTTTGCGCTCTAAAAACATTTAAGAGTGTATCACGAATTAAGCCTCTGCCTTTGCCTCGGCCGCTTTTTCCAAACCGACAAAAACAATCAACCAATGATAATAATTTGGCCAAAAATTATTTTTGATTTTTTTTGATTTTTAGACTTCCACTGGCCGACTTAGAGCTGATATGGACCTGAAAATCCTCACTTTCACCTAACTCATTAAACAAATCGCCCGTCGCACTCTTATGAGAGACCCGAATTTTACAATTGGCCGGAAGATAGATCTCAGTGTCACCTGTCGCCGTGACTAAATTAATATCGGCCCTAGTCGGACATTTACTATAAGAAATGCGCATATTGGACGTGGCAGTTTTACCCTCAATATTTTTAAGAGCATCTCCATGAATTTCTACTGGCCCAGTCGCTGTACTAAAATCCACTTTGCCTTGAGCATCCATTAATTTGATACTTGAACTTCCCGAAGAAACATCAATATCAATCACTTTATTTGGAACCTCTATTTTGAGTTTAGTTATACAATTGGCCTTCTCAAAAAGAGCATGCTCATGTTCAACGACCGCTTTAAGTGTTCCTAAGCTGCTGGAGAGATTAAAGTGGCATTGTTTATCGAATTGGATTTTATCAATCGTTACAATTATTTTTTTTGAATTCGGAGATGTGACAACTAAGATTTCACCTTTAGGATTTGAAATCTCTAGTCTTTTAATGCTCGAACTATCAAATTCTTTTGTTTCTGCAGATTGAGCAAAATTAAAAAAACCAAAAAAACTAACACATAAAAAAAGTATTTTCATTAGGTTTACTCCAGGGGCCAGAGGCCGTAATCTTGTGACGAGATTAGTCTAATGGATCACTCGAGAAAAGACAAAAAATGAAATCAAAAAATTACTTCCTATTTATCATTTGCTCTCTTATTTGGGGCACAACATGGTTGGTTATAAAATTTCAAATCGACAGCACCAGTCCAGTGGTTGGAGTTTTTTATCGCTTTTTATTAGCGGCCATTTTAATGTTCGTCTTCAATCATTTTATTACTAAAAAACCACTCTCTTATCCGCTGAAAAACCATGTCTTTTTTTTACTCCAAGGTATATTCAATTTCTCATTCAATTATATTCTGACTTATATTGCTGAACAAAAAATGAGCTCTGGTCTAGTGGCCCTGACTTTCACCTCCCTTGTTTATTTTAATATGTTAGGGCTACGATTATGGTTTAAAAAACCAATTTCCAAAAATGTTTTTTTGGGTGGTTTGATGGGGGCCTTTGGAATCACTCTCCTGTTCTGGAAAGAAATTTTAGATTTCAATGCAGGAATTGGACCTGTTGCTGGAATTCTGATTGGAATAATTGCAACCTTTTTTGCCTCTACTGGAAATATGTTCGCTTACAAAAATCATCTCTTGAAAATTCCGGTGATAATCTTCAATTCTTATGGAATGCTCTATGGTGCTCTTTGCACTTTGGTGATTGGGCTCGTTCGCCATGAAAACTTTGCCATGCCCACCAGTCTAAGTTTTATCTGCTCTCTGCTCTATCTAGCGGTGTTTGGATCTGTGATTGCTTTTTGGGCCTATCAAACTTTAGTTGGAAACTTGGGGGCCGATCGAGCTGCCTATACCAGTGTCATCGCTCCGATGATTGCGGTTATCGTCTCTTCCATCTTTGAAGATGTGCGCTTTACTCCTCTCATTGTTGGCGGAATCATTTTCTGTCTTTTAGGAAATATTATTTCGCTAAGAAGAGATTGAAATAAAAATTGAGCATTTAGTAAGCGGCATATAAAAGAGAACCCTCTTTTATTTGGTCGATAATTTGCTGATGATAACGAGACTCTACTGCCGGACAACCAAAACTTCTTCCTATTTTATCTCCAGGAGCTACATAGTCGGCCGCGTGAATGACAATTGCGCGTGCTCTGGCGTTGGAGTTAGTGCTTGAAAGACCATCCAAGCGCAACGAATAACCATGAACTCCATTATAAGTTTCCGCTGTCAGATAAAATCCCAGAGAACTCATGTTGGAATCGTTAGTATTTGAAAATTTTTTTGCATATCCAGTGAAATAGGGATCCGAATTTTTTCCATGGGCCACAAGATATTTCTCTACTCTTCCCGACTCCATATCCACAATATAAAAACGTTCGTGAGAATTATGCTGTTTGAAATCAATGAGGCCGAGAAATCGTTTATTGGGAATCTTATCAAGATGACTGTCAAAATAAGTAAGAGCTCTCGCCAGTAATTTAGCTGGAATTAGATGATCAGGATCAAGATAAGAGTAATCACTCCCGAAGACCGATGTTATCAAGGAAAGCCAAAGAGTAAAGGTGAGAGAAATTTTCAACATCTCTCAATTATATCTCTGAACCTCAATCTCTTTTAGAGGGCAAAAAATGGCCTTAACATCGATAACTAAAAAAATGGGAAGGCCATTCATGAATTCTATCAAATAGCGATTAACAATTAACAGCTAGAACGGCCGCTCTGTTGGTTGAAGCGGAATATTCATAAGAGCAGGATGATCGATATTGTAAATTCTGCGGACAAATTTATCGATGTCTTCTAGGTATTCGTCATTAGAAACATCATTAAATCTGTAAAAAGATGGCCAGTTCGGTGTAACTTCCGAAATATTTCGGTTTATTCGATACTCGAGTTCAAAAGCGTAACGCTCGGAAAATAAATCGTAAAGATCTCCATCAATTTCAAGTACATCATTTATTCCAATATGTAGTAGTTTTTGAATGGTCACATCTGGAAGTAGTTTACGTAACATAGATACTAACATCTCTGGACGCTTGGTTATCATCTGATCAAAGGAGGCGTGGCTTAGTTCATGAAAAAGTAGGATGAGCGTATTGACTTCGCTGCTTATCGGCCCATCAGCGACAAAAATATTATGGGCATGAGTGAAATAATGAGAATTCGCAAGCATTCTAATTTTGTCGTTCTGCTTATTTTCCTTTATATCTCCGGCACGCGAAGGATTAATTTTAAATAGCATCGTTCCTTGCTTGTGGAAGGCAGCGACACCATTATCAAGTTTTAACTTAGCACGAATTTCAGGAGTAAGCTTAGTAACCTCGGTGTCTGCCTCTAGCAGAGAAGTTTTCAAAATAGTTTCGAGTTCCTCTTGAAACTTCAGTGGCAAAAGATTTTTTTTGTTCTTTGGATAAAGTAGAGTCCAAATGCTTTGGCGTGTGATTGGTAGTGCTGCAAGTTTCTGCTCAATTCTTGCCTGTTCTGTTGGCGTTAAAACTCTCGAGATGCAATACCCTGGAATTAAAATCGCCCAGAAAAAAATGAAAAATTTTACATGTGCCATTCGATCTATCCTAAAAATTCTAGTGTTGGCAAGAGAATATACTATTTTTTGATTGGAATATAACACCTCTATATAATTTACATAAGGCAGATCACCGACGCATAAAAAGAATTTACAAAATAAATGACGTGTTTTTAGAATTTAGTTCGTCTATAAAATTTGGGCAATTACCCCAGAATCGTCTAGAAACTATACACTCCTATAAATTTTTTCATGGTCAAAGGTTCAGAACTAAAATTCATCTATAATTTGGATATTAAACTGAATTAGATTAGGAGCTAAGTCTCACTTAGTCGGGCGCATGCAAACAGGATGGACTTTATATGAAAAATAATATTTTTTTAAAATTGATATTTTGTTTTATTTTAGTCTTCAGATTCTCAAGCGTCGCAAAAGCATCTCCCGATGAATCTGTTTGTCCTAGTGAAGATTCAATAACTAATTCACTATCACTTAAGGAAAGCGCTTACTTTAACAACCTGTTAGCACAAGGACTAAATGCGCCCTTGGAAAGTTTTTTACATTTGTGGTCTGAAGAAACGATTGTGACGAATAATGACGATACTTATTTTTTAAAATGCTTAGAAAATGATGAGACCGTCTTTTCTTATGAAATAATGATTGAACGAAATTGTAGGCCCGATGTACTGTATAGCTGGGGTCCTTTAGCTAAACTTCAAAATATACAACGCCATCTCCCTGACGGGGAGATTTGGAGAAATAACCCAAATCCCTACAAAACAAGTACCGGAGTTTGGGCGACAATTTCACCTGTTTCGACATTTAACTATGGGCTTATTCCTATTCGTTTTAAATTGAAAAAGGGAACACCATTTACAAATAAAGATTCAAGATGGTCTGATTCAGATGGAATCATTGCTTATTCGCTTCCTGACCTGATGGATTTTATAATCCCAAGTGGAAAATATATTGAAAGCTGGAGCTATGGTACAAGTGAACTTTATGATGAGATTATAAAAGATATTTTACAAATTCGTTCTGGGGAAAAAGTTGTCACTTATTATCATCTCACTCAGGATTTAGTTCACACCACCAATAACATCAAACGAGTTTTTAAATCAGGTGTACCCGAAAATGAAAAACAAACGGAAACCGTCTTAAAAACACGCTTATTGGAACTCATCAAAATGATCCTCGCTGATGAGGGAAAAGTATATTATCAGAATGGAGTCTGTCACAACAGGAAGGCCCATTATACAGAAAAACCTACTTATTTTAATCAATAAACTTGCAAGTGATTCTTCAATGTTTCCTGAGCATCTTTTCGATTTTATCAAGACGTTCTCTTAGCACTGCGTTTGCTTTCTTTTGTTCTTCAAGCTGTTTTGCCAGTTCCTGAGTAGCACTCACGTTTAACATACTTATTGCATCATAATCGACTGATCTAAAATCACTGACTTCTTTGCCATAGATAAAAAGTTTTTTTCCTGCCTTATCTTCGGGGAGGCCCTTAACAGTGAAGCTCGAACCAGCAATGGACTTAACGATGACATGAAAAGTTTCATTTTTTACGTTGTAGATAAGTAGCTTGTCGCCCACCTCAATTTTCTTCCATTTTTCAAGCATGATAATGGCCTCTAGTCCCGAGTATTTAACTGAAGCCGAAGCTGAATAAATATTAGGAATAAAATCTGTCCTTTTGATTGTGGCCTCTGGTAAAATCTGCTCAACTTGTTGTGCAATGACTTTTTTATGGACGGCAGGGCCCTGTCTGAATTCGTCTATATATTTATAATTTGTAATTTGGATCTTCATCAGTTTTTCCAAATCTTCGACTGAGTTTGAACGACCTTGAATATTTTTAACTCGAGCATCTGAGATCGCCGACACAGTCCCTGCAATTACTGAGGTTTTAGTTACAATCGCACTATCAGCTAAAATACTTGTTACGTATGCTCCTCCGTTGGAGTCCTGTAAGACCGAGCTAGCATTGTTAAATAAGTAGGATGCTCCCATACTTGCATTGGATGTACCTGCTGCCACATGTAGCAAAGCTCCAGGAGTAGTTGTTCCTATTCCGACATTACCGGCAGTATCGACGACCATTCTATGTGCACCGACCGTCGCATCATAGGCCATATACAAGGTACTGCCAGACACTCCATACTCGAATTGCTTAGTTGAATTTTTTATAGATAACGAAGTTCCAGTAGCATTATTTAATTGTAATGTATGACCAAAAGCACTTGATGGTGTTGCTGTTCCTATTCCGACGTTACCCGTGGAACGCTGTATAGTTAAGGGACTTCCGAGATTGCCGCCAGCATCATTGAAAGACCAAATATTAAAATTAGATCCGGCATTGGATCCACCTTCCGCAATGTTGTCAGC
This sequence comes from Bacteriovorax sp., assembly GCA_028710485.1. Taxonomy (GTDB): domain Bacteria; phylum Bdellovibrionota; class Bacteriovoracia; order Bacteriovoracales; family Bacteriovoracaceae; genus Bacteriovorax. The sequence goes on along the minus strand of JAQTTZ010000019.1, from coordinate 672 downwards.
GCCGATTTCCCATCGCCGAACAGTTGAGGATGAAAATCTTTGAATTCCGAAACTCCCTGCAGGTCGATCAATAGTAGAGTAAGTATTTCCGGCAGAGTTTACAACCAAAGTTGTCGCCGGATTCGTTGTCCCTATCCCGACGTTGCCTCCCGTTATGGCCATTACATTCGAAGCAGACACGGTCCTGTCCGTATAGTCTAGATTTATACCAAAGGAATTACTTCCACTCACCGTCATATTTGATCCTAAAGCAAATGAATCAGAGCCCGATGCAACATTAAAAACACCTCCTAATGCTACTGCTCTGTACCCGCTTGCTGTATTTTTATCACCGATTGCAACCGAGTAATCACCTGTCGCCCCTTGCCCTACTCCAAACTCACCTGCCTGAAAAATTCCCCCAGTACTCCCTGCTAAAAACGCAACATCTAACTTTGCGTTTGGTGTTGTCGTACCAATCCCGACGTTCCCCGAAGAATCAATTCTCATTCGCTCATAATTCCCGGCCCCCGCATTCGTTGCAAATAAAAGATTGCCAGCGGTTAAAACACCGGTATCTGTAACCGCCCCACCTGAAACGAGAATACTTCCCTTGCCGAAGTATGATTCATTATCATTTATTAGATAATCGCCGACTCTTGTGTTTCCATTGACATCGAGTAGGAATCCAGG